>JAVBVG010000132.1:0-8832 GCA_031554415.1 Rikenellaceae bacterium | reverse complement strand
CGCCGCCGCAAAGGCTTCGAGCTGCAGGGAATATGTCGAATGCGGGGTCACCGTTGCCGTGAGGCCGACAGAAAGAGCCGCGTCGCGCAGTTCGAAAGCCCGCGCCGGATCGGCGTCCAGCCCGAAAAGTTCTATGAAATTGTGATAGCTTATCCGGCTTTTCCCCTTGATGAAAAACGTTGAGGCGCCGTTGCAGATGTCGCCGACCGCCGAAATCCCCTCCGCCCACATCTTGGCGTCCCTGAAGTCGGCCGCCGCGAGCCGCTCGATCTCCGAAAAGCGTCCCCTTTGACGCCTCATGCCCTGCGCGAATGCCGTGAAGCCGCCGCCCGGCGGTATCGCCCCGCGCAGGTACGAAAGTTCGAGGTGGCAGTGGGCGTTGACGAGTCCCGGAACGAGGATTCCCGGATAGAACTCCACCCCGGCCTCTCGGTCGAGATGCTCCGGGGCCGAAATGTCCGTGACGGTTCCCGACGCGTCGATCGTAATGACCCTACCGGGGAGAAGCCCCCCGGGTGTCAGCAGGTAGTGCGCTGATATCCGTTTCATCTGGAAGTATGATATAGCCGTCAGGACTCACCGGAGGGATGTCCCGCAGGGGATCGAGCAGCGTGTCGCCGATCCTGAAATCGAACCACTGGCGCGCCATCGAGTCGCGCGCCGCGCGGTCGGGCAGGTAGCGTTTCACCACCAGGTCGCTGACCGTCATATGGGGTTTGGTCATATCGGGCGGATAGCCGTTGAGGTCGAGCACCAGTTTGCGGTGGTTTGCGCCGGCGGCGAACGATGCCGTGACCGACTCCTTTTCGCGGCTCCTGAGGCGGCGCGAGTTGCTGGCCGACTGGCTGTTGCGGTCGTCCAGGAGATACTGGCTGACGCGCATGTTTAAGTTATGGTCGGTCGAATCGACGATGTAGTTATAGCTCACTTCGTATGTGCCGGGGATCTCGACCGGAATGACTATCCGCAGCCGTGACGTGTCGGCGATCCTGCGCACCTCGATCAGCGAATCGGCGTAGACCACCGTCATGTAGCGCTGGCGGGCCACCTCCCCTATCGTGTCGTGAATGGCGATCCGCCGCTGGTAGAAGCGGTTTTGTATATCGAGCATATCGATCGCGCGGTCTACCACGTCGCTCAGGCGGGCGCTCTTGCGTTTGGCGAAGTTGCCGATGGTCAGCTGCACATCCTCGGTCGTGTAGCCGTATTTGGCGAACACCGGCTCGTAGATGTTGAGCGAGTCGAGGTTCGGTGCGCGGTGCTGCTGGTTGTAGGCGTTGGTGAGGTACACGTCGCGGAATATATCGGCCAGTTTATCATCGGGGATGATCTTCCCGCGGCGGCCGCACGACGCTGCCGCGACCGCAAGGGCGAGCAGTCCAGCCCACAGTATATTTTTCAGAAATTTCGACATATTTACATTCCCAGGTCGCGTTTGCCTATGGTTTTGAGCACCGTAAATTTAGTAATAATATAATTAACCGCCACAAATGCGGCGCACACCGCCGCGATGTCCAGCGGTTTCATCATCACCGGATAGCTGTCGACGAGGAACGTCGCCGCCGGCATTGGGATAACCCCGAATATCTGCTGCACGGCGCATACCGCGACGCCCAGTATCAAGCCTCCCACCGCGCCTATCATCCCGATCATCATCCCCTGCCGCGTGAATACCGAGCGCACCAGGCGCGGAGTGGCTCCCAGCGCCCCGAGCGTGCGGATATTGCCGCGCTTGTCGATGATGAGCATTATGAGCGAACCCACTATCGAGAACGAGGCTATCACCAGCACCATCAGCCCGATAAAGAACACCCCCCATTTTTCGTATGTCATGATGCGGTACATCGTGGCTTTCTGCTCGTAGCGCGTCAGCACCTCGAAACCCTCGCCGGCGATCTCCGCGACCTGTTTTTTCAGTTTCTGGGCGTTTCCCTCCCCGGCGAAGCGCACCATGAGTCCCGACGCTTTTCCCTCGTAGTCGAACAGCTCCTGTGCGAAACCCAGCGGCACGATCACATACTCCCCGTCGGTGTCGGCGTCCAGCACGAAAATGCCCTCTATGGGCACTTCGCCCGTCGAAAAACTGTTTACCGGCAGCAGCGCCGAGTAGTTTCCGCGGCGCGGGACGTAGAATTTCAGCCGTTCGGCGATGTTCATGCGGATGCCCAGCTCGTAGGCTATGCCCTGTCCGACCACCGCTCCTTCCCCTTCGGCCGCGCCCATATGGAGCATCCCCCCGATCGCAACGACCTTGTCGAAATCTTCGCCGACCCCCCTTACGGTAGCCGTCGTCTGCCTGCCCCGGTACTCCAGAAGGGCGCTTTCCTCCAGCGCGTAAGAGACCGCGGCGATCCCGTCGAGCGAGGCTATCGCGGCGGAATCCAGCGACGCCGGATCGAAAACCTTGCCTTCGGCCGGCCTTACGAGCAGGTCGGGGTCGAAGTCATGGTACATCCGGCGGATCAGGTCGTCGAAACCGTTGAAGACCGAGAGCAGTATCACCATCGCCGCCACCGGAACCCCCATCGCCACCATGCTCACCCGCGAAATGATGTTGATCACCGAATGGGATTTCGGCGAGAACAGGAAACGGCGGGCAAAGAATTGCGACAGCGGGGCCATATCGGAATTACGAATTAGGAATTACGAATTAGGAATTAGGAATGGGAAATAATTCATAATTCATAATCCATAATTATTTGAGGAGGTTATCTATCTTGTCGATATACTCGAAAGAGTCGTCGAGGAAGAACGAGAGTTCGGGCACGATACGCATCTGGTTGCGTATCTTTCCGCCGAGCGTCTTGCGGATGAGCTTGTTGTTCGCTTCGAGCGACACCATCACCTCTTCGCTTTTGGCGAACGGGAAAATGCTCAGGTAGACGCGTGCGTAGCTCAGGTCCGGGCTGATCCTGACGGACGAGACCGTCACCATCGCGCCTTTCAGCATCGGCGCCGCTTCGCGGATGAATATGTCGCCCAGGTCTTTCTGGATCTGTCGGGATATCTTTTGCTGTCTTGTGTTTTCCATGGTCAGAAAGTGAGTTTAATGTTGCGGAAATCGTTGTTGTCGGGCACTTTATCCTTGCTGCGCCTGAGCGGGGGAGCCTTGATGCCCTCTTTCCCGAGCCGGAAAAAGAACCCTGCGTTGATGAAAAGGTTGTCCAGCTCCGAGCGTATCGTCCCGCCGGCTCCCTCCTTGTTGAATATGTATTTGGTTTTGTTGCGGATGATGTCCGACATTCCGAAGTAATAACGTCCTTCGGCGAAAACCTCCCATCGCCCGAAGAGTACACCGAATCCGAACCCTCCGCACAGGCCGTAGTTCCAGCGGTTGTCCCTGGCGGTGACCATCTTGTAGGGCGTTGTAACGCTCGTGACCGTCCGGTTCGACATTATTATCTTTTGGGCGGTCATTTCGGGCGAAAACACACTTTTATCGTTCACTTTCTCGTACCTGTAGTCCGTTACGGTGTAGGTGTCTTTTATTCCGAGGTTGTATGAGAAAGTAACGCCGGCGTTGAGGAATACCCTGATGTGGCGGTTGGCGAAATAGAGGTGCGGCTGCCAGATGAGCGGCACTGTTACCGAGCCGACCGTCCTGGTTTTTAACTTGTAGGTTGTCGTGTCGGACATGATCCCCTCCACGATCCTGTAGCCGCGCATCTGGTACTCGAGTTCGGCCGAAACCCCGCCTATCACCGCCTGTTCGCTGTAATATTTCCACATAACCCCGCCGGTATATTTACCCCAGACCATCGGGCTCTTGTCGACCGGGGGATAAAAGCGGCCCCACGCAGCCCCGTAGCCGCCTTTGGCGCCTATGTAGTGTTGAGCCGCCGCCGGAAGCGACAGCAACAGCGCCGCCGCAAGGATCGTGTATGTCAGTCTGCGCCCCATTTACCGTCCTCCCATGCTGCCTGTGGTCGATTGTATCTGCTGTTTGGCGCCGCCCAGCGCGCCGCCGATGCCGAGTCCTCCTCCGCCCTGTCCCTGTTCACCCTGCTTTTTGCGTTCCATCTCGCGTTTGGCCTTATCTTCGAGCCACTTTTCGACGCGGGCGTCTTCCGCTCTCTGCAGGTCGTAGCGGACTTTCTCTATCGAGATGGGGGCGAATATCTGCGTCATGTCGAGGTTGACGTCGACCTCCCAGTTGATGCGCGTGGGGGTCATCTGGCTACCTGTAGCCCCGACGTAGAATTCTGCCCTTTCGGGCTGGCGGCGTTCGATGAGGTTGCCCGTATCCCACCTGCCGTTTCCGTTGACGTCCTCGATCACGCGTATGCGCACCTCGCCTTCGGGGATGTAATAGAAATAATATTTCCCCGTCGAAACGTATGGCAGCTCTTTTTCGACCTTGTTGTTCTTGTTGACTATCTGGACCACGTATTTCGAGTCGGGCGTCTTGCCGGTCACGTTCGCGACGATCGTGGAGAACTTCGACTTCTGCATGATCGTGAAATCGGCCTTCAGCGTGTCGTTCCTCTCTCCCGCTACGTTGACGAACGCTCCGGCGGGAACCAGCAGCCTGTATTTCGTGTCCTGGTCCCAGTCGGCCGCGACCGTCCATTTCCGGATGTTCATCGTGTCCTGCAGCAGGTGGAACGGGACCGGCGACGGTTCGTCGGGCACGGTTATGTTCGTCAGGGATATGCGCGTGCTGTCGATCTCCACAAGCGGGATGTCGAACTGGATCGGGATGTTCTTTTCGGGATTGACCTCGGCGCCCGCGTCGACCTTGAATTTGAATGGATTGGGTTTTGGGAGCGGGATGTATTCTTCCCCCTCCTCTTCGGTCCTTCGCCGCTCTTTCTCCTCTTTTTCGCGGGCCTTCTGCTCCTCCTTGCTTTCGATGTAGCGCCACGCCAGCCTCAGCTGCTGCGACGTGGGGACCAGAATGCTCAGCGAGTCGTGTTTGAGGTATGAGATGCGCCCCTTGATGGTGTCGGGCAGCATTTCGGACGGCACGTTGAACCACAGCGAAATAGTGTCCCTTCCGGGCGTCATGTACTCCCGGATGATCCTGTCATCAGGAATGCCGTCGAACCGCAGCGTGTCTATCTGCGGGAACGGGGCGCTGAACCGCAGGATCGCCTGGTGGCGTCCCGGACGTTCCGACCCTGTCAGGTTGTGCCGCTTGAACTGTCCGTCGGTGAACATGCGGAAATAGACCTGCGGGTCGGCTGTCGGGTATTTGCGGTATTCGTCGAGCCACATTGCGAAGGGCTCCATTTCGGCAGGATTGTAGAGGCTGTCGAGGAAACCCACCCTGTCCACGCCCGGATCGTATTTCTGGTTCCCGTTGTTGTCCTGCACGGCGTAAATCTTGTATGGAATGGGCTTGAGGTTCTGGGCGATGAAGATGCCGTTGTTCTCGGCGCGCCCCACCGCGTCGGGCTGGTGCTTCAGCAGGATAGAGTCGTACTGCGGTATGGTGTCGATCTTCGCGTCGTAGAAAAACACGAAAGACTTGCTGATGCTGTCCCCCTTCATCGCGTCGGCCGTGTAGCCGGTCATCATCATCGAGTCGATGGCCGAGCCTGTCGAAAAGACATAGCGCAGCCCGTAGAGGATGTTTCCCTCGTTGTTGTCGCGCACCGCGCTGCCGAAATTGAGCGCGTAGGTCCGGTTTTCGAGCAGGGTGTCCTTGATGTCGATCCTCACGCCGCGCCCCTTGATCGCGAGCGTCGGTTTTGTCTTCATCATCGGCGATGTGTAGAACTCCTTGTTCTGGTCCTTCAGCTGGACGTATTCGTCGAACTCTATGAAAATCCGTTTTTGGGTGAAGCGGCGCTGTCCGTTTTCGGGCGTCATCAGCTTCACCACCGGCGGCAGCGAATCTTTCGGGCCCCCCTGCGGCGCCATCTGGTTGGCGCATCGCATGAAAAGGGCGGTGCAGAAGAACGCCGCCACGGCTGTCTTCAACACCACCTGCCCCGTTTTTGCCGCCTTCCCGCTCATGCTATCCTTCCTGTTCTTCCTCCTGTTTGGCGACGTTGACGACTTTCCAGTAGGAATCGGTGAACTGCGCCTCCGGCTTCCACAACACGAACCTCAGCGTCATCGTTACGGGATTGACCTGCGGCACCAGGTACTCGAAAGTCCGGTAGGCATAGAAGTTGTCGAACCTGTCGACCGCCACCAGCACCACCGGCGAACGGCTGAGCGTGAGATGGACGTACGTGTCGTCGCCCTGCCCTCCCATAAGGCTGAATGTGCGCACCTCGCCCGTGTCCAGGTTGCGTATCTGTCCCGCCTGGGCGTCGGCATAGGACTGCGGCGCCCACCTCTCCATATCCTTTTCGGAAACGTAAAAAGCGAAGACGGTCACCTCGTAGGCGGCGTCCCCGGCGGCGGGACTGCTCTGCACGGGGAGCCTGCGCGGACGGACCACGAGTTCGCAGTCGGAGGTGTACTTGGCGCACCCCGAAATGCAAAGCAGCGCGATGGCCGCCTCTATCATATGTTTCGCTATCCGCATTCTTGTTTTTATCGGTCTACCTCGCCGCCCCGGCCGTCGATCCCGTCCCACAGTTCGGCGACCGTTTTGCCCAGCACCGGGTGCATCTTCTGCGGAGCTACCTCGTTGAGCGGCTCCAGCACGAAATCCCGCTCGTGGAGCAGGGGATGCGGGATCTTCAGGTCGGGCTCGTCGACTACCCGGTCGTCGTAGAACAGGATGTCGATGTCGATCACGCGCGAACTGTAGGGGTGTCCGGTACGCTTTTTTTCGGCCCCCTCGGCGGCGCGGTCGCGCCCCAGAGCCTGTTCGATCTCCTGGACTTTCTCAAGCACCGCGCGAGGAGACAGGTCGGTGTCGGCGATCAGCACCTGGTTTGTGAAAAGTTCCTCGGCGTCGAATCCCCACGCATGCGTTTTGTAGCGGTGCGAACAACGCATGACAGGTCCTATCTCCCTGTTTATCATGATCTGCGCCTGGTGGAGGCGGGGTTTAACCTCGCCCTGGTTCCCTCCGGTTATCAATGCCACACGTGCCATAAATCAATTACGAATTAAAAATTACGAATTACGAATTGAGGATTAATGAAATGATCATGGATTGTAGCGCCTGTCTTTCATAATTCCTAATTCGTAATCCCTAATTATCTTTTTATTATCTGTTTGCTCACCGCCAAAGCGAAGTGAGTGAATATTATACCCGCGTTGCCGTTCTGACGGAGCTGTCCGAGCGCCGTCTCCATTTCGCTAACGAGATTTTCGACGTTGTGATTGCCTATGAAAGGCGAAAATTTACGGCAAAAATCGAGTTCCGCGCCCCAAAGGTACGCAATATCTTCCAATCCCGCGTTAAGCATGTAGCTGGAACGGACCAGGCGGATCGAATTTTCGATAAAACGCTTCTGCCGTTCGCGTCCCAGACGCGCAACTCCTTCCGCCCATTCTATAAGTTCCAGGTGCTTGTCGTTGTAGCTCAGGCGCATCAAACCCATGAAAAGTTCGAAATCCTCACTCTTCTCCTCGGCCCCATCGTCCGACACTATCCGCCGCGCTTCCAACAGGTCGCCCCTCGAAAGCCGCGACGCCTGCCGCGCCCTCGCCGGATCGACGCCCTGCGCGGTGAAGTACCTCTCGATCGCCTCCGGTTCGACGCCCGGAACAGCCACTTCCTGAACTCTCGACGTTATCGTCGGAAGAAGCAGGCGCGGCGACTCCGAAACCAGCACGAAAAGCGTCCTGTCCCACGGCTCCTCCAGTATCTTGAGCAGCGTGTTGGCCGCCTCGGTGTTCATTTTTTCGGGCAGCCAGATGATCACCGCCTTGTACCCCCCCTCGAAACTCTTGAACGACAGCTTGCGGATCACTTCGTCGGCGTCTTTCTTCGAGATCAGACCCTGAAGGTTCTCCAGCCCCAGCTCGCCGTACCACATCTGCTCGTCGAAATATCCGCCCGCCGCAGCCATCGTCCTGCGCCATTCCGGCAGAAAAACGTCGCTCGTGATAACCTCGCCGCTCTTCTTGCCCTGCTTGTTGACCGGCATCACGAAATGGACGTCCGGATGCTGCAGTTCCGTTATCTTCCGGCACGACGGGCACACCCCGCATGAATCGCCGTCCTTCCGGTCCGGACAGTTCAGGTACTGCACATAAGCCACCGCCAGCGGCAGGGTCCCGTAACCGCTCTGCCCCGTGAACATCTGCGCGTGGCTCACGCGGCCCTCGTCGACCGTCCGCGCCAACCTCGCCTTTACCTCTTCCTGTCCTATGATGTCTTTAAATTGCATTTTTTCAATATGTTACTTTGGCAAATCCCAAAGTAACCAAAAGATTGCGGCAACGGCCGCGGCGGTTTATTTTGTGTCGGTTTTGAAGTGAATCAATGTTTACGAGGGTGTTTCGGCCTCGACTGTTATTAAATTTTGCGGCAGGCGCAGCCTGTTCACTTTTCTTGCCCAGAGTTTAATCTGAAAATTAATTTTCAAGATAAACTCTGGTCAAGAAAAAGTTGCACTTCGTGCAACCCGCAAATTTCAATAACCAACCAAAATCCGCAAAAACATCATTTTACTCCAAAACAAAAATAGTAGGAAACGTAGTTTCCGCAAAAATTTTTGGTGCCGCTTTTTTAAAAGCGGCGATATTCTTGCGAAGCTCCGCTGCCGCCTGATTAAAAAAGATTTTTGCTTTTGATAAAAAGAAAAAATCTTTCAGGCAGCGGGAATAAATCCTGGCGACAGATTTTTATTTGCCTGTCGAACCGAAGCCGCCGGCGCCGCGGTCGGTTTCGGAGAGTTCATCGGTCTGTTCCCATTCGGCCCGTTCGTGACGTGCTACGACGAGTTGCGCGATCCGTTCGCCGGGTTTGACCTCGAA
>JAVBVG010000076.1:0-4363 GCA_031554415.1 Rikenellaceae bacterium | reverse complement strand
AAGGGATAACTGACTCTGGTCATACTTCTTAAATGACATACACAAGCGGCTTTATATCAATAGTATAAAGATAATAATTATCCGCAAAATATCAAAATATTGCTGCAAAAAAAACCTGCCTCTTTTTGAGACAGGTTCTTTCCTATTTGCGAGCTATTGCGCATACGTCATTGCGAGCGTAGCGCGGCAATCTATTTCCTGGATTGCTTCGTCAATGCTTGGCATTTCCTCGCAATGACGGCTGTCGCAGAATTTTTATTTTGTAGAATCCTCGAAGTATTTCCAGAGGTTGTCCCCTTTCGGCACGGGAGCGACCACTTCCAGCGGCTCCTTTTTGACCGGATGGATGAACGCAACCCTGCGCGAATGGAGCGAAATGCCGCCGTTCTCATTCGAACGTTTCGCGCCGTATTTCAGGTCGCCCTTTATCGGCGCGCCGATCTTCGAGAACTGCGCCCGGATCTGGTGGTGCCGTCCCGTCAGCAGCCTCACCTCGAAAAGATAATAATTCGTGCTCCCGGCGATCATCCGGTACTCCAGCCGCGCCTCCTTGCTATCTTTTTTCGGGGAGTCGTAGGCCCTCGAACGGTTGGTCTTTCCGTCGCGAACGATATGGTGCACCAGCGTTCCCTCCTGCCGGGGAGGCAGCTCTTCCGTTATCACCCAGTAGGTCTTGTCGAACTGGCCGAGCCTCAGCATCTCGTTGAGGCGCACGAGGGCCTTGCTGGTCTTGGCGAATACGACTGCCCCGCTCACCGGACGGTCTATCCGGTGCGCCACACCCAGGAAAACGTCGCCCGGCTTGCTGTCGCGGCGGCGGATGAACGCCTTTATCGCATCTTCCAGCCCGGTTTCGCCCGCCGAATCGGCCTGCACCAGATCACCCGCATGCTTATTTACAACCAATAAATGGTTGTCCTCGTAGAGAATATCGTCTTTCGAAAAAGTCTTCATTTTTATTTACACAACCGCTACCTTTTAAAAAAGGTAGCACTAAAATAAATCGCTGCCGGCGTTCCGGCAATTTTTTGGTTACTTTGCAATTCGGCAAAGTAACAGTTGCATGGGATTACAGTTCGAACTGGAAAGGTAAGAGGTCTTTGACGGAGTTGACGGCCGATGCCGAGCGGTCGCTGCACATTATTACGCGCATGGGTGTTCCCTGGCGTCGTTCGGCGTCGAGCAGCACCTGGCGGCACTGTCCGCACGGATAGCACTCCCTCTCGCCGGGGACCGACGCGATTGCCAGCGCCTCGATCGGGTCGCCGGCATGGTGGGCCATCCAGTCGAAAAGCAGGGTCCGTTCGGCGCACAGCCCGGCCGGAAATACCTCGCTCTCCTGGTTCGCCCCGGTGAGTACCAGTCCGCTGCGGAGCCTCGCCGCCGCCCCGACCCGGAATTTCGAGTATGGCGCCCAGGCCAGTCCGCAAGCCTCCAAAGCCTTTCCCGCAAGCTCCCTGTCCGCGCCGGGCAGATTAGCCGGGCTTTCGTAAGCCTCGTAATCGAATTTATACTCCTTCTGCATATTATTTAATTTTTCTCGCGCGCAGCATATGGCGTTTCCCGAGCGCTCCCGGCAGCTTTTCGACGGTGAACCCGGCGGCCTGCAGCGCCCTTCTGACGTCGCCTTTCGCCGAGTAAGTTACCAGTATCCCCTCGTCGGCCATCGCGCGGTAGATACGGGAAAAAATCTCCCCGGTCCACAGTTCCGGCTGGGCGTCGGGCGCGAAGGCGTCGTAATAGACGAGATCAAATATATCTGAAAAATCCATCGCGGCCAAATCCGTCCGCATTTTCATCAGTCTGAAACTGTCGGTGATAGCCGTCGCGGCATTCCATTCGGCGCGGTGCATCGCCGCGAAACGCCCGTCGTCGGTGTAGTTCAGCTGTGCCGCGACATCTTCCGGAACAGGATAAAGCTCCACTGCGGTGTACTCCACCGCACGCCCCTGCTTCGCCGCCTCCAGCCAGGTGAGCCACGCGTTGAGACCCGTCCCGAAACCCGCCTCCATTATCCTCACCGGATTGCATCCCGTATGCAGGAAGCCGTTCTCGATGAATACGTGGCGGCTTTCGCCGACCGCACCGCGGGTGGAGTGATACGTGACGCCGCCGAGCGGAGTGCGCAGCGTCGCCGATCCGTCTTCCGTTATCTCGACCGTCGGGCGGCGTTTCATAACGTGTATTTCGGATAAGAATTCATGTTGTCTCGTTAGTTTTTTTATGTCGTTATTGTGGAATTCCCATCCGAAACACACGTTAGCGGCTTTTTTAAAGCCGCGTATTTACGACTACCCCTCCCAAACCCTCCCCTCGAGGGAGGGGCTTTGTCGCGGCCTTTTCAGGCCGCTCCGTAAAGTGTGTGAGTTTTGAATAAGCAAAACTCATGTTATTATTACTATTTCCTGTTCAGGATGAATTTTACCGTCAGGTTGTATGTGAGGGTGATGTCCTGCATGTCGAGTCCCTGTTCGGCGGTCCCTTCGGCGTAAACCGAATCCATGGCATAGCTCTTGGCACGCATCATGACCGGCATGGGCGCGTTTTCATAGACATATCCGCTGTCGAATACCCACACGGCCGGGCCCATGCTCTGTCCGAGAGCGGCGGCAAGCGTTTCTGCGTTCGCCTTGGCGTCCTTCACCGCTTCGACGCGCACCTCCTTGCGGTATTCCTCCATCTTGCTGTTCGACACTTTCGTAACGTTCGCATCCGACACGCCCATATCTCCGAGCGTGGTGAAGACCGAGTTCAGGGTCCACACGTCGCCCACCTTGAGTTCGTAGGAGCGTTTGGTGTCGACGTCGGTCTTCTTTTTCGGGGCGTTGGCCATCGAGGTCACGCGCAGGTTCTTTTCGACGTCTATGCCCAGAGCCTTGAACTTGCTCTTCAGCGCAGACTCGATCTGGTCGACGCTTTGGTTTTTGATGTCGCCTGTCTTGATGGTGATCGCCACATAGATCTCGTCGGGAGTAACTTTTTTCTCGGCCTTTCCCGACACCTGGATGGCGTCTTCGTATTGGGGTGCCTGAACTGTCTGAGCCATTGCCGCGGAGCCTGCCATCAGCAGTGCCGCCGCCATAAGAATGAAATTTTTCATATTGTTGGTTTTTGGTTTTACAAAATTAACGTAAAGTTCGTACAATTATTTTCTTTTGATGAGTTTCACGACATTTTCGACGTGGTGGGTGTGTGGGAACATATCGACCGGCTGGACGGCGGCGACTTTATACAGCCCGTCCATCAGCGCCAGGTCGCGCGCCTGGGTGGCCGGATTGCAGCTCACATAGACGATGGTTTCGGGGGCCGCGCGCAGGATTACGTCGATGACCGGCGCGTCGACTCCCGCCCTCGGAGGGTCGAGGATCACCACCTCCGGACGGCCGTTCGCCGCGACGAAAGCGTCGTCCAGCACCTTCTTCATATCCCCGGCGTAGAAAATGGCGTTTCCGATGCCGTTCAGCGCTGAATTTACCCGCGCATCCTCTATCGCTTCATGCACGTATTCGATGCCCACTACCAATTCTGCCTGCCGCGCCACGAAATTGGCTATAGTGCCGGTGCCGGTGTAGAGGTCGTAGACGGTTTCCGCGCCGGTCAGCCCCGCGAACTCGCGCGCGACCTTATAGAGCTCGTAAGCCTGTTCCGAGTTGGTCTGGTAGAACGATTTCGGCCCGATCTTGAACCGCAGTCCCTCCATCTCCTCGAAGATGTGGTCGCGCCCGGCATAGAGTTTCGCGTCGAGGTCGCCCGTCGAGTCGTTGAGCTTGGTGTTGACCATGTACATCAGCGAGGTGATCTCCGGGAATGTGTTTTTCAGGTGCTCCATCAGCGCGCCGATACGTTCGCAGTCGGGCTGCGCGAAGACCATGATAACCATCGTTTCGCCCGTCGACGAGGTGCGGATGACCATGTTGCGAACGAGGCCCGTGTGCTCGCGTATGTTGTAGAACTCGTAGCCATGTTCGATGCAGAAGCGTTTTACCTCCAGGCGGATCGCGTTCGACGGGTCGGGCTGCAGCCAGCACTTGCGGATGTCCAATATCTTGTCGAACATACCGGGAATATGGAACCCGAGGGCGGGTTCGCCGGCTATATCTCCTCCCGCAGCAGCAATTTCCTCGTTGGTCAGCCACCGGCGCGGCGCGAAGGTGTATTCGAGCTTGTTGCGGTAGAATTCGGTCTTCGCCGAGCCGGCGATCGGGCTGATCTCAGGCAGCTCCATTTTGCCGATGCGCGAGAGCTGGTCGGCCACCTGCCTCTGCTTGAATTTCAGCTGTTCGGAATAGGGGAGGTTCTGCCATTTGCAGCCGCCGCACATCCCGAAATGTTCGCAGAAAGCCTCGGCTCTCATGGGCGACTT
>JAVBVG010000037.1:0-5504 GCA_031554415.1 Rikenellaceae bacterium | reverse complement strand
TCACCAGTCCACACCTAAACCCAGGGGAGAATCTCGCCTCCCGAAAAAAATCCCTTCACCTACAAAAAAACGAAGATCGATAAAAATCTTCTTTAACAGAGAAGCCGCCCCGGAAATCTAATTCCGAGACGGCTTCATTTTTTGTTACCTCCTTCCGCTATCTCCGCCCCGCCGTTTCACGGCGACTTGCGGGCTCCAGTCGGTGAGCTCGCGCCTTTTGGCGCTCGGTTCGCGCAGCGGACGTCGGGGCGGTATGAGCGCAGTTCGCGGTTGAGCTCTTTGCTTCGCCCTCCGGTCACGCGGTCGAGCAGCCCGTGGAACCGCTCCGAATGGTCTTTGTGGACGGTATGGCACAGCTCATGGAGAACGATGTATTCGGCCAGATGTTCCGGAAGCAGGGCGACGAACAGCGACAGGTTTATGTCGTTGCGGGCGGTGCAGCTTCCCCATTTGCTCCGGGTGGCCTTGACGCAGACGCTGCCGCAGGCGAATCCGTGCTGCGCCGCCAGTCCCGCGACCATATCGGGCAGCGTCTCCTTCGCCTCGAGGCGAAGCGCCTCCGTGATCCCTTTTTCCGCAGCCGCCTGAACCTCTTTCGAGGCGGCATCGAGGGCGGCGGGATGTTTCACGACGATCCTGCCCTCCCTTACTTTCGCGGTTGTCTTTTCGACTTTCGCCGGTACGAAATGCAGCGTATGGCGCCGCGTGCGGTAGGTTTCGTCGAACGGCTCCGCGCCGTAGCGGCTCTCCATCCCGAGGCGGTTCGCCGCGATCCAGTCGCATTTTTCGTCGAGGAATTTAAGAGCGCGCCTCTGCGAAACGAACATGGGGTGGGAGAGGCGCACAGATCCGTCGGGCCTGATCGAGAGCGAGATGCGCGTGGCGCCGCGCGTGCGCGAAACGGTCACTTCTCCTATGACGGGATGTACGACGGTTTTTTTCATCGCGGCGGTTTATCGGGCGAGCTCTTCTTCGGCCTTTTCGACCGCGCCGAAACCGAACTGCGACATTACACCCTCCATCAGTCCGGCGATCCGGTCGTTGCACAGGTTGCCGATGCTTCCGGCATGGGTGTGGCGCACTTCCGCCGCGGGCTTGTATTCGCCGGCTTCGATCTGCAGCCCGACGGTTTTATATGCGTCGCGGAAAGGCATCCCCTCCAGCACAAGGGCGTTGACGCTCTCGACGCTGAACAGGTATGCGTACTTCGGATCGGCGAGTATCTCGCGGTTGACGCTCACGTGCTCCAGCATATAGGCCGCCATCGCCAGCACCTCTTTCATATCCTGCAGCGCCGGGAAAAGCACCTCTTTCAGCAGCTGCAGGTCGCGGTTGTAGCCCAGCGGCAGGTTGGCGGTGAGCATGGCGATCTGGTTCGGCAGCGCCTGCAGCAGGTTGCATTTTCCGCGGGCGATCTCCCACACGTCGGGATTTTTCTTGTGGGGCATGATGCTCGAACCGGTCGTCAGGTTATCAGGATAACTTATAAAACCAAAATTCTGATTGAGGAACATTGTGTTGTCCATCGCCATCCGTCCGACCGTCGCGGCGACCGACGACACCGCCTGCGCCACGATGCGCTCGGTCTTTCCGCGTCCCATCTGGGCGTAGACCACGTTGTAGTCCATCGAGTCGAAACCCAGCAGGCGCGTGGTCATCTCCCTGTCGAGGGGGAACGATGAACCGTATCCGGCGGCTGAACCGAGCGGGTTGCGGTTGCACACCTTCCAGGCGGCCAGCATCATCTGCATATCGTCGGCGAGGCTCTCGGCGTATGCGCCGAACCACAGTCCGAACGACGACGGCATGGCTATCTGGAGGTGGGTGTAGCCGGGCATCAGCACGTCTTTGTGCTGTTCGGAAAGGGCCTGCAGCCTGGTGAAAAGCACTTGCGCGGCCCGTACGATCTCCATGATCCCGCGGCGCAGGAAGATGCGCAGGTCGACCAGCACCTGGTCGTTGCGCGAACGGCCGCTGTGTATCTTCTTGCCGGTTTCGCCGATGCGTTCCGTGAGCAGGAATTCGACCTGCGAATGGATGTCCTCCACGCCGTCCGCGATATCAAAATTGCCCTTGCGGATGTCAGCCAGTATTTTTTTCAGCTCGGTCTGCACCGCATCAAGTTCCTTTTTCGAGAGTAGCCCGATAGATTCCAGCATCCGCGTATGGGCCAGCGAACCGAGCACGTCGGCTTCGGCCAGCATCATATCCATTTCGCGGTCGCATCCTACTGTGAAAGCATCCACCGCCTTGTCTGCATCCGTGTTTTTCGCCCAGAGTTTCGTTTGCGAAGCAAACGCATTTTCATCCTCGTTTCGGCAATCCGAGTTTGCTCGATTGCTCTCATCTCGTCGAAAATTCATATCTATAATATTTTGCCCAAAAGTTCGATATACAGGTCGATCCCCTCCTCCAGTTCCGAGAGCAGGATATACTCGTCGGCGTTGTGTGAGCGGCTGCTGTCGCCGGGGCCGATCTTCACCGAGGGAATGTCCAGAGCCACCTGGTCGGAAGTGGTCGGCGAGCCGAAAGTCCTGCGCCCCATTGCTATGCCCGCCTCCACGATCGGGTGTTCGGGAGTGATGTAAGAGGGTTTGAGGTGAGTCGAGCGCGGCGTGACCTCGCAGGCGACGTTTTTCCGGACTATCTCGAGAACCTCTTCGTTGGTGTATTTTTCCGTAACGCGCACATCGACCGTGAAGCGGCATTCGGCTGGCACGACGTTGTGCTGCGTTCCTGCCGAAATCATCGTAACGCTCATCTTCACCTCGCCGAACAGGTCGCTTTTGAGCGGGAAGCGGTAGTCGCGGAACCATTCGATATCGGGTATGGCGCGCAGTATGGCGTTGTCGCCCTCGTCGCGCGCGGCGTGTCCCGAACGTCCGCGGGCGACGCAGTCGAGCACCATCAGCCCTTTTTCGGCGATCGCAAGGTGCATCCCGGTCGGTTCTCCGACTATCGCGAATTCGAGCGGGCCGAGTTCGGGAAGTATGCTGCGTATGCCGCCCTCGCCGCTTATCTCCTCCTCGGCGACGAGCGCCAGGCAAAGGTTGTATTTGAGGTCCTCGCGTTCGCAATAGTACCGGAATGCCGATGCCATGGCCGCGACGCATCCTCCGGCGTCGTTGCTCCCGAGGCCGTACAGTTTTCCGTCCTCAGTTATCTCGGGGATGAACGGGTCGCGCGTGTAGCCGGGATTCGGCTTTACCGTGTCGTGGTGCGAACAGAGCAGGATCGTCGGTTTTGCCGGATCGTAGTGCCTGTTGTATGTCCACACGTTGTTGCCCGACATATGCACGTCCCCCATATGCCTTATCTGCAGTGCGGAGGCCAGTATGCGTGCCGTAGTGTGTTCCTCGCGGCTGAACGAAGGCTTTTTTACCAGGATCTGAACCAGGCGCACAGTGTCATTGTATAAATTTTGATGCTTCATGATCGTTGTCTTACGGTTTCGTACAGCATTACGGCTGCCGCCGCGGCCACGTTGAGCGATTCGATCTTCCCTTTCAGCGGAACGGCCACCTGCGCGTCGCACAATTTAAGAACTTCTTTCGAGATTCCCGCATCCTCGCTGCCCATGATTATCGCGGTGGGTTTTTTGAAATCGGCCGAATATATGTTCCCGGCCGCTTTTTCGGTCGCGGCGACGGCTTGGAACCCCTCGGCCTGCAGCAGTTTTATGGTGTTGCGGATGCTTCCCACGCGGCACACCGGGATGATGTTCAGCGCCCCGGCCGACGCCTTCAGCGCGTCGGCGTTCACGGGCGCGGCGTTCTTCATCGGGACGATCAGTCCGTGCGCTCCTGCACATTCGGCCGTTCGGGCTATTCCGCCGAAGTTGCGCACGTCGGTCACTCCGTCGAAGATCACCAGCAGCCCCGGCACGCCTTCGGGTATTCCGGCCAGTATCTCATCCATGTCGGAGTAGACTATGGCCGAAACCTGCGCCACGACGCCCTGGTGGTTGCCGCGGGTGAGGCGGTTGAGCTTCTCGACCGGCACCTCCTGCACGTTGATGTGCTGGGCGCGGGCGACCTCTTTCAGCTCGGTTAAGAGCTGGCCGTCCGAGCCTTTCCTGACGTAGATTTTTTCGATCTGGCGTCCGGCCTCGATGGCCTCGATGACGGGACGAAGCCCAAAAACAATATTATCCATACCTAAAAAATGATTAATGGTTAATGATAAATGATAAATAGTGATACTCTAATTAACCATTTACAATTATGTCTAATTCGTAATTCAACTTTTCCCACTCGTGCATTTCGCGGGCGAGGCGGCGTTTCAATTCCTCGTAGGCGGCGAAAACTTTACCGTCGGCCAGGTCTATTCCGTTCGCGGCAGGGTCGGCGAGTTTCACATCCCATGCGGCGATATCGGCTTCGAGTCCGGTGATTTTTTTCTCGACCCCGGCGATGGTGTTCTCCACCCTGCGCACGGCTTTTTCCGACTCCTTGCGCTTTTTGTAATCATCTTTCCCGGCAGCTTTCGGCTCCTCATTCTTCTCCTCGACGGCCTTGATCTCGACCTCGCGCAGCGACTCCAGCTTGCGTTTTTCAAGGAAGTACCAGATGCCGCCCAGATATTCCCGAACCCCTCCGTCGCGGAACTCGTAAACCTTGTCGACGAGGCCGTCGAGGAATTCGCGGTCGTGCGAAACGACTATCACCGTGCCGTCGTACTTCATCAGCGCGTTCTTCAGGATATCCTTCGAACGCATATCCATATGGTTGGTCGGTTCGTCGAGCACCAGCAGGTTGTAGGGTTCGAGCATCAGGCGGGCCATCGCAAGCCGCGAACGTTCGCCGCCGGAAAGCACCTTGACCTTCTTGTCGATGTCGCCGCCCCGGAACAGGAACGCCCCCAGGATGTCTCTCAGACGCGTCCGGATATCTCCCACCGCAACCTTGTCGAGGGTGTCGTAAACCGTGAAATTGCCGTCCATCAGGTCGTCCTGGTTCTGGGCGTAAGAACCCGTGTTTACGTTTGCACCGACGCGTATCGAGCCTTCGGTCGGGGTGAGTTCACCGATCAGCATCCGCGCGAAGGTGGTCTTGCCTTCGCCGTTGCGTCCGACCAGGGCGATCTTTTCACCCCGCTCGATCGTGAAATCGGCGCCGCTGAAAACGTGCTTCTCCCCGAAACTCTTTCCCGCATTCTTCACTTCCGCCACGATCTGTCCGGAACGCGGAGCGGGCGGGAATTTTATATTGAGCCGCGACATATCCTCCTCGTCGACCTCCAGCCGGTCGAGTTTTTCAAGTTGTTTTACGCGCGACTGAACCTGGTTCGACTTGGTGGGCTTGTAGCGGAATTTCTCGATGAACTCCTCGGTCTTCTCGATCATTTTCTGCTGGTTCTGGTACGCGGCCATCTGCTGTTCGCGCCTTTCGCGGCGCAACTCGACGTAGTGGCTGTAGTTGGTCTTGTAGTCGTACAGCTTGCCGAGCGATATCTCGACCGTGCGGTTGGTGACGTTGTCGAGGAACGCCCGGTCGTGGGAGATC
>JAVBVG010000039.1:0-9003 GCA_031554415.1 Rikenellaceae bacterium | reverse complement strand
CGCGATGAACGCTCCGGGGGCGAGTACGAAGATGAGCATTCCGTCGCCCGAAATGAAGCTGTGCCCGAATATCGAGCCGCTGCCGAGCATTTCGCGGACCGAGCCGAGTATCGTCAGCGCAAGTGTGAAACCGAGGCCCGTTCCGAGTCCGTCGAGGGCCGAATCGAGGACATTGTTCTTCGACGCGAAACCTTCGGCGCGTCCGAGTATGATGCAGTTCACCACGATCAGCGGGATGAACACTCCGAGCGTTTTGTAAAGGTCGGGCAGGTACGCCTGCATGCAGAGCTGCACGATCGTAACGAACGCGGCGATTATCACTATATAGGACGGAATGCGCACTTTCGAAGGGATGATGTTCTTCACGAGTGAGATTACGATGTTGGACATTATCAGCACGGCCATCGTGGCGGCGCCCATACCCATGCCGTTCACGGCGGAAGTGGTGGTGCCGAGCGTGGGACACATACCCAGCAGCAGCACGAAAACGGGGTTGTTCTTTATGATCCCCGAAATTATGATCCTGAGCTTATTCATTTGCGGCCTCCTTTCCTTCCGTTTGTTCCGTGGCGCCGGATTCCCCGTCTACCTCCGTAGCGCCCGTTTCGGCATCCACGTCGGCCTCGACGCCATGTCTGCCGGTCTGCTGCATCAGCGCGTTGAATGCGCGCGCGACGGCGTCTACATATGCGCGGGAAGTGATCGTGGCGGCGGTCAGCGCATCCACGTCGCCGCCGTCCTTGGTAACGGCCAGCTTCATCTGCGAGGGATTCTTACTCTCGAAACTCGCGAACAGGGGATTACCCTCGGCCGCCATTTTGTCGCCCAGCCCCGGGGTTTCCGAATGCTCGAGCACCTTCACGTTATAGACCTTTCCGTCGGGAGTGAAACCGACCATCAGTTTGAATTCGCCCGAAAAACCTTTTTTGGTAGCGGTTTGTATGGCATAGCCTACCGTCTTACCGTCTTTTTCGGCTGTGTAGACCACCATATCGATATCGTCGATCTTCATCGCGGCCTCCGAGCTTTCGTCGAATTCCGGCAGCACGTCGCCGAGCGCCAGCTTGGTGTTTGCCTCTTTCGCTATCCTTATCGGCTCTTCGGTAACCCGGTAGACCATCCCCACTCCGGCCGAAGCCACAAGCGTGATGCCGCCCAGGACAAGGATCATATTAAGCAGTGTATTCTTCATGTTACCCCCTTACCTTAACTCTTAGACTCTTTTAAAACGCCCGTGCGGCTCGCACCGAAGCGCGACGGTTTGACATATTTGTTGATGAGCGGCACGACGGCGTTCATTATCAGTATCGCGAACGACATCCCCTCGGGATACGCGCCCCAGACGCGGATTATTATGGTCAGCAATCCTATCCCGACACCAAATATCAGCCCCCCTTTCCACGTCATGGGCGAGGTCGAGTAGTCGGTCGCCATGAAGATCGCACCCAGCATCGCACCCCCTGTCAGCAGGTGGAACAGCGGCGACATATAGGCTTCGGGATTAACCAGCCACAGGATCGCGCTGAACGCGGCCATCGTTCCGAGGACCGCCACGGGTATATGCCACGTGATGACCTTGCGGATCAGCAGGTAGAGCCCGCCGATGAGCAGCGCTATGGCCGCCACCTCGCCGAACGAACCCGATTTCAGCCCTATCGCCATGTCCGCCATATTGATCTGCGGAAGTATCTCGCTGACCGTCCGGCCGTTCTTCAGCGCCTCTTTCACGAACGCGAGCGGCGTCGCCCCGGAAGTCGCATCTACGGCCAACTGCGGGAATGTGGTCATCTGCACCGGATAGGCGATCAGCAGGAACACGCGTCCGACCAACGCGGGGTTGAACGGATTCTTGCCCAGACCGCCGAAAGTCATCTTGCCGACCGCGATAGCCACGAAAGCTCCGAGCGCGACCAGCCACAGCGGAATGGTAGACGGCAGGTTGAACGCCAACAGCACGCCGGTGACCGCCGCCGAAAGGTTGTTTATCGTAAGCGGCCCTTTCAGCAGGAACTTCTGGATCAGCCACTCGAAGGCCACACAGCATGCGACCGACAGTGCCGTCACGACGAGGGCGTCGACGCCGAACACCCACACCGAAACCCCGAAGGCCGGCGCGAGCGCTATCAGCACGTCGCCCATGATGCGCGCCGTCGACCGCTTGCTGTAGACATGCGGCGAGGGCGACACTACCAATTTTGAGTTATAAGTCATGAGTTATGAGTTATGAGTCTGTTTTCCAATTATGAAAGATGAAAAATGAAATATGAAAGATTAATGTGCGGCAGATGCCGCAGGCTTTTTTAAACGACGCGCAGCTTCACCGCAATCTTTCATCTATCATCTTTCATTTATCATTTCGAAGCGCGCGCCCTTGCGCGCTTCAAAACTTCGGCCTTGCCCAGGCGCATCCAGTCGAGCAGCGGCAGGCGGGCGGGGCAGGTGTAGGCGCAGCTTCCGCATTCGATGCAGTCGGCGATCCTGTTCTGTTCCGCGTCGTCCCACATCTGCTTCTGCGACTGTTTCGACAGCAGGTAGGGCTCCAGCCCCATCGGGCAGACCGCGACGCACCCCGCGCATTTGATGCAGTTGGTTTCCGCACCGCGCGAAGCCTCCCTGTCGCTCATCACGAGGATCCCTGAGGTCCCTTTCGTCACGGGGGCGTCGATGTTCGACACGGCGCGTCCCATCATCGGTCCGCCGCCTATGACCTTGCCGGTATCAGAAGGCATCCCTCCGGCCGCCTCTATCAGCGCCGACAAGGGAGTGCCTATCCTGACAAGGAAATTCGACGGTTTGGCGATGCTCTTGCCGGTCACGGTTACCACCCTTTCGACGAGGGGTTTGTTCTTCTGCACGGCTTCGTAGACTGCCAGCGCCGTGCCGACGTTCTGCACCACCACGCCCACGTCGATCGGCAGCGCGCCCGAAGGCACCTGCCGTCCGGTCACGGCTGCGATCAACTGTTTTTCACCGCCCTGCGGATACTGAACCTTCAGCGGTACGATCTCCATCGAGAGGAAATCCTGCGCTACCTTGCGCAGATGCTCTATCGCGTCGGACTTGTTGTTCTCGATGCCCACGTAAGTCTTCTCGACCCCCAGCGCCTTGGCAAGGATCGAGGCTCCGGTGAGCATTTCCTTGCCTCTTTCGAGCATCACGCGGTGGTCGGAAGTGAGGTACGGCTCGCACTCCACCCCGTTGATTATCAGGAATTCGGCTTTTTTGCCCGGAGGGGGCGTCAGCTTGACCTGAGTGGGAAAAGCGGCGCCGCCCATGCCTACTATGCCGGCCTCGGCTATCTTTTTGATGATCTCGTCGCCCGACAGCGGGCAACCCTTCACGACCTTGTCGGTGCGGTCTATCCCCGGCACCCATTCGTCGCCCTCGACCTTAATCGTAACGGCCGCCTGGCGCACTCCCGAGGCGTTCGGGACGAGGTCGACAGAAACGACCGTTCCCGAAACGGGAGAATGCACATTTGCCGAAACGAATCCCCCGGCCTTTGCGATGAGCTGCCCGGCGAGCACCCTGTCACCCTTCGCGACCTCGGCCACTGCCGGCGCGCCTATGTGCTGCGAAAGCGGCACCACGACCGTTTCGGGCAGGGGCAGGAACTCTATGCCCTTCCCGGCGCTCAGTTTATTTTCCGGCGGATGGATACCGCCCTTCGGAAAAGTCTTCAACATATCTTTCAATTACATTTTTCAAAAACTCTCCTCCTTACTAAGGAGGAGTACCCTCGCAAAGCGAGGGGGAGGTGGTCCGTCTTCCCTCCCCTCCTGGGTAATATCAAACGGCCGCCTTTTCTTCAGCGGGCGCATCGGCAACCTTGCGCGCGGGCAGGTTAACTTCGTGGATCGCATTAGTGGGGCACTCGGGCGCGCATTTGCGGCACAGGCGGCACTTCTGCGGGTCGATGTAGGCGAGGTTGTTCTCGATGGTTATGGCCTCGAAAGCGCACGCCTTTTCGCACTTGCCGCAGCCGATGCACGCGACGGCGCAGGCCTTGCGGGCTACCCCGCCCTTATCCTTGTTGACGCACGAAACGAATATCCGGCGGTCCTTGGGCCCCTTGCGGCGAAGTTCGATTATCGTCTTCGGGCAGGCCGTTACGCATTTTCCGCACGCCGTGCATTTGTCCTGGTCCACCTCGGGAAGTCCCGTCGCGGGATTCATGTGTATGGCGTCGAACTCGCAGACCACGCAGCAGTCGCCGTTTCCAAGGCACCCGTATGAACACCCGGTTTCCCCGGCATAGGTCGCCGCCGCGACGGCGCACGAACGCGCCCCGTCGAAACGGTTCAGGCGCGGACGGCTGTCGCAGCTGCCCGAACAGCGCACCACGGCAACCTGCGGTTCGCGCTCGGGAGCGGCCTTGCCCAGATATTCGGCCACGTCCTTCATCGTTCCCCCGCCGCCTACAGGACAGTACAGAGGCGCTATGTCGTCCTCCCTGACCAGCGCCTCGGCAAACGCGCGGCACCCCGCGAAACCGCAGCCGCCGCAGTTCGCCCCGGGGAGTTTCGCTTCGACGTCGTCGATGCGCGGATCCTCGTAGACCTTGAACTTTTGCGCCACGAAATAAAGTATCGCGGCGGCAAGCACACCCAAAACGCAAAGCGTCAGAATGGTATAAGCTAATACACCCATCTCTATATAAAACTGTATTTAAATTTTCCGGATTTTGAAGACGATCTCCTTTTCGATGCGCTTGCGGAAGAAGAAAAGCACCACGTAGTACAAACACATCAGGCTGAGCGAGGTGAGCCCCGCGGCCGTTTCACGCCAGCCGACGTGGAGCGTCAGCAGCAGCGTACCCAATAATATAAAGAAAGGAATGATGTAGGCATACGTGGCCGCTTTCATTCCCATGACTTCCGAAACACCCACCATGACCTCCTCGCCGGGAGTGTAGTACCGCGCCAGTTCGTCGTAAACCGTAACGAACCGCTTGTTCTTCTCATCCACGCCGCATATCCCTTTGGCCTTGCAGCCCAAACAGGCATCCTCGACGATCATCTCGACTTCGACGAACTTGTCGTCCACCTCCAGCACTATGCCCTTATGTTCAAGTAATTTAGCCAATTCGTTGTCGTTGAATGTTTTTACAATCCGTATCCGCCGTACTTGTTCGTCAGCGGCATCACGAACTCCTTGCCCAGCGGGGCGGTCGAGAGCCGGAACACCGGACATCCCTGCCGTCGCTTGTATTCGTTCCTGAGCAGCATCGAATGCACTTGCTCCACCGTCGCCGCGTCGAAACCCGCATTAATGATCTCCTCGCGGTGCTGCCCCTTCTCGATCATGCGGTAAAGTATCGCGTCGAGCGTTTCGTAGGTCGGCAGGCGGTCGGAATCCAACTGCCCCGGATGCAGCTCTGCCGAAGGCTCCTTGAGCAGGATGTTTTCGGGTATGACGTTGCCGCGGATCTGGTTTATGTATCGTGCCACGTCGTATATCTCGCTCTTGTAGAGGTCGCCGGCAATGCTTATCGAGCCTATCGAGTCGCCGTAAAGCGTTCCGTAACCCACCGCCGACTCGCTCTTATTGGATGTGTTCAGCACGATGTAGCCGAACTTGTTCGACAGCGCCATCAGCATCACCGCACGGATCCGCGCCTGTATGTTCTCTTCCGTCGTGTCGAAACGGGTGCCGCCCATCACGGGCTTCATGGTTTCGGTAATCGCCCTGTAGGCCTCGGTGATCGGCACCACATTGTAAGCAACGCCCAGCCTTTCGGCCATTTCGACCGCGTCGTCCACCGAATGTTCGGTCGAGAACTGCGAAGGCATCATAAGCAGGCGCACGTTATCCGCCCCGAGAGCCTCTACGGCCATCGCGGCCACCAGCGCCGAATCCACTCCTCCAGACATTCCGAGGCAGGCCTTGGTGAAACCGTTCTTGCGGAAATAGTCTGCCAGCCCCATTTTCATCGCGTAAAAGACATTTTCGGTCTTGTTCTGCGGCGGCATGGGGATCGCCGGATTGGCGGCTGCGGTATCCACGATCTGAAAATCCTCCTCAAAATTTCCCAACAGCACTATCGTTTCGCCCTTTCCGTTGAAAGCGGCCGAAGAACCGTCGTACAGCACATCGGTCTGCCCGCCGACCTGATTGACATAAACGACATGTTTGCCCGAAGTGTAGGCTACGTTTTGGTAAAAACCATAGCGTTTTTCAACTATCCCGCGCGAGTAAGGGCTCGCCGTGAGATTGATTATGATGTCGGCATTCTGGCCGTATTCGCGCTCCGTCTGGATATCTTCGCCGATAACGACAGCCACCTTTTCGCCCGCGATTCGGATGTACTGGCACCCTTTCGACGGCACCAGATAGGGTTTATCCTCGCGCGAAACTATGTTTTTGCGTCCGATGTATCGTTCGATGCGGCGGTTGTGGATGTGTGCGGCGGCGCTGAGCGTTCCGTTCTCGCCGGGGATCGGAAGCCCGACCAGCACTGAAATGTCGTCGCAATGGGATGCTATCTCGACCAGCGCCTCCTCGCAATATTCGAGGAAAGTGTACTTGCGGAGCAGGTCGTAACCGGGAGTGCCGCTGATGGCGCCCTGCGCAAACACCACAAGATCCGCCTTTTCCGCCTTCGCACGGTTTATGCCGCCGATGATTTTGATCTTGTTGCCTTCGAAATCTCCGATGGTGTAGTTCAGCTGTGCGAGGGCGATTATCATAGGATACTATGCTTAGGTTACGTTCGAACGACGGTGCAAAGATACAATAATTTACTATACGCCGGCAAAGTGCGGTGTTAAAAAAAGTCGGTGAAGTGCGAGCCGGTGTTTTAATTTCGCGGCATACAGTTATCCCGGCGCGCCGGTTTGCGGGTTAACGTTCCAAAAAAAGGTTTGGCGGTTTGTTGCAGAATAAAATTTTATGGTTATCTTTGCACCCGTCAAAAGACAAAATGTATTGGTGCCATAGCTCAGTTGGTAGAGCAACGGACTGAAAATCCGTGTGTCCCTAGTTCGATTCTTGGTGGCACCACTTATAGAAGAAGTCATTTTTGGAAAAACGCTGAATTTCAGACATTCAGCGTTTTTTTATTGTCCCCCTAACGACATAAAAACGCAGAATGCTAAAGTTCCCGCGTGGCTAATTCGTGGCTTTTTTCAAGCCCTCAAAAAATAGCCACGATAGGTAGCGTACTTCACTGTTTTTCACATTGTTTGCTCTTTCCAATTTCATTCATCCAAAGTAATTTTGTGTTAACAATTAAATGACAGAACCATGGAAAAAGAGACAATGAAAATTTTGTTCTTCATTAAGAAAGGGAACAGTTTATTAAAAAATGGAGAGGCACCTATTGTAGTACGTCTTACTATCAATGGTGTCGACGATGAAACCAGAATCAAACGCAGCATTTACCCGAAATTATGGGACCAGGCAAAAGGTTGCAGCAAAGGCAGAACCAGAGCTGCTCTTGAACTAAATGACTATTTGGATAAAATACGGACAAAGATTTATGAATTGCATAAAGAGCTCTTATTAGAACAAGCATTCCTATTATGAAAAACCATTTATATGTCCTCTGCTTGTAATTTTCATATTCTAATTGAGTGTTTTCGTATTTTCGTTCAATTTCAAGAATATCTTCCCCTTGAATAGCCTCCCATAAAGAATCGCGTATAGCAAAGCACTCTTCGAAATGGGCAAGAGCTTTTTTATAATTTCCGCTTAGTTTCTCCAACTCATACAACTCATAGTCGACGCCAGCCTTTCGGTCGTCGCTCAGTTCCGAAATATCAAGACTTTCGAAATACTGTCTTGCTTTATCGAGGGCTCCTATCTTAATATAATTGACTGCAAGCATGAACTTGCCTGGAAAATCATCATAAGCAAAGCCCTCATCAAAGCGAGAGAACATATCTAATAGATATTCCTGAGCTTTATCATAATCCTCCAACAAATGATACGTGCCGCCTATTTCCTGTGATATTCTAATAATCGAGGCTGTGTCTTTGATTTCTGTCGCTAAGTTCAAGCCGGATTTCTTATACTCTATAGCAGTTTCATATTCGCCAATAAATTCATATGCTGTACCTAAAACATTAAGAGAATGGACAAGGTGAGAAACCAGTTCTGTTTGTTTAAATTCATTTATCGCTTCTGCATAATGTTCTATCATCCCATCGAACGACTCCTGACACTCATATATTAATCCAAGCTGAAGGTGTGTTTGGCCAGTCAAATAGTGGTCTTGTAAATCCTGCGCATACTCCAGTGCGTTCAGAAAGGATACGGTTGCGTCCTCATAATTGCCTGCATCGAACTGCACGAGCCCGAGATAATAACTGGATTTTGCCTTTCGTCTTATATCCTTGCTTCTCAGATAATATGAATGGGCTATGCGGATAAGAGAATCATTGTCAACGTCAATGTAATTACGGTCAAGCGCCTCCGACATATCCAAGGCATATCTGGCCTCGGCTTCCCTGCCGCGGATATCTTCTTTGTTTATATCCTCCAGAATAGAAAGGGCGCCTTTTGGATCATCTATGAGGATGCCTTCAACATGCTCCAGAACTAGTAATATATCGGGATCGCTCTTGCTGCATGCAGGTAAGAAGAACAGTGTATAGGCAAGCACAATGAAATATAATCTCATAGTCAGGTATTGATTGTCGGTTTATATCGCTTAAATATAATCAATATTCCCATTTGTTGCAAATTACATAAATTCAATCAGATAAAAAGTTCGGAATCTGGACTCCCCATTTGTCAAATACGAGCAAGTGAATCTTGATAGGACCGTACTAAAAAACAATTAAGCCAGCCATCCTATAGTGTATTGACAGATTTTCCCGCGAAATGGGCATAAATGAAGTGAGAAGGTAAGCGCAGCCGTGCATTCCGGTTTCTGAGGGGCGAATTTAGCTTCGGAGACGGATCGGCTGTCAAGGTCGGTGCCCCTCTCGGGGTTCCTTCGGAAACCTTGACAACCGCATCCCCTTCGCTGCCTTGCCCCTGAAACCGGAACGCACGGAG
>JAVBVG010000041.1:0-12552 GCA_031554415.1 Rikenellaceae bacterium | reverse complement strand
CGGTTCTCCCGTAGACCACGAGAATGCGGTCGGACGGACAGCGTTTGTAGCGCGAAAGGATGGCGGCGAACGTTACGAACAGCACCACCACGATCACGACGATAAGGATTATGCTTACTCCCATAGCTTCCATAGAAATTTTATTTTAGTTTGGATTATTGTTGATCTGTCGATGTCAGAATCTTTCGACAAGCAGCGTGTTGCCGTTTATCACTTTTTTGACCACCACGGGCGCGCCGGTTTCCAGCTCCTCGCCCTCGGTCAGCGCGTCGTACTCCCTGACGGCTCCCTGCACGGCTATCTGCACCTTGCCTTCGCCCTTCTTGGCGGCTGGGATCTTCAGGTAGACGTTGCCCTTGCATCCGACGGCGTTCCTGAGATCGATGTTTCCGCTCTGCTCCATGCGGCTGAAGAAACGGAATATCATCATCACCGCCGCCACGAGGAGCACGCCTACGGTTACCGCCACCGCGATCCACAGGCCGTTGCTTTTGAACGCCCCCTGGAAAGCTATCATCGCCCACGAAGTGCCCAGCAGGAAGTTCACGAGGTTGCGAAAAGTGAAGAGCTGGAACGGGGCGTGGTCGCCGCCGCCGCCGTCGACAGCGTCGACGTCGATATTCACGTCCATCCCGCCGTCGGAGTCCATCCCCGCGAAGGTCATAACACTCTGGATGATAAAGACAAGGCTCGTTACGAAAGCCACGCACCATACGGATTTCATCAGCAAATCCATTGCGCCCCACCATTCTGTCATAGCTGTAAGATATTTAAGTTAAAGGTCAAACCGTGAAAACGGCGCCGTCCGGACGCCGCATTTCGCTTTTACAAAGATAATAAATCCGGGGATATTTGCAACGCTTTGCGGCAAAGGCATTAAAAAGAATCGGCGCCGACGATAAGCCAAAGGTCATAAAAGTTATCTCAAAAGCTCAAAGAAAAGGCTTGCGAAGCTGCGAGAACCGGAGTTTACTGATCGTAAATGAGGATTTGATCTTCGATCTTCCTCCTCGCGGCTCGGCATAGCCTGCAACCGACGCCAAGCAGAGAGGAGTGTCGAGCTTGCTTGATCTCTCCCGAGGCGCGAAGGAGGAAGACCGAAGGTCAACTTTGCAGCCTCTGCCCTCGCTCCACAGCGTCGGTTGAACAGCGAGCGTAACGCAGTATTTGACTTTTGAGATGATTTTTAGTATTCGGGCAGCAGGCCGGCATTGTACATTATGATGCACTGCTCGATCATGCGGTCGCGGTCCACGGCGTCGTATTCGTCCTTCAGGTTATGGCCGAAGATCTTTGCGATGCCCTGCCAGAACCCCGCCACGAACCCGCCGCGGAACTCTTTGACTATTTCATAAGATGTCTTGTCGGTTTCGCGGTCGATGAGGCGCACCAGTATCTTGCCCTGATTGACCGTCATGCGCTTCATTTCGGGGGTGTATTCGGACACCAGCTGCTTTTCAATGCTTTTTGAGAGCTCCCTCTGGGCCTTTCGCGTGGGCTGTTTCAGTATCTCGACCTCATAGACGGCCATTTTTTCCTTGGCCACCTGCGCCAGCGGATATACTTTCCGGAAGTCGCGCACGAGTTTCCAGTGCTTCGACATATCCATCGGTTTCGAGAAACAGAAGATGCGATTCACATAAACTATGGTAATCGTATCCCCCTTTTCCGTTACGAAATCGTAGTGCGACACATCCCTGTTGCTGTACTGCATTTTTCCCTCTTTGGCGTTCTTCCTCGCGATACGTTTGCTCGCAGCGGGCTTCTGCGCTCCGGAGGGGGAATCCGGAAAAACGCTCACAAGCGCCGTTTCCGCAGCAGGTGCGGTTCCGGCCACGATACAAAACAGGAATATGACCAGCAGTCTTTTCACTTGTAAGTATTATATTTGCGTACAAAGATAATAACGAAAGTGAGATTAGGATAGTATGGGGGAAAGTTTGAAAACAGGCGTTACGGGCGAAAGCACTGTGCAGGTCGGAAAAGTGAACACCGCCGCCGCACTCGGGTCGGGCGATATGGAGGTTTTCGCCACTCCGGCCATGATAGCGTTGGCCGAGAACGCGGCGATGAAAGCCGCGGCGCCTTTTCTCGCCGAAGGTGAAACGACGGTGGGGAGCCTTATCGCCATGTCGCACCTGAAACCGACGGCTCCGGGCGATACCGTGACAGCGCGCGCCGTGCTGGCGGAGATCGACGGCCGCAGGCTGGTTTTCACGGTCGAGGCATGGGACTCCGCCGACACGATCGGCGAAGGGCGGCATGTGCGCCATATCGTCGTCCGCGAACGGTTCCTGTCTAAACTGAGATAAGAAAAATCCCTCCTTGCCAAGGATAGATAACAAATCGGGTTACGTCATTGCGAGGAGGGTCGGAACGCCGACGGCGGACGAGCCGATGAAGCAATCCAGAAACACAGGCGGGATTGCCGCTCGAATCTGTCGGTAGTGTTCCGACCGGACTACTCCCTATTTTTACTGTCAAGCCAGATGGTCACCGGGCCGTCGTTGACAAGGGCGACTTTCATATCGGCGCCGAAAACGCCCCTCTTCACTTCGGTTCCGGCGGCTTCAGACAGGCGGGCGCAGAACTGTTCATATAGCGGTTTGGCGACATCCTCCTTTGCCGAGCGGATATACGACGGGCGGTTCCCCTTTTTAGTCGAAGCGTGGAGCGTGAACTGGCTGACGGCAAGTATTTCGCCGCCGGTCTGCATCACGTCGAGGTTCATCACGCCCTCCGCATCGTCGAAGATGCGCAGGCGGCCCACCTTCCCGGCGAGCCATTCGACGTCTTCCGCCCCGTCGGCGTCCTCGACACCCACCAGCAGCAGCAATCCGGGCCCGATCTCCGAAAAAATCGCGCCATCTATCGTAACCGACGCCCCCGAAACCCTTTGAATAAGTATCCTCATTTTGTATTCTCAAATAATCCCCACTTTTCAAAAATCGTGAACGCAGACGAAGACTAAAACGGAAGTCACCATGTGCGATAGCTCCGCGTTAGCTCAAGGGGTACCGTTTTAGGCAAGTCGGAGTAGATTTTTGGAAGGTGGGCCAGTTTTTGCTTCTTTTTGCTGGCCAAAAAGAAGTTAATAAAATCCTTTTAATGCGCTACCAACCAGTTTTCGCCTACGCCATAGTCGACGACTAGATCGACCGAAAGTTTCGCGGCGTGCTCCATGGCGTCGACCACGATCGCCACGGCCCGGTCGCGTTCGCCGCGCACCATATCCAGCACCACTTCGTCATGCACCTGGAGTATCATTTTCGACCGCAGCCCCTCGCGCCGCAAACCCTCGTCGACGCGTATCATGGCGATCTTCATGATATCGGCGGCACTCCCCTGCAGGGGGGCGTTGATTGCGTTTCGTTCGGCAAGCCCGCGCGCCGTGGCGTTGCGCGAATTGATGTCGGCAAGGAATCTGCGGCGTCCGAAAATCGTCGACACGTAACCCGTTTCGCGAGCCTCGGCCACCACGTTCGCCATATAGGCGGCGACCCCGGGGTACGAGCGGAAATAGCCGTCAATAATATCTTTGGCTTCGGTACGGGGAATATGCAGCCGCTGCGACAGCCCGAAGGCCGAGATGCCGTAGATGATGCCGAAGTTGGCGGTCTTTGCCTTGCGCCGCATTTCGGGGGTTACCTTGTCGAGGGGCACCCCGAAAATGCGCGCGGCGGTGGCGCTGTGGATATCCTCTCCCGCCCGGAACGCCTCGATAAGAGCCGGATCGCCGCTCAGGTGCGCCATCAGGCGCAGTTCGACCTGGCTGTAGTCGGCCGACAGCAGCAGGTGCCCGCCGTCCGAGGGGATGAACGCCTGTCGTATTTTCCGCCCCTGCTCTTCGCGCACGGGAATATTCTGAAGATTGGGATTTGTCGACGAAAGCCGCCCTGTCGCGGTAACAGCCTGGTTGTATGAAGTGTGTATCCGTCCGGTTTTTGGATTGACGATCTGCGGCAGCGCCTCCACGTATGTCGAAAGCAGCTTCTTGACCCCCCTGTATTCGAGTATCAACTCGACTATCGGGTGTTTGTCGGCAATACTTTGAAGAGTTTCCTCGTCGGTGCTGTACTGTTTGGTCTTGGTAAGTTTGGGCTTGTCGACGAGTTTCATTTTGCCGAACAGCAGTTCGCCCGTCTGCCCCGGGGAGTTGACGTTGAGCGTCGGTTCCCCGGCCATTTCACGCACGCGGTTTTCGAGTTCGTCGAGCTGGCGGCTCAACTCCTTGGCGTATTCGGCGAGAATGGACGAGTCGATGCGCACCCCCTCCCACTCCATCGACTCGAGAACGCCGATCATTGGCTCCTCGATCTCCAGATAGAGTTTTTCGAGCTCCTGCTCGCCGACCATCCGCCAAAGGATGTGTTTCAGCCGCAGCGTAACGTCGGCATCCTCGCAGGCGTAGTCGGCAACCTTATCGACCGGCACCATGTCCATCGTCAGCTGCCGCGCGCCGCTTCCTATCAGCGTCGTGATCTGCACGGGGTCATAATTCAGGTATCTGTGCGCCAGATAGTTCATGCCGTGCCGCGACTCGGGGTCGAGCAGATAGTGCAGGATCATGGTGTCGTACTTCCGCCCCCGCACCCCGATCCCGGCCGCGCGCATGAACATGTCGTCGAACTTGATGTTCTGCCCGATCTTGGCGATCCGCGGGTTTTCGAAAAGCGGTTTGAGTATGGCGATTCTGGCCTCCTGAGTTTCGGGCGTCAGCGGGACGTAGAACGCCTCGTGGGGCTTTGCCGCCAGCGAGATCCCGACCATGCGGTTGGTGAAGCAGTCGTATCCGTTTGTTTCGGTGTCGTAGCAGAATTCGTCGAGTTGCCCGAACCGCGCGGCAAGCTCCCGGAGTTCATCGTCGTTCCCCACGACCTTGTATGTGTGCGGAACCGAGTGGATATTCTCGACGCCCGCCGCCGCGAACAGATCGCCCTGCTCGGCTGTTCCCCTGTCGCTGTTTTCGGCCGGTCCATCGAACAGCGACCCCTGTCCCATTAACCCCGGGGCGATTTTTTTCGGCTGAACAGGCGCAGTTTCTTTTGCAGGCGCGGAAACCACGGGGGATTCCGCCTGCGGCTTATCTATCGGGCGGCCGGCCTCGTCCAGCGTCCCTTTGCACATTACCGCCGAATTGAAAGGCGAACGGCTGTCGGTCATCATTTCGCGCAGGAACATATTGAAACCCAGCTCGGTGTAGAGCTCGCGCAGGCAGGGGCAGTCGGGGTCCTCCATTTCAAGCGCCGACGGGACGAAGTCAACCGGAGCGTCGGTATCTATCGTTACAAGTTGTTTGGCCAGCAGCAGCTGGTCGCGCGAGGCGAGTATGCTGTCGCGCTGTTTTCCCGTAATGCTGTCTATGTTGGCAAGGATGTTCTCGACCGTCCCGTACTGGCTCACGAGCTTTATCGCCCCCTTTTCGCCGATGCCCGGAACCCCGGGAACGTTGTCCGAAGCGTCGCCCCACAGCGCCAGGATGTCCGCGACCAATTTCGGATCGTCCACGCCGTAATACTCCTTGATCGCTTTCCTGTCGACGATCTCGATCCCCTCACCGTTCCTGCGCTGCTTGTAGATGAACGCGTCGTCGCCCACCAGCTGCCCGTAATCCTTGTCGGGCGTCACCATATATGTGTCGTAGCCCTTCCCCGCCGCCTTCACCGACAGCGTGCCGATCACGTCGTCTGCCTCCCACTTCGGAACCTCCAGGATCGGAATGCGCATCGCCTCCAGAATTTGCTTTATATAGGGCACCGAGAGCGTTATGTCCTCCGGCGTGGCGGAACGGTTCGCCTTGTAAAGCGGATAAAGGTCGTGCCGGAAATTGCCTCCCTTCGGGTCGAAAGCCACCCCCAGGTACTTCGGCTTCTCCTTCACTATCACATCGCGCACGAACTTCGTAAACCCGAAAACAGCCGAGGTGTTCAATCCCGCCGCATTGCGCATCGGCCGCCCTATAAAAGCATAATACGACCTGAATATCAGTGCATAAGCATCGACTAAAAATAATTTAGGCATATTTTCATATGTTACTTTTGCAAATCCAAAAGTAACCAAAAGATTGCCGGAACGCCGGCAGCGGTTTATTCTGTATCGTTTAGAAGTGAATCAGCGTTTACTGTTCCGGTTTGGTTCAGAGTGTATTAAGAATTTTGCGGCAGGCGAAGCCTGACAATTTATTTTGAAGCAATCTGACTCTGAAAATTCATTTTCGAGATCAGATTGTTTCAAAATAATGTTGCACTGCGTGCAACCCGCAAAATTCTAAATACCAGAACACTCCCCTCTACACACTAATCCAGGAAATAGTAGGAAGCGCAGCTTCCGTCGAAAGGTTTTGGTGCTACCTTTTTTCTAAAAGGTAGTGAAAAAATCATTTATTATCCTCTGCAAGCCATTCCGCATAGGAGGTGGCGGTTTCGGAGAGGCGGACGGAGCAGAGGGCGACGCCGGCGGGGAGCATCGGGCGGATGGTTTCGACGAAGTGCGTGACGAGGTTTTCGCTGGTGGGCTGCCAGTCGACGGCGACTACGTTGTCGTAGCGGGCTGAAAGCGCCTCCGCAAGTTCGGCGTTTTCGGGGGTGCGGCGGACGACGAAAGCGTGGTCGTAGCGCCCGACGATCTCCCGCTGCACGATGCGTTTCAGTTCGCCGAAATCGACCACCATCCCCTGTTTGGGCGAGTCGCCTCGGAGGGGTTCGCCCCTGACGGTCACCCACAGGCGGTACGAATGTCCGTGGATCTGGCGGCACGCGCCGTCGTGTCCCTCGAGGGCGTGGGCCATCTCGAACGAAAACTCCTTCGTTACCCTTATCACAGCCATGGTTATTCCTTTGAATCTTCGATGGATACCTGACGCGTGAAGGTTTCGCTCAGCGAGATGAATGTTTCGGTGGTGGTGATCCCCGGAACGGTCAGTATCTTGTCGAATATGGTGTGCATGAGGTGTTCGTTGTCGCGGCAGTATACCTTGATGAGCAGGTTGTACTTGCCGGTCAGGAAGTAGCATTCGACTACTTCGGGGACGCTGCGCAGGGTTTCGACGGTGCTTCCGTGGAGCGACACTTCGCGCAGCTGTATGCCTATGATCGCGCAAACGTCGAACCCGAGCGTTTTGGGATCGACGATGAGTCGCGCACCCTGTATCACGCCCAGGTCGGTCAGTTTCTTGACCCTCTGGTGTATTGCGGCGCCGGAGATCCCGCATTCGCGTGCGATCTCGAGGTAAGGCATCCTGGCGTTGTTCATCAAAGACCTCAATATCTTGTGGTCGATGTGGTCCATTTCTACTTTAGGCATATGCTCAATGGTTAATGATTAATGATTAATTTAATACACCCAACTCTTTGCCGACCTTCACGAAGGCGGCGGCGCAGCGGTCGAGCTGTTCGGGGGCGTGTCCGGCCGAAACCTGCACGCGGATGCGCGCCTGCCCTTTGGGGACGACCGGGTAGTAGAACCCTGTAACGTAAATACCCTCGTCCAACAGCCGCGCGGCGAAACGCTGCGACAGCGGCGCGTCGTAGAGCATCACGGCGCAGATGGCCGACCGCGTGGGCTTGATGTCGAAACCGGCCGCGATCATTGCGGTGCGGAAACGTTCGACGTTTGCGGCGAGGCGGTCGTGGAGCTCGTCGGACTCACTCAGCATGCGGAACACCTCGATCCCCGCCCCGACCACCGCCGGCGGCAGCGAAGTCGAGAAGAGATAGGGGCGCGAACGCTGGCGCAGCAACTCTATAATTTCCTTGCGCCCGGTGGTAAAACCGCCTATGGCCCCGCCGAAAGCCTTTCCGAGGGTCCCTGTGATTATATCGACCTGGCCGCGAATGTCGTAAAGTTCGGTTACTCCGCGCCCGGTCTTTCCCACAACCCCCGCCGAATGGCACTCGTCGACCATCACGAGGGCGTCGTATTTTTCTGCAAGGCGGCATATTTCGTCCATCGGTGCGACGTTGCCGTCCATCGAGAAGACACCGTCGGTGACTATGACGCGGAAACGCTGCGCCTGCGCCAGTTTGAGCTGTTCTTCGAGGTCGGCCATGTCGGCGTTGGCGTAGCGGTAGCGCACGGCCTTGCATAGCCTTACGCCGTCGATGATGGAGGCGTGGTTGAGCGCGTCGGAGATTATGGCGTCCTCTTCCGTAAGCAGCGGCTCGAAAACCCCTCCGTTGGCGTCGAAACAGGCGGCGTAAAGTATCGTGTCCTCGGTGCCGAAATAGTCTGCGACGGCCTTTTCAAGCTGCTTGTGGATATCCTGCGTGCCGCATATAAAGCGCACCGAAGACATTCCGTAACCCCTTTCCGCCATCGCCTTTCCGGCGGCGCGGACAAGCCTCGGGCTGTCCGACAGTCCAAGGTAATTGTTGGCACAGAAGTTCAGAACCTGCCTGCCGCCCACGGTAATCTGCGCATTCTGCGGACTTTCGATGACTCGTTCCTCCTTGTAAAGTCCGGCCTCCCTTATACTTTGCAACTCCCGTGCAAGGTATCCCCTGATTTTTCCGTACATATCTTTACAAAATCATTAATTAAGCACCCCGTTACTTTCAGACTGTTAGCAAAGATAATCTATTTTTTCTTTTATTTAACTTACAATTTATAATTTTAAAACCGCACCTTAAAAATAATGGTGTTGCGGGAACAAAATCCCCCCTTTTTTTCGTACCTTGCAATGATTTTTCGGCAGGAATTTTATCACTTAAAAACATATTGAAATGAACTCGATTGACACCTACGATTTCAAGGGCAAACGCGCGATCATCCGCGTGGACTTCAACGTGCCCCTCGACGCCGACTTCAACGTTACGGACGACACCCGCATCCGCGCGGCCATTCCCACCATCAAGAAAGTGCTCGCGGGGGGCGGTTCGGTCATCCTGATGTCGCACCTGGGGCGCCCCAAGAAGAACAACGAGGAGAAATACTCGCTGAAGCATATCGTTTCGGCCGTCGAAAAAGACCTCGGCGAGAAAGTCGGGTTCGCAGGCGACTGCATCGGCGACAAGGCCGCTGAAATGGCCGCGAATCTGAAACCCGGACAGGTGATGATGCTCGAAAACCTCCGTTTCTACGCCGAGGAAGAGGGCAAACCGCGCGGGCTGGCCGAAGACGCCTCGGACGAGGAAAAGGCGGCCGCGAAAAAGGCCGTCAAAGCGAGCCAGAAGGAGTTCACCAAGCGCCTCGCGTCCTATGCCGACGTCTATGTCAACGACGCTTTCGGCACCGCCCACCGCGCCCACGCCTCCACGGCCCTCATCGCCGACTATTTCCCGGCTGACAAGATGTTCGGCTACGTGATGGAGAACGAACTGAAAGCCATCGACAGCGTTATGGAAAAACCGCAGCGCCCGTTCATGGCCATCCTCGGCGGCGCCAAGGTTTCGTCGAAGATCACCATAATCGAAAAACTAATGGAGAAGGTCGACTGCCTGATCCTCAGCGGCGGCATGACCTACACCTTCGCCTCGGCGCAGGGGTGCGACGTGGGCGACTCGATGGACGAAAAGGAGATGCATCCGCTGGCTCTTCAGATACTTGAAACGGCCAGGGCGAAAGGCATAAAACTCTACTTCTCGGAAGACGCGCTGTGCGGCGACAGATTCGCTCCCGACGCCAACATCAAGGAGTGCGAAGTGTGCGGCATCCCAAAAGGCTGGGAAGGCATGGATATCGGCGAAAAGGGCAAGGCGCTCTTCACCGAAGTCATCAAAGACCAGAAGACCATATTGTGGAACGGCCCCGTGGGCGTGTTCGAATTCGACAAATTCGCAAGCGGCACCCGCGCGATCGCCGACGCCATCGTCGAAGCGACCTCGAGAGGCGCCTACTCGCTCATCGGCGGCGGCGACTCGGTGGCCGCCATCAACAAGTTCGGCCTCGCCGACAAGGTGAGCTACAACTCGACCGGCGGCGGCGCCCTGCTCGAATACATCGAAGGCAAGGAACTTCCCGGTGTTGCGGCGATCCGCAAATAGTTTTTTCTTTACCACCTTTTAAAAAAGGTGGCGCCAAAAATTTTAGCGGAAACTTCGTTTCCTACTATTTAGAGGGAACAGATGTTTGCGGATTTTTGAAAGCCGGTAAGAATTTCAGGCGGCGGGCCATGCCCGCCACCGTACACTTTTGAAACACTGCGGCTCTGAAAATTCATCTTCGAGACCGCATTGTTTCAAAAGGAGGGTGCTTTGCAACCTCAGAAATTCTTACCTGTGTGGGAAAACGTCTTCACAAACATTAGATATTGCCTCAAAATAAACCGCTGGCGGCGTTCCGCCAATCTTTTGGTTACTTTTTGATTTGAAAAAGTAACAATGAAAACAAAGAAAATTAATGTATGAAACGTTTAATTTTTATCAGTTTGATGGCAGTTATGGCTGGATGTGCGGGTAAGGAGAAGAAGGTTCCGGCGATCGATCTGGAGAACCTCGACACTTCAGTCGCTCCGAACGAGGATTTCTACCAGTATGCGACGGGCGGGTGGCAGAAGAACAATCCGATGAAACCCGAATTTTCACGCTACGGCTCGTTCGACGTGCTGCGCGAGAACAACGAGGTGCTGATCCGCGACCTGTTCGCCGAGATGAAACCGGGCGCACCCAAAGGCAGCGTCGAACAGAAGATCGGCGACCTGTACCTCCTTGGTATGGACGAAAAGAGGCTCAACGAGGAGAAGCTGCTCCCGATAGAGGGCGACCTGGCGGCTGTGGATGCGGCCGACGGACGCGGGGCTTTCAGCGCACTGCTGGCACAGATGCACCGCACGATGGGCAATCCGTTCTTCGCACCGTTCGTCGACGCCGACATGATGGACAGCTCGATGAACATGGTCTATCTGCATCAGGCAGGTCTGGGCATGGGCAACCGCGACTATTACCTCGACGCCGAGAACGAGGCGATCCGTGAGGCCTACAAAAAATACATCGCGGACATCTTCGCGATGGCCGGTTACGGCGATCCTGCGGCGGCTGTGGAAGCAGTTATGGAAATCGAAACTTCCATAGCTCAAGCGTCGCTTTCGAACGTCGAGCTGCGCGACCCCTACAAAAGCTACAACAAGATCACGGTCGATATGCTCAAAGCCGATTACCCGAACATCGACTGGGATATCTATCTTAACGCTCTGGGACTGCACGGGCTGACGGAGATCAACGCCTGCCACCCGGCGGCGCTGAAAGCCGTCGACGACATCGTGGGCGGCGGTGGCAACGGCCACGGCGGTATGCAGAAAGTGAGATATTACCTGGCTTTCAACGTGCTGGACAACGCCGCAGGCGCACTCGACGACGACATTTACATGGCCTCGTTCGAATTCTACGGGCGCACCATGTCGGGACAGGAAGAGCCGCGTCCGCGCTGGAAACGCGCCCTGGGAGTTCCCAACAGCACCCTCTCGGAAGCGGTGGGCGAAATGTACGTGGCCAGGTATTTCCCGCCGTCGAGCAAGGAGAAGATGCTCGGCCTGGTCGCCGACCTGCAGGCCTCGCTCGGGGAACATATCCGCAATCTGGAGTGGATGTCGGATGCCACGAAGGAAAAAGCGCTCGAAAAGCTGGCTGCTTTCCATGTCAAGATCGGCTATCCCGACAAGTGGAAAGACTATTCTTCGCTGGAGATCGACCCGGCGCTGTCGTACTATGAGAACATCAAGCGCGCGTCCGCATGGCACTCCGACGATCAGATGAGCGAGGCGGGCAAACCCGTCGACAAGGATAAATGGCACATGGGCCCGCAGACGGTGAACGCTTACTACAATCCCTCGACCAACGAGATATGTTTTCCGGCGGCCATACTTCAGCCTCCGTTCTTCAACGCCGAGGCCGACGACGCGGTCAATTACGGCGCCATCGGGGTTGTGATCGGCCACGAGATGACCCACGGCTTCGACGACCAGGGACGCCAGTTCGACAAGAATGGAAACCTCAATGACTGGTGGACCGAGGCCGACGCCGAAGCATTCAACGAACGCGCCGACAGGCTCGTCGCGCAGTTCGACTCGATCGAGGTGCTTCCGGGCGTCCATGCCAACGGCCGTTTCACTCTGGGCGAGAACATCGCGGACCAGGGAGGCCTGCGGGTCGCCTACACGGCCATGAAGATGGCCCAAGGCGGCGCGGAACCGGCCCCGATCGACGGTTTTACAGCCGAACAGCGCTTTTACCTTAGTTACGGGGCCATCTGGGCTCAGAACATCCGCGACGAGGAGATCGCGCGCCTCACCAAGATCGACGAACACTCGCTCGGCAAGTGGAGGGTGGACGCGACGCTCAAAAACCTCGGCACTTTCTTCGAGGCTTTCGGCATCACGGACGGGACGATGTTCCTGCCTCCCGAACAGAGGGTGATCATCTGGTAAGCCGGAACGGTCGGAACGCCGACAGCGATCGGCAGCGGTTTAATATGCGTCAATTACTACTGATGCGCTAAATTTTTAGTCAAATAAATTAGGTTGTTCTTTGACATTTTGGTTTGAATTGAATTTTGTAAGTAGTTCATTTATTGGTGTTTTATCAAAAGCGGATATGCTTAAAATCTGTAATATTTCATATA
>JAVBVG010000122.1:0-8739 GCA_031554415.1 Rikenellaceae bacterium | reverse complement strand
CCCTCCAGCGGCGACCAGCCGCATTTCGAAAGGATGTTTTCCGGAGAAACCGTCCATTCCGCCGCAGGATCGACTATGGCGATGTCGGCTTTATATCCCGCGCGCAGGAATCCGCGTCCGACAATTCCGAAGACGGTCGCGGGGGCGTGGCACATCTTTTCGACCAGAGTTTCCATAGTCAGCGTGCCTTCGGAAACCAGCTGCATCATCACCGAGAGCGAATACTGCACCATCGGGATGCCTGACGGCGCCTCCCAATAAGGGCGCGCCTTCTCTTCGCGCGTGTGCGGTGCGTGGTCGGTGGCGACTACGTCGATCTTTCCGGACGAAAGCGCACGGCGCAGGGCCTCTCGGTCGGCGTCGGTTTTGACTGCCGGATTGCATTTGATAAGGTTTTCGAGCCGCGCGTAATCCGCATCCGTGAACCACATGTGGGGAACGCACGCTTCGGCGGTTATGCGTTTGGCGGCGGCGGGGCCGGCGTCGAACAGCGCAAGTTCGCGTTCGGTGGTCAGGTGGGCGACGTGCAGACGGGTCCCGTATCTATCGGCCAGCTCGACGGCGCGCGCGGAGGATCGGTAGCACGCTTCAGCCGGGCGGACCATCGGATGGATCTCTGCCGTAGCTTTGTCGCCCAGGCGGGCGCGGTATGTATCTGTATTGGCGCGGATTATGGATTCGTCCTCGCAGTGCGCCGATATTACGGCGGGCGATTCGGCGAAGAGCGCCGCGACGGCACGGTCGCTGTCGACAAGCATGTTTCCGGTCGAGGAACCCATGAAGAGCTTTACCCCGCAAACATGGCGAGGGTCGAGGCGCCGGACTTCGGCGAGGTTTTCGTTGGTCGCGCCCAGAAAGAACGAATAATTGGTGTGCATCCGCCCCTCGGCGAGGTCGAATTTGCGTTCGAGAGTATCGAGCGTCGTCGCGGCCGGAACGGTATTGGGCATCTCCAGGACAGAAGTGACCCCTCCGGCGACGGCCGCGGCCGATTCCGACGACATGTCGCCCTTGCGGGTGAGCCCCGGCTCGCGGAAGTGGACGTGGCAATCGATCACCCCCGGCATGACGATCTTTCCCGCGGCGTCTATGCGGTCGCCGTAAAAATCGCCCGCGAACTCCCCTTCCCCGACTTCGGCGATCAGCCCGTCGCGGGCAAGAACGTACCCGCGGAACCTCCGCCCTTCGTTGACGATTTCGCCGCCCGATATGAGTATAGCTGGCATTATTGCCGGGGTTTTATGCGCCTGAAGCGCAGTTTAAGGACACCCCAGAGGGCTTCGCCGAAGATTCCGCTGCTCATTTTAGATTCGCCGCGCGTGCGGTCGACGAAGACGATGGAGACCTCGCGCACGTTGAATCCGAGCCGCCAGGCGGTGTATTTCATCTCGATCTGGAATCCGTAGCCCATCATCCGCACGTTGTCGAAATCGATGCTTTCGAGCACCGCGCGCGAGTAGCAGACGAATCCGGCGGTGGCGTCCCGGACCGGCATCCGCGTAACGCAGCGCACGTACCGCGAGGCGCACCACGACATCAGCAGGCGCGGCATGGGCCAGTTGACGACGTTCACACCCATGACATAGCGCGACCCGATGACCATATCGGCCCCCTCGACCGCCTCCTGGTAGAGCCTCAGCAGGTCGTCTGGATTGTGCGAGAAGTCGGCGTCCATTTCGAAAACATAGTCGTAGCCCTGTTCGAGCGCCCACCGGAATCCTGTTATATAGGCAGAGCCGAGCCCGAGCTTTCCTGAGCGTTCCAGAAGGTGCAGCCGTCCGGGAAAATCGGACTGCCGTTCGCGGACGATGCCGCCGGTGCCGTCGGGAGAGCCGTCGTCGACGACAAGCATATCGAACTCTTCGGGCAGCGAGAAGACCTTCTCGATCATGAGCCCGATATTCTCGCGCTCGTTGTATGTGGGAATGATTACTAATTTTCGCATCGGGAAATGAATATCAAACAAAGATAGTAACTTTGCGCAAATTCCAGACAGATGCCGCTGACAATTTCCCTGCAACTTTCGCCCAAACAGGCCGCCGACCCCAAAATATACGTTCCTATAGCCGCGCGGATGGCAGGCGTCAAAGACACTCAGGTGGCCCTGGCTCGCGTGGTAAAGCGTTCGGTGGACGCCCGCCGCGGCTCGCCTAAAGTGCTGATGACGCTCGAACTCTACATCGACGGAGAACAGCAGCCCGCCCCGGTGCATTTCGATTACCCCGACGTTACCGGCAAAACGCCCGTCGTTATCGTCGGTTCGGGACCTGCGGGACTTTTCGCGGCGCTGAGGCTGATCGAACTCGGCCTGCGCCCGATCGTTCTGGAACGCGGAAAGGAAGTCGCCGAACGCGGAAAGGATATCGCCCTCATCAACCGCAACCAGGGAGTCGATCCCGACTCGAACTACGCTTTCGGCGAGGGCGGCGCGGGGACTTTTTCCGACGGCAAGCTTTTCACCCGTTCCAAGAAGCGCGGCGACTGCAACAAAGCTCTCCAGACATTGGTTTTCCACGGCGCAAGCCCCGAAATACTTTACGAGGCGCATCCGCACATAGGGACCGACCGCCTTCCGCGTATCATGACCGCTATCCGCGCGACTATTGAAAAGGCGGGCGGCAGGGTGGTTTTCGGCGCGAAAGTGATCGATATAGAGATTAAAAACGGTAAAGCTGTCTGCGTTCGTTGCGGGGACGAACTCGTCGAGGGCGCGGCCGTGGTGATCGCCGCCGGGCATTCCGCGCGCGATATCTACGAAATATTGCACCGGCGCGGCGTCGCCCTCGAGGCGAAACCCTATGCTATGGGAGTCCGCATCGAGCATCCCCAGCAGTTGATAGATTCTATTCAGTACCGCATGCCCGACGGGCGCGGCGAATACCTTCCGGCGGCGTCCTATTCGCTTGTCAGTCAGGAGGGCGGGCGCGGAGTCTATTCGTTCTGCATGTGTCCGGGCGGATTCATCGTTCCTGCGATGACCGACGCGGCCGAATCGGTCGTGAACGGAATGTCGCCCTCGCTGCGCAACTCGCCCTATGCAAATTCCGGAATCGTGACGGAGGTCAGGCTGTCTGATTTCGAATTCCTGCGCCCCGAATTCGGCGAACTTGCCGGACTGGAGTTCCAGAGGCGTCTGGAGCGCCTGGCAAAAGAGAACGGCGGAGAAGCCCAGACGGCCCCGGCGCAGCGCGTCGCCGATTTCGTCAGCAGCCGTCCGTCGCGGACGCTTCCCGCGGCATCGTATGTTCCGGGGATCACCCCCTCGCGGCTCGACCAGTGGATGCCGGACTTTATTTCGGCGGCCCTGAGGTCGGGGATTTCGACATTCGGCCGCCGGATGCGCGGATTCGTTACCAACGAAGCGGTCGTTGTCGGCGTCGAGTCGCGCACCTCCACTCCGGTGCGCATTCCGCGCGACCGCGAGACGCTGGCCCATCCGCAGGTTCCGAACCTCTACCCCGCCGGCGAAGGGGCCGGATACGCGGGCGGTATAATCTCGGCCGCCCTCGACGGCGAACGCATCGCCGAAGCGATAAAGTCAAATACTAATTGCAGATAATGAGATACGAAGTATCTCTGAAAATTTTTGGTGCCGCTTTTTTAAAAGCGGCAGTTCTTTGGCGGAGCCCCGCTGCCGCCTGATTCAAAAAGATTTTGTCTTTTCTAAAAGGCAAAATCTTTTAAGGCAGCGGGATAAATCCTGGTGATGCTGCAACTTTTTCGCAGTGACGGCCAGAATAAAAATGAAAAATATGGAAATGATACGAGTAATTGAAGTAAACGAAGTAAAGGCTTCGTATGTGGAGCGGATCAATGAGCTGCTCGCGCAGTTGAGCCCGCACCCCGCGCCGTTCACCGATGCCGACCTGCGGGAGATAGTGTCATCGTCCGGCAGCCGTCTGTTTTTGCTCTGGTACGGTGAACAGATCGCAGGGATGCTCACGGTCGGCTCTTACCGGACCCCTTTGGGCCGTAAATACTGGATCGAGGATGTGGTCGTCGACGACGCTTTCCGCGGCAAGGGGCTGGGCAAGGTGCTGGTCGATCACGCCGTCAGCCATGCCGGCGGACAGGAGGGCGGAGGCACCCTGATGCTAACCTCCGCCCCCGAAAGGGTTGCGGCCAATAATCTCTATCGGTCCGCCGGGTTCGTGCAGAAACACACCAACGTCTATAAAAAGGAAGTCGGAACGCCGACGGCGGCAACAACGGCCGCGGCGATTTAGTTAGGCTCCAAAATCATAATCTTTAACTTTCGGGCACGGCGCAACCGTCATTGCGAGGAGGTTGCAGACCGACGAAGCAATCCGGATTGCCGCGTTCCGGCTACATTCCGGGGAACGAGTCCACGAATTTGATTTTCAGGTCGGGGAAGTGCTCCACGTATTTGATCGTGAAGTCGGGGAAATGGTCGACGAACTGCCACTTGCCGCACTCGTCGGGGAACGAGGCCACCTGTTTGACTTTGATGTCCGGAAAATGTTCGACGATCTGCACTTCGAGATCCGGGAAATGTTCGACCACCCTGACCTTGCCGTATAATTTTATGCCCCGGCAGGTGCATTTCTCCCTGTCGACATCCTCCACGTAGTTTCGCGCGGAATCCGACGAGTCGGGCGTGAAGTACGGAGTCCACGCCCCCGCGCAGAGGGCGGATAAACACCCCGCCGCCACGACAAACGACAGTACTATCTTTTTCATCGCTGGGAAAGGTGTTTTTTGGTTTATTATTTTACAGCCACTTTCAGGTCGTAGGGCATTCCGGCCCCCACGGTGGTGTGGAAATTCTTCACTATAATGCTCATCGTTATTTCGTCCGAGGAGAACGCTGTACCGTCGACGGTCTTCACGCCGAAGCGCACCGTTTCATACGGGCGTATTTTTGCCTGCCTGATGTACATTAGTTCGCGGCTGCCCTCACCCTTGTCGATGTAGAGGATGAGCGAACTTTTGTTGGTTATTTCAAGGGTTACGGCGTTTTTAGAAACGCTTATCCTTTTTATCTCCAGCAGGCTTTCGAAAAGCGGCTCGAGGAGTTCGGCCCTGCCGTAAACGTTTTCGCCCGAATAGACGGCGGTGCGTCCGGCCATAAGCGCCTCTTTAAGCGAGGCGGCCGTTTTTTCCTTTGCGAAGACCAGCGTCATGTCGCGGTGCTCTCCGCGCGTGAAATCCACGACGGCCCCTATCGGGGAGTGGATATCCGTATTGCCGATCATCGCGATGTTCCTGTCGAGGCACCATTGGTGCGCTTCGGGATAGTAGTCGCCGCATGAATGGTTCGTGATCTCGATCCCCATCATATAGCCCTTATCGTACAGCTCCTGGTGTTCGGGCAGGAAAAGCGTTTCGTTGGGCTGCTGGTTTTGCCAGCCGGGGTGGTTCCAGAGTATGAAAGCCCCCTGCCTTTTGGCCTCGGCGAAAGCGTCCTCCCATTTCGGGGTTTCGAGTTTGTTGGCGTCTTCGAGGAACAGGGCGTTCCAGTGTCCGGGAGGCATGCCGCGAGTGATTTCGGAGCCCGGGATGACGATAAGGTCGCGCGTGGAGGCGGCTTTCAGGGCTAATTTGTACGACTCGTTGAAGTCGCAGCTGACCAGTCCGCTGCGGTGGTTCGGCCGGTATTCGATGTGGTCTGTGATAGCTATGGCGTCCAGACCCTCCCTGACGGCTTCGTCGACGCGCACGGCGGGCATCACCTGGCCGTCGGATAACACGGTGTGGATATGGAAGTCGCATTTGAGGATTTTGTATCCCGGAACGTCGGGGATAACGGTCTGGTAGGCGGTCTGTGCGGAGGCCGCGAGAGTCATGGCGGTGGCCGCCAGGATAATGAGGAGCTTCTTCATCGTAAGCATTAGTGTTTTTGGTTAGGCGTACATATATCTAACAAATATAGACAAATTTTCTGTAATGTTTCGCCGATACAAATAATAAGGAACGCGGGATTTTCACCCCGCGTTCCTTTGCTTATATTGATGATTCATAATTCATAATCATCCGAGGTAGGATTTAAGCCACTTGCTTTTGGAACTGTGGCGAAGGCGGCGGATGGCTTTCTCCTTGATCTGGCGCACGCGTTCGCGCGTCAGGCCGAATTTGTCGCCTATCTCCTCGAGCGTCATCTCCGAGCATCCGATGCCGAAAAAGTACTTCACGATATCCTTTTCACGCTCCGTCAAAGTGGCCAGCGCGCGTTCTATCTCGGTCCCGAGCGATTCGTTTATCAGTCCGCGGTCGGCGTTGGGCGAGTCGGCGTTGACCAGCACGTCCAGCAGGTTGTTGTCCTCGCCGTCGGCGAACGGGGCGTCGACCGAAACGTGGCGGCCTGCGACCCGCATGGTGTCCGTAACCTTTTCGCGCGGCAGGTCGAGCACTTCGGCCAGCTCTTCGGGCGAGGGGGTGCGTTCGTTCTCCTGTTCGAACTTGGCGAAAGCCTTGTTGATCTTGTTGAGCGACCCGACCTGGTTGAGCGGCAGGCGCACGATGCGCGACTGTTCGGCCAGGGCCTGGAGAATAGACTGGCGTATCCACCACACGGCATACGAAATGAATTTGAATCCGCGCGTTTCGTCGAATTTTTCGGCCGCCTTGATCAGCCCGAGGTTCCCCTCGTTGATAAGGTCGGGAAGGCTCAGCCCCTGGTTCTGGTACTGCTTGGCGACCGAAACCACGAACCTGAGGTTGGCTTTGGTCAGTTTCTCCAGAGCCTCCTGGTCGCCCTTTTTGATTCGCTGGGCGAGCTCTACCTCCTCTTCGACGGTGATCAAGTCCTCTTTACCGATCTCCTGCAGGTACTTGTCCAGCGAGGCGCTTTCGCGGTTGGTAATGGACTTGGTGATTTTTAATTGCCTCATTTACTTTTCCTTACTTTCTTTGTGACCAACGGTTTACTCTGACGCGACCAATGAGTAGGATATCGACTTGCCGTTGGGATAAACTCCGTCTATGAGGGTTATCTTATCGGATATTTTGTACAGGTCGTTTACCGAATTGATCGCCGTGCCGTTGATATGGGTTATTATATATCCTTTCTGGACTCTGGCTTTGGCGAGTATCCCGTCGCGTTCTATCGACGTCACCTGGATGCCGCCCCTGATTCCCAGCTCTTTCCTCTGCTTATCGGTCAGGTTGATGTTCGCAAATTCACCGCCCAGCGACTTGACAGCGTCGAACGTGTCTTTGGCGATCAGCTCGCTCTTTCCGGCTTTATTACGTAAAGTGACGTCGAATTGTTTCACTTTCCCGTCCCTTTTTGCAATTATTTTAATAACGTCGCCCGGACGCTTCCGGCTGATGAGTTCGGCGACGGTCGCGCTGCCCGTTACGGGCACTCCGTCGATCTCGGTTATGATGTCGCCTTTCTTAATTCCGGCGGCTTCGGCGGCGCCTCCGTCGGCCACCTCCTCGACGTAGATGCCGCCCGTTTCACTTATCCCGAGTTCTTCACCCCTGGCGCGGACGAAGCGGTCGTCGATGGGTGCGTATGCTATGCCGATCAGCGCGCGCTGCACGACTCCGTACTCCTTGAGGTCGGCCACGACTTTACGCACGATGGATTCGGGAACAGCGAACGAATAACCCGCGAAACTCCCCGTGGGCGACTGTATACGGGTGTTGATGCCGATACGCTCGCCTTTCGCGTTGACCCGCGCGCCGCCCGAGTTGCCCGGGTTGACGGCGGCGTCGGTCTGGATGAACGACTCGATGCCCATTCCGCCCGATGTCTGGATGGCGCCCAGCGAACGCGATTTGGCGCTGATTATGCCGTGCGTCACGGTCGAGGTGAGTTCATAGGGGTTGCCGATGGCCAGCACCCACTCTCCCAGCCTCAGCGCGTCGGAGCTGCCGAAAGGCAGCGACGGCAGGCCGGTCGCATCTATCTTCAGAAGAGCGATCTCGGTGTCGGCGTCGGTGCCGACGAGGGTCGCGTCGTAGGTCTTGCCGTCGGGAAGCTTGACGGTCAGTTTGCTTGCGTTCACGACGACGTGGTGGTTGGTAACGATGTAGCCGTCGGGGCTGATGATGACGCCCGAGCCGCCCGACATCTGTTCACGCATGCGTTTTTCGCCCTGCCCCTGCTGCTGCCCCCGCTGGGGTATGCCGAAAAATTCCAGGAAGGGATCGAACCCTCCGCCCGAATACTGGGCGATCTCTTCGGTCTTGATAACGCTTACGACTCCCTTGACGGCATTCTCGGCCGCGTATGTGAGGTCGGGATAATTGTCCGGGGACCAGGCCGTGAAATGGCTTCCGGCGCTCTCGAAGCCCGACTCGACGACTTTCTCTATCGTGCGGACCTCCTGTTTCGACGGGTTGGCGACCCTGGTAACGGTGTAGGCGGTCAAACCACCCACCAGCCCCGACGCGATCACGGCGGCGGCGACTAATAATCCTTTGTTTTTCATACTCTTTTCGTTTTGTCTGTTTTAATTAAAGAAAAGTGTCGAAAATCATACCATAGGCAACCAAGCTCAGATTTTTTTACAATATAATTTATTCTATTTTTCTAACGCAGCGCGGGATACTATATTGTATCGAGAACCGCTTCTTTTTTAATCTCTAATAACGCACTATCCCGCCGATTTAAGTAATAATTAATATTTTATTTATCCATTTCGAGTATTTATTGGATAAAAATTCGTATATTTGCTTGATAATCAAATGACTATGCGATATTTAAGATTAACGGAAGAAGAGAAGTTCGAATTAGAGTTGTTGCACAAAAATAGCTCTAATTCGGTG
>JAVBVG010000005.1:0-45008 GCA_031554415.1 Rikenellaceae bacterium | reverse complement strand
TCACCAGTCCACACCTAAACCCAGGGGAGAATCTCGCCTCCCGAAAAAAATCCCTTCACCTACAAAAAAACGAAGATCGATAAAAATCTTCTTTAACAGAGAAGCCGCCCCGGAAATCTAATTCCGAGACGGCTTCATTTTCCATTCTCATCCAGAGCTTTGCGGACCGAGCCGTGGAGCAGGAGCAGCGTCCGCGCCTGTTCGTACTCCATCCCGAGTTCTTCGGCTATCATGCGGGCGCCGCGATCGATGAGTTTTTTGTTCTTCAGCTGCATGTCGACCATCCGGTTGCCCTTGACGCGCCCCAGGCGGATCATCACCGAGGTCGATATCATGTTTAGCGCCATTTTTTGCGCCGTGCCCGACTTCATGCGCGAACTGCCGGTCACGAACTCGGGACCCACAACCGTTTCTATCGCGATTTCGGCCGCCACGGCGACCGGCGAGCCCGGATTCGACGTGATGCCCGCCGTGAGGATGCCCTTCTCCCTCGCACGTTCGAGCGCGCCGACGACATAGGGGGTCGTTCCCGAAGCGGCTATCCCCACAAGCGTGTCGAGGTCGTTTATCTTATATTCCCGGAGCTCTTTCCACCCCTGGGCGGAGTCGTCCTCGGCACCCTCGATCGAGTTGCGGAGCGCCGCGTCGCCGCCCGCGATCACTCCGATCACCACCCCCTGCGGCATTCCGTATGTGGGAGGGATCTCGGAGGCGTCGAGCACGCCCAGCCGCCCGCTCGTCCCGGCGCCGATATAAAAGAGCCTGCCGCCGCGCATCATCCGTTCGACGATGCCCTCGACCAGCCGTTCGATCTGCGGAATGCAGCGTCCGACGGCGTCGGCCACCATACGGTCCCCGCGGTTGATGCCATCTAGCAGCTCCCGGGTCGGCATCGTTTCGAGGCTGTCGTAAAGGGAGGGTTCCTCCGTTATCTTTTTAAACATCTTCCTTATGGTATTTCGCTATGCCCTCTATGGGCGATTGAACTATGGTTCCGAGAGCCAACCCCTCCGCCTCCACCGCTTCGCCAAGCAGGTCGGAAAAATAAAACGCGATGGAACCGGTGAAATGGATTTTCAGCCCGGCGGCGCCGTACTGCAAAACGTTGCGCCTCAGGAACCTGCGGAACTCTTCCGCGACGAGCGCCCGCACTTCGGGAATATGCCTGCGCGCGGCGATGAACGGGGCGAAAGAGGCAAGGAAACGGTTGGGCATCGGGCGGCGATAGACGCGCTCTATGATCTCGCCCTGCGTCAACCCGTACGCCGCGAGAAATTCGTCGCGCATCGCCGCCGGAAGCTGGTTCTTGAGGCAGTCCGACACAAAAAGCCTTCCGAGCGTCGTGCCGCTCCCCTCGTCGCCCAGCAGATAACCCAGGGCGGGGGTGTTTGCCGCTATCTTTTCACCGTCCCAAAGGGCGGAGTTCGACCCGGTTCCGAGTATCCCGACCATGCCCGCGCCGCGTCCGCAAAGCCCCCGGCACGCACCCGTAAGGTCGCTGTGCACCTCGATGCGCGCGGCGGGGAAGAGCTCGCCGAAAAGAGCCGTCATTTCGGGGATCTTCGCGGGGGTGCATCCCGCGCCGTAGAAGTAAACCGCCGAAACGTCGGTTTCCGTCTGCGGCAGCAGTTCCCCGGCAAGGATCCCGCGTATGGCGTCCGTGTCGACATGGTAGGGATTCAGCCCCGAAGTCGTGAAGGCGCGGCTCTGCGCACCTCCGGTCAGTATCCACGCGGTCTTGGTCGATCCGCTGTCGGCCACGAGTATCATTTTTTCCGCTTAATGAGTATGGAGAGTCCTATGACGGTGAAAAGCGCGTTCATGATGAGCAGTTCGTAGCCGAACCTGTAGCCGCCGAACCAGCGGACGGAGTTCATGTCGAGAACGAGGCACAACAGCGGAGAGAGCAGCGCCGCGAGGGGCACCCAGCGGTCGCGGACTGGTTTACGGGTGGCGATACCGAATGCGAACATACCGAGTATCGGGCCGTAGGTGTAGCTGGCCAGCACGTATACGGCGTCGATGACGCTGGTGTTGTTCAGCAGCCTGAAAGCCATTATTACCAGAGCCATCCCCGCCGCCATGCAGATATGCACGATCTTCCGCACCCTCGCCAGCCGTTCCTCGCCGTACTTTTTCGCGCCGCCGAGTATATCGACGGTGAACGAGGTGGTCAGGGCGGTAAGGGCCGACCCTGCCGCCGAATATGTCGAGGAGATAAGTCCGAGCGCGAAAACTATACCGACGATCGAAGGCAGTCCGGTCTGAGTCGCCACGAAGGGGAAAAGCTCGTCGCCTTTGGCCGGGGCCGCGAAACCTCCAGCCTGCACGTATATATTGAGCAGCACCCCCAGGCAGAGGAACAGCGCGATGACGAAGAACTGAAGCACGCCCGAAACGGCGAGGTTTTTCTGGGAGTCGCGTGGGTTCCGGCAGCTCAGGCTGCGCTGCATCATATCCTGGTCGAGGCCGGTCATGGCGACCACCAGCAGCAGCCCCGAAAAGAACTGTTTGAAGAAGTAGCGGCGGTCGTCGACGTCGTCGAAAAAGAATACGCGCGACATCTCGCTGTTCTTAATGGCCGATGTCATCTGCCCGAAATCGAGCCCCAGGGCGCGAGAAATGAACCATATGCTCAGCCCCACGCTCAGCAGCAGGCAGAAAGTCTTCAGCGAATCTGTCCAGATGATCGACTTCACCCCGCCCCGGAAAGTGTAGAGCCACACCAGGAGCATCATCACCGCGACATTGACCGAGAAAGGAACGCCCAGCGGAGTGAACACCAGCATCTGAAGCACCAGGCAGACCAGGAAAACCCTTACCGACGCCCCCAGCATCTTGCTGATGAAGAAGAACCACGCACCGGTGCGGTAGCTCGCGAGGCCGAAGCGGTTCTCGAGGTATTCGTAGATCGAAACGATCTTCATCCGGTAGAACAGGGGGATCAGCACGAAAGCTATCACGAAATAGCCCACTACGAACCCCATCGCCATCTGGAGGTAGGCGAAACCGCCCGCGCCGACCATCCCCGGCACCGAAACGAACGTTACTCCCGACATCGCCGCCCCGATCATCCCGAACGCCACCACGTACCACGGCGAACGGCGGTTGCCCACGAAGAATCCCTGGTTGTCGGCGCGCCGCCCGGATATCCAGGCCACGGCGAAAAGCACGGCCAGATAGGCCGCGATCGTAGCTATTATAATGTAAGGCGACATTTCAAATCGGACGCGAAGGCAAGGTTAATCTCATTCGGTCAGACGCAAAGATACTCTCTCGCGGACGAAATGCAATAGGGCCTGTGCCGAATAACGCGGACTTTGCAGTTAAATCCGACGCCCCGCCGGTCGGGGGCGGGGCGGTGATTTCAATTTGTCATCTCACGAAGGTGATAACGGCATATCCGTCGCGCCTGTCTGATGGGCGGTCGTTGCTGGGAGCCGTGAAACCGGTTTTTGTGGTGGTATCAGTCAGGTAACTCGCGCCGCCTGCACCACCGCCGCCCGCGCCGGCATTACCGCCAAGTGAGTTATCACCGCCGCCGCCACCGCCGCCGCCGTTCTGGTAACCGCCGCCGCCGCCACCGCCGCCGGCGCCGCCTGAAGTTATAAATGCACCGTCAATTCCGTTGCCGCCGTTGCCGCCGGCACCCGTGGTGGCGCTGCCTGCGCCGCCGTTGTTGGCGCCGCTGCCACCGGTACCTCCGCCGCTGCCGCCGCTGCCGCTGCGAGAGTGTCCTTCACTCCCGCCGGAAGCCCCGTTCTGGTTCGCATCGCCGCCGGCGCCCCCTGCTCCTCCGTAATGAGCTGTGTTTGACTCGCTGCTGCCGCCTCCGCCGCCGCCGCCGCCCGAAACCAGACGAATGTCGGAGGCCGATGTGCCGCCTAAAAACAAGAAGGTCCCGGCACCTCCTCCTCCGCCTTTGCCACCCGGACTGGCAGTCCCGGGGGATCCGCCGTGTCCGCCGTTCCCGCCGCTGCCGAATGAGCATCCGTTGGTGCCGCCCGCCGGCCTGTCGCCGGTGGTGCCTGACGCCGCGGTGCTGGTCCCCGCCCTACCGACATATAAATTTACAGTCGTTCCGGCAGCGAATTCATAAAGGCCGGAAATCCGATGGGCGCTCCCCCCGCGTGCTATGGTGGTCTGGCTGGTGGCGTAGCTGCTGCTGCCGCCGTCGCCGCCCCAGGCTTCGATGTAATAGTAACCCGGTTTGGTTACAGTGAAACTCGCATTACCGGTATATCTGGCCGCGGGGGCTATCAGCAGTTTGTGTATCTTGCCCCGCTGGAAGTTCGCCCCCTTTATGGTCTTCGTTATATATGAGTTGGCCCCCGGTCCGCTAAACTCAAATGTCATATTCTCGTTCGACATATCTCCCGGCGGCATCGGCACGTAGAGCACGGTTCCGCTTCCCACGGTCAGCCCGCCGGAAATACTGATGGTGATGGTGTTGCCGCCGCCGGTATATCCGTCAGCCGCTTCGGCCTCAGACATATCGTAGACATACGTACCCCACAGCGGCGTGCCGCTGCTCGTTATCTTTATGGAGTTCACCTTTTCCGGAAAAAGCCTGACATCCATCTCTATGGCTGCATAAGAGAGCAGGTGCATATAATCGAAATGGACCAGTTCGCCTTGTTCAAACCCCTGCCCGACGAGGTAGACGACGGGAGGCAGGTCCGACTGCACCTCCGACACCATCGGCGCGTACCTCGGATCGAACCCGTTGGGTGTGAGGTAAAGCGTCGGGGGTATCCCGAACTCTATGTTCGGAAAGGTGCCGCCGGTCCTCGCGTCATACGGGAAATAGGAGTAATAATCATACAGCTCATCCGACGTCAGGATATAGATCTGCTCCTGGGTGATAGGTCCCGAAAAGGTGGTGTGCGGGACCGGGTCCTCCCCCGAATGGTCGCTCGTCATCCTTATGTCGGCGGCAATAAGGGAGGCGGGAGAGAGCGATCCGGCGGGAGAGATGGTCAGGCCCACCTGGTCGTTCATCGTCCAGTAGTAGCGGTAGTCCGCCGGATCGAGATAGGCGCGGGTGCCGTTATCCTCAGCTCCGGCGGCTATGCTGAACGAATAACTCCCGGAAACGTCACCCCCCGGTTCGTGATCTTCTTTTTTTATCTGCGGGATCTCCGGTTTGTCCATGCTGCATGACACGGAGAGCGCAGCGAGTGCCGCCGCTATAAACAGCCCCGCCGTATATCCGGATATTTTCATAATCTTCGCCATGATATCGTTACCCTGTTTTCGATTTGTTACCATGCGGTTTCATCCCAGGCGGATCCGCTTCCGGGCGCTTCCAGGCTTCCGCAAACTAAAAATATCATATCCCCGTCGACAAGGATTTTATAGTTGTAGGACGTTCCGGGCTCCCACGCCTCGGGCGCGGGGATCGGGCCCGACCAGCTCAGCTCCACGTCGTCGACCGTAAATACCACTATGATATCGGCGTCGGTGCCGAACGTCTGCGGCATAAGGAACATGTCCCCGCCGCCGGCGGTTATATCCTGCGCCTCGAGATGGCCGAGGATAGTATTCGTGAGCGCGCCCCCGGCTACGGAAACCCAGCAGTCCCCGGTCCGGCCGTCATGGGACCACGAAACGGGCGTACGCAGCGCCGCGGAACCGCTGTTGAGCAGGTTGTTGAACCCCACGCCCGTTACTATGACCTTGTTCCCCTCCATCTCGGGAACCTTTAAGGCCGAGAAGGTAATGCGCGACAGCGCGTGGTGGAAGACTTCTTTCACCTTGCCGTCGGCGGTCGCGCCAGTGGCGTCGATCACCGGCGTGGCTATCATCAGGTCCTTCTGGCTGCCGGTCGCCTCTGGGACTTCATAGGTTATCACAGGTACGCCTTCCGCGTCGAGCGTTCCGTCCCAATCCGCGCCGCCGTGGGGCGCGAAGGCGAAGAACGAAACTTTCCCGCCGCCTGCGGGCCAGGCCTGAAGCGGTCCGTAATCCCACGTCGCGCCCTCATCATCGCTGGTAACATGGCCGTATCCGCCGCCGGTGTTGTCGATAAGGATGGTCTTGTCCGGGGCGGAGGCCCATGCTCCCGTGTGTTTGTAGGCCCATACGTCGAAACCGCCCGCTTCCGCTACCGCTTTGGCGTTATCGATGCTGCCGCCGCGCGTGAGATGCGTCGTGAAACCGATGTCCCCGACCGTTTCGCCGCTTTTCTCCACCTCCCCTTCAGCGCACGATGCGAACAGGACGGCCAACATTGCAAATATTATCAGTTCTGCTTTCATGTGTCGTTCGTTTTTTCCTTGTGCGCGCCCGCGGCTGCGGACGCTTCGGGCTGCGGCCGGAGGGGCGGTCAAACCCTTCCGGCCTGAGAAATAAGAATCTGTCTGTCTGAGTCCGAGTCTGAGTCTTACTCTACATCGACTTCGATGACGCTGCCGTCAACCCAGTCTTCCACATCCACATCGAAGAGAATGTAGACAGGGCTCTGGAAAATCATCTTGTAGAGGTAGCGTTTGCCTGGTTCCCAAGCCGTGGTGCCGAGATCGCCGAGGTCTACCGTCGCAGTGCCGCTGCCGAGGTCGGTACCGGCAGCGTTCTCCATTTCGTAGTCGAAAGTGAATACGGCTCCTCCGCCCTTCGTGAAGGTCTGCGGCATCAGCATAAGCGCGTTATCATTGCCGTTGTCCTTATCCGCACCGATATCGCCGGTGTTGCCCAGGTAAAGGACGGCGTCGGTCATGTCGGTAAAGTTATCTCCGGCGGGGGTGTAGGCGTAAGTGTTGGAAACGCCCGCATCGACAGCGGCTGTCGCTCCCCATCCGGTAGCGCCGAAGGTATAGGTGCCCTCGTTCTTGACGCCGCTTACCTCGATATCTTCGATGGTGATCTTGACTCCATCGAGTCCGACAACGGCGAAGTTCACCTGCGACAGAATGTGCCCGAAGAGAAGTTCGGCTGTCGCGTCGTCCTGGCTGTCATTGTTCGTGGTCGCAGTGGCCGCGATCAGGTCGACCTGGCTTCCCGCGACGGGAACCGTGTAGTCGAAAGATGCCGACACCCCGTTGCTGGACGCGTTGAGCGCCACCGTCGGAACGTTGGAATAGTAGACAAGGTCGAAATCGGGATGGAATTCCGGATCGTCGGCATAGCCCCATCCGGTGGTGGTGTAGGCCGGGTTGATATATTCCTGATACTTCAGGCTGAAAGTCATGTATGGTGTAGTCGAAACGTCGCCGTCCTCATACGCCTTTACGACGATGGGGGTGGTCTTCGAAGCGGTCTGCAGCGCCCCGGTGTTAATTTCCTCGGCGCGGCTCAGAGTCTGCTTTCCGGAAACTGTCTTGAACGCGATGACTTTTTCGGCGTCGCCGGCCGACTCCACCCTTTCATTGGCGCAACTTGCTGCCAGCATTGCCAGCATGGGTAATGTTGCGAAAACCCAAATGATCCTTTTCATAAAAAATACTTGACAGATTAGATAATTGATTGTTTTTTCCTGCATTATTTATAGTTGAGTAAGTGTCGTTAAGGCTTTATCCAGACAAGGACCTCCTCGTCGTTCCACTCGATCACGTCGACCACATTTTCGGGCATGATCACGGGCAGTTCGATCCGGTCCGTTATCTCGATCACGAACAGGTTCTCGCCGATCGCGAGGTCGCCCCCGCCGGAGCGGTGCCTGAATATCCTCTCCAGCGCAGCGTTCACCTGAGGGGTGATGTCGATCGGCTGCGGCAGCGTGAACTCGGAATTGTCCACCAGCACGAAACTCGGATCGAACGTGTATCCGCCGGAAGCCGGGAGCCCGTCGAGGCTTTCGGGCAGCGGCGGGCCGAAACTGACGAACACCGGCGACTGTACGGTCCCGAGCACGGTGCCGTCCGGGTCGGTCCGCGTGCGGTTGACGGACGGTGTGGAGAAATTCAGGTGGTGGGTGGCCTCCATGCCGCCGGTTTGCGGCGAGGCCGGAAATACGGAACCTGCAAAACCCCGCAGCGCACCCGATACCGAACGGGCGCTGCCGGGATTGACTATATCGGTAAGCTTCACCTGGAAGCGGTACGAAACGGCGCGCGGAACCAGCCTGACCTCGTCCGCCACATAATTTTCGGGCAGGGAGGCGACTTTGCGTCCGTTCATGTATTTAAGGTAGTCGCGGCCTTCGTCTTCGATGAAGGCGCCGCCCCTGGCGAAAGTGAATATCTCCATCCCGTTGCTGGCGATGTACTCGCCGTCGATGCGCGAAAGGCGCTTGTTGCGCGTCCCCTCGGCGGCGACCGCTTCGAAAGATTCAGGGGCGGATGTCCCCCGGAAGAAAACGTGGTCGAGGTTGGTCGCCTGCTCCGACTCCATCACGCCGTTGAAGAGCAGGATGTCGTACTGCCCGTGCGAAACCGCCGCCGTAACGGTGTTGGGACGGGACAGGTATTCCTTTTTCACCCTGCCTTTGCTGTAAAGCAGCGCGGTTCCGTCGAACATCTCCCGCACCCCCAGCGAAGTCTCCCAACTGCCCTCTATGGCCATCATCGGCACCGAGGTGTCGTAAAGGTCCATCTGCGCGTCGCACCCGGCAAGCAACAGGGATGCAATGACTGCCATATATATATCGGTACGCTTCATCATTTCACCTTCTTGTTCATCAGCCACACGAGATCGATGCGAACCTGGGTAAGGGCGATCCGGCTCACGTTGTACATCGTCTTCTCCCATCTGAGGTGCCCGTTCCTGGCCTTGCCGTACTGCCTTATCTCCGGCGAATGGAAATAACCGCCGGCGATCGACAGATCGAGATTGAAACTGTTCGAAAGAGGTATCGAATAACCTCCCGTAAGGCCCGCCGACCAGTAACCGTCGCCCTGCACGCCGCCGCCCCACCGCACGTCGAAACGGCTGCAATACGTGCCGTAGACACCCAGGTTCCAGCCCGTGAGGAGATTCCGGCGCGGTTTGAACCAGTAGCGCCCCTCCAGGGTGCCCTGGATGGTCTGCATCGCGTAGTTTTTCCTTATGTGGGCGTAAGCGTAGGCGAAATCGCCCGCAACCGAGAAACGGCCGCCGACGGGCACCTCGACGCCGAGATTGGGGACGCCCATGACATCCAGCAGCAGGTTCGTCCTAAACGCGGCGGGGGGTTTATGCTGCACGGCGGCGACCGGAAGGGATTCGGGTACCGGCTGCGCCGCATCGGCCGGAATTACGGCAACGGTATCCGCCGCCGGCTCAGGCTGAGGTTCCTGCAGGATTTCGGGCAGCGAATCGGGCTGCGGTTCACGAACGGGAGGGCGGAGTATCATCCGGACCGAACCCTGACGCAGGCGGCGCAGCATATAACTGTCGCGGATATAGGCGAAAACAGCCCCGCCCTGCATCGCGGCCATCCTCTGGTTTTTAGCGTAATCGGAAAGGCCGGGGTCCCTGAGCATCGCCAGGAACGCGTCCCGCGCCGGAACGGCGGGATCGCTCTCGACCGAAGCGACAAGCCCCTCCCAATACCCAGGGTTGGCATATACACTGATGACGGAGGTGTCGACGGCGGGATAGTTCTCCAGAATGAAATCCCTTATGGAGTTGGCGCGGAGCCGGGAAAGACGCCTGTTGTGGAGCGGGTTGCCGTCCGGGGATACTGAAGCCGTAACGACGATCGAATCGAGCCCGGATATCAATTCCGCGTCGGACATCATGCCGTGCAGCGCGTCCAGCCCCTGCGCGTTATCCATGAAGCCGCGCTCTACTGCCCATCTGTCAAAAGGGAACAGAATGACGACGCGGCCGGCCGTATCCGCCGCCGGCAGGCATTCCGGGGATTGCCCGAAGGCTGCACCCGGTGCCAGAAAAAGTAACATGGCGGAATAGAGCCACATCTGCAAAATTATTTTCAAAACAGTATATTTGGGTGTATGGGATCTCCTATATCAACGCGAGCTTGGGGCAAAAAACATCTTATCTTATTGTCTTTACGTTAGTTATCTCTATTATTCTTATCCCAAACTCACGCTATATATATTCAGGCCCTGTTTGAAAAAAAGGAGCTGATCCGGCGTGATGCCGTATATGCGGCAAAGTATGTCGTCATCCACTCCCTCCCTGATCAGTTTCGACAAAATACCGTTATGCTCATGTACGGCAAAAAGAATGGTTATCAATGAATGAATGGTTTCGGTAAGACGCATCCTCCCCTCCTCCGATGAAAAATCGATCCCGTTGAACGCAGAGCGCTCCCGCCGGATGACAAGATAGTAGACCCCGGCGATCAGTATCGAATTCACGACCCGGGAGTCCAGATTGCTGCTTGCAAACAATCCGTCGAGGTACTGCGTCAGCCTGGCCATAACCACCTCGCGTTTGGCGGCCAGAGTACGGGTCACATCGTTGTCGTCGGCCATTTCCCACACTAAAGAGGCGCGGAGCCACCCCTGCTCGTCGTACAGCGCGTCGATAAGGCAATCAGCTACGCGGTAATAATACTCTTTGGGATCCCTGATCAGCAGTTCCATATTAGTTTCGCTGATGCACTCCGCCCAGTAGTCGTGCTGCGACCTGTTGAAGACGTCGAACAGGCCCATCAAAGAGCCGTAATGGCGGTAAATTACGTTCGGCCTCACATTGGCGTAACGGCATACGTCCTGCAGCGTCAGTTTCTGGAACCCTATTTCCTTGATGGCGGCGGCTAGATTCTCAAACAGATCCCGGTTAAGCTCCTCATTGGTTCGGCGCGCCTTTCTAACCGTTTTCAGTTTAGGCACAGTAGTCATCTCATTAAATCAAGTTGGTTGCTATAAAAATACACATATCATTTTAATAATTAACTGTTTTTTTGAATTAATATCAATCCAACGCTGTAATTATTTTATTTTCAACGATAAAAATTTTAGGATATGTAATTATTTTATTTTTAACCGTTTATACTGCAAACAGCCAAGAACGAAAGGTGTGGAGTTTCGAAGTGCCGGATTTTCTTGGATTTAGAGAATCCGCATTTATTACACCCTGTCCAACCGTCCGGAGCCGGACTTTTTTCACAAAAAAGTTCGCGCCGCCGCAATCGCCGCGAAAGAGCAGGGGTGTGCGCTTAAGAGTTGATGTAAAATCCATTACTCGAAATGTGATTTTTGAACGATGCAAAAAAATAACCCGTCCCGGGTATTGCATTTATTGCAATTTTTCCTGTTCTTTGTAAATCATAACGAAGACCCGGTTAATTTGCCCATGAAGCGACTCCTCTGTATAGTTGCGGTTCTCCTGTCTATAAATATGTCCGCAGAGGCCGCCGGCGGCAATACTATTTACGGACGTGTTATAGACGTTAACACCCACTCGGGCGTAGCAGGCGCCATGGTCGGGATCGAGGGGACATACCTGTGGGCGACAGCCGACAATAAGGGTGAGTTCGTATTGAGAGGGGTCCAGAATGGCGATTACACGCTGCAGGCTACCTGCCTGGGATACGTTCCCTATTCTCTAGAAATCTCCGTCCGAAAAGACATGGACGGCGTCGTTATCCAAATGACGCAGCAGACGCTCGCAATAGACGAGGTGGTCGTTACGGCCCAGACGGTGAGCAGCGTACCAAATACCACTTATACCATAGGCAGCGACGCCCTGCAGCATATGCAGGTTTCCAATGTGGCCGATGTGGCCGCCCTGCTCCCGGGCGGCAAGACATTGAACCCCGACCTTACGCGAACGAATGCGCAGGACAATGCCTTTATGATCCGCGGAGGCGGCTCGCGGGAAGGAAACGCGAGTTTCGGAACCGCTGTCGAGGTCGACGGGGTACGCCTGAGCAACAACGCCTCGTTCAACACCGAATCGACCAGCAGCAACATAACCGGGGTGGACACGAGGAATATATCCGTGTCGAATATCGAATCGGTGGAGATAGTTACGGGCGTCCCGTCGGCCGAATACGGCGACCTGAACAGCGGTATGGTGAAGATAAACACGCGCAAGGGATACTCTCCGTGGAAAATAGAACTGGCCGTCAATCCGCGCACATACCAGGCTTCCTTCTCTAAAGGATTCGATCTCGGCAACGATAACGGCGCGCTCAACGTAAGCGGCGAATGGACGAGGGCTACGTCGAACCTCGTATCCCCGTACACCTCCTACACACGAAGGGGGTTCTCGGCGGGTTACCTCAAGACGTTCCGCCGCGTGCTGAAATTCGACGTCGGCTTTACAGGCAATATAGGCGGAATGAACTCGAAGGACGACCCCGATGCCTACAAAGGAGAATATACGAAGGTGAGGGACAATGTCTTCCGCGCGAACACATCCCTCGTGTGGCTGCTGAACCGGAAGTGGATAACCAACCTGAAATTAGAAGCTTCGGTGAATTTCAACGACAACCTTTCGCACGCCCATACCCTGGTTTCGAACTCGAACCTCCAGCCCGCCGTTCATTCCGAGGCAGAAGGTTATTATCTGGCAGATCTGCTTCCCTATACCTTCTATCCCGACAGGATCGTCGATTCGAAGGAGCTGGACTTCGCCGCATCGCTGAAATACGACTGGAACCGCCGCTGGGGCAAGGTCAGAAGCAGCCTGAAAGCCGGCGTGCAGTGGAAAGCCAACGGCAACGCCGGGCAGGGGGAATATTACCTCGATCCGTCGCTGGCCCCTAACGGATACCGTCCGCGCCCCTACACCGATTATCCGTTCATGCACAACCTGTCGGCTTATGTCGAGGAGAACTTCGTCTTCCCCATAGGACGCACCTCGTTCGAACTGACGGCAGGGCTCCGTTTCGAGAATATCACCATCCGCGATGCGGATTACGACAATCTCAATACGTTCTCGCCGAGGCTCAACGCTCGGTGGAGGTTTACCGACAACATCTCGCTGCGCGGCAGCTGGGGAATTGCCTACAAGCTCCCCTCCTATTACGTGCTCTATCCCAAGCAGGAGTACCGCGACACCCAGACATTAGGTTTTAACGACGCCAGTGGTAAGCCGTGGTATGTTTACTACACCCAGCCTTACGCCATGCGGCATAACGCGGACCTGAAGTGGCAGCGCAACGAGAATGCGGAGGTGGGCGTCGACATGGCGTTCGGAGGCTTCCGCATTTCGCTCGCGGCCTTCTCCAACCTTACCAAACTGCCCTATAAATATTCGACCGCCTACGATCCGGTTTCGTACCTCATGCTGGAAAAGCCCAATTCCTACACAATGCCGGCAAATCCCCAGGTCAGGGTCGACAGCCAGACCGGAATGGTCTATGTACGCGCCGACGACAGCGAACAATGGACGCCGATGGATGTGAAGGTGGTAAACCAGAGTTTTGTCCAGTCGAAATATTCCGACAACGGCACCGATGTGATCCGCAGGGGTGTCGAGCTGATAGTCGACTTCCCCCAGATAAATCCGATACGCACGCATTTCCGTTTCGACGCCGTGTATAATTACACGAAGTATCTGGACAACTCGCTTTCGTGGTATTATGCGTCGGGCAAATCGCATACTTCGCTTCCGAACCGGGCCTACGAATATGCCGGGATATACGCCAACGGAGGAGGCACATCGACCATTAACGGCAAGACTACCAATACGATCGACGCCAATCTCACGGCGATTACCCATATCCCCCGCGCGCGTATCGTGATATCGTGCAAGCTTGAAATGACGCTTTTGAGGCGATTCCGGAACCTTTCGGAATATAACGGACAGGAATACGCTTTCACTGTCGGCGAGGATGGCAACAGCCCTACCGGCGGCAGCATATACGACGGGGATTCCTACGCGGCTATTCGTCCGGTGTCATATGTGGACCTCGACGGGAACATACACCCGTTCACGGATGCGGAGGCGGCCGATACGCGGTTCAACAACTTGATCCTGAGGACCGGCAACGCGTACACTTTCGCCGCGGACGGCTACGACCCCTATTTTTCGGCCAACCTGAGCATCACCAAGGAGATAGGCGACCATGTTTCGCTGACGTTCAATGCCAATAACTTCACGAACTCGCGGCGTTACGTAAAATCGTACGCCAATGGCGTGTATGCTATTTTCACTCCTGCTTTTTATTACGGACTGACTTGCAGGATAAAATTTTAAAGATATGAAAAGGCTGCTCTACATAATATTGCCGGTATTTATCCTCTCAGGGTGTATCCGCGCCGGCGGCGACCTCTATGAAGGCGAGCTGAATACCCTGCGCGTGACGGCTTTATACCCTGAAGGCAACGAGAGATTCCTGCGCGAAGGTGTTACGGTGAACATAAAGAACAGAGACCTCGGCTATACTTATTCGGCGGTAACGGATGCGTCCGGTATTGCCGAATTTGAGATTACCAACGGGATCTACGACATTTCGCTGACCGACAAGGCCGAGGACTTTATTTTCCAATGGTCGATGACCACCAAAGTGGTGGACGCCGATGTCGCCGTAACGATGCCGCTGGTGCAGTCGGTGGCCGGATCCATTATTATCAAGGAGATATACTGCGGCGGCTGTACGAAGTCCCCCCAGGAGGGCACCTACGGGTTCGACAACTACATGATCCTGCATAACAACACCGCAGACATCTGTTATCTCGACGGCCTCTGCTTCGGCAAGCTCGACCCGTACAATTCTCCGGTAACGAGCGTCTGGATCACGCAGGACACTGAAGGCAATGCCGTTTTCCCCGATTTCGTGCCCATAATCCAGGCGATCTGGCAATTCGGAGGCGACGGGACGACGTTCCCGCTGGCCCCCGGGGAGGATGCCGTAATTGCAATCTCCGCCGCCATCGACCACTCGGCGCAATTCCCCGAGTCGGTAAACCTGAACAAAGAGGGATATTTCGTCTGCTATAACCCGGTCCTTTTCACGCACGAGTTTTACCATCCGGCTCCGGGCAACAATATCAGTCCCGACCATTACATCGATGTGGCGATAAAGACGGGTGTGGCGACCGGCTACTCATTGTCCGTAACCTCCCCGGCGATCGTATTGTTCAAAGCCGTCGGTACCACTATCCAGGAGTTCCTGCTTGAAGAGGGCAGCGTGGTACAAAAACCGGGAAGCTCATACGACCAGATCGTGAAGATACCGGTTGCATGGGTCTCTGACGGCGTGGAAGTTTTCGACGGACGCTCTACCGGTAATAAAAAACGTATCTCACCGATGATAGACGCCGGTTATATATCGCAATCCGACATCCATCGCGGACGGACGCTGCACCGGATCGAGGACGAAGAGGCTTCCGCCGCTGCCGGATTCGAGGTGCTGATGGATACGAACAACTCGTCGAACGATTTTTATGAACGTTCACCGCAATCGCTGCATGAATAGGACGCGGAACATAGTTTCAGCCATCGCGCTGATGTGCCTGGCGCCGCAGATCTCGGCGCAGACGTACGACATCATCGAGCGGAGGAATCCGTGGAATGCCGGCACCAACGCCGCCGGCATCAGGATGGACTCCGTAACGATCTCCTATGCCGAGCTGTACGGCAGATATACCGGCGGCGGTTTCCGCAACTATTACGAGGCCGACAGGACTTGGAGCGCCGGAGCCGTTGCCAAAACGATCGCGCATACTCGGAAATATTCCATGAAAGGATCGTTCTCGTTCGACCAGACGGAGGGCAGCGACATGTGCGGCTCGATGTTCATACGTCCGGGATATTATCCGGTAGACGTGCTTGAATTCACTCCCGGGCGCAAAGTGCTGCAGACCTACGGTTTCACTGGCGGGATATCGGGCGACATCGCGCGTAATTGGCGCGTTGGCGCCGAAATGGACTTCACCTCGGCCAACTATGCGAAACGCAAGGACCTCAGGCACAGCAATTACCGCCTCGACATGCAGGTAGCTCCGGGGATAATGTTCCACTCCGGCAAATTCGCGGTGGGCGCCAACTATATTTACGGCAGGAATACCGAAACGATAAAGGCCGAGAAGCTCGGGGCGGCAGACCTCTCTTACGATGCGTTCCTCGACAAGGGACTAATGTACGGTACCGCGGGCGGCTGGGACAGCGACGGCATACATCTGAGCACGACGGGCATAAGCGGATTTCCTGTGAAAGAGATATTCCATGGCGGCGCCCTGCAGCTGCAGTACGGAGATTTTTACGCCGACGCCGAATACCGCCACGGCAAAGGCTCGGCAGGGGAAAAGGACACCTATTGGTTCGATTTCCCGTCGCACAGAATCTCGTCGCACCTCGCATACCGCTTCGACAGGGGTGCCGTGCAGCATTTCGTGCGCGTCAGGATCGACTGGTCGTACCAGACCAACGATGAGAATGTGATTCAGGTTATAAAAGAGAACGGCATAGATATTACGCATACTTACGGTTCGAACCACATATTCGAGCGTACTTCGCTCGAAATAAATCCTGAGTATGAGCTTACCGCCCCGAAAGGCGAGATCATTGCCGGGATGGCGCTGTCCTCGGATAAAGACCTTGCCCTGCTGATGTATCCCTATGTATTTACCCAGCCGACTATTTGCGGCCGAGCGTACGCAAAGGGGACGCTGCACGCCGGACGGTTCGACATCAAGGCGGGCTTGGCATTCGCATCCGGGAAGTACGACAAAAAAATAACTACCGTGCCGATAGGCAACGGATACGGCGATCCGCCATACTTCCTCGAGGAGTACTACAACATGAAGTACGAATACATGACCGCCACGCGCGTTTCGGCGAGCGCCGCCCTGCGGTGGAACTTCTACCGCGGAATGTATGCCGAAGCCGGCGGGGAATATACGCGCGGATTCAACCTTAAATATATTAAAGGCGCCGACAGATACGTTTGTACTTTAAAGATAGGATATACTTTCTAATTAATTGATACATTAAAAAACTTGAAGATGAAAAGAATTTTAGTGTTTGCACTGGCACTGGCCGGACTGGCCGCCTGTAACGGCAACGAAGACCCCCCCGTATCTACCGATAAGGTCGCCATCGATCCTATAATTGTCGGCGCCGCCAAATCCGGATTTACATCCGCCGACCAGATCGGCCTTACCGTGATCCGTGAAGACGGAGAGACCCACGCCGAAAACGAACTTTTAACTCTTTCGGAAGGCGTATTCTCGAGCACGCTTATGTGGCACACCAAAACAAGCGTAAAATCGACCCTTACCGCTTACTATCCCTATCGTTCGGGCGGCGCTCCGGATTCGTTCAGCGTGGCGGCCGACCAGTCGTCGACGGGCTACGCCGCTTCCGACCTGCTGGTCGCAGGCAGGACGGGCATCCTTCCCGCATCGGTCCCTGTCAGCATGACGTTCAAACCCGTGATGTCGCGGATCACCATAAATGTGGTGAACCGTTCGGGTTCGGACATCACATCGATCGTGGTAAAAGGTTCGAAAACCGACGCCACTATCGATTACACGACGCAGAAAGCGACTGTCACACCCGCTTCCGCCTCCGCAGACATCACCGCCAATCCGGTTACTAAGAACACCCTTTACAGCGCGGTGCTCGTTCCGCAGACCGTGGAACTGACTGTCGTGGTAAATGTGGACGGTAAATCGTATGAGGGCGAAATGACTTCCAGAGCTTACAATGCGGGGGAAACGGTCAGCGTAGGCATTAACGTCGAGAGCGGCGGCGGCATCGCCCTTGTCGAGGAATTCGCCGACCATTTCGTCTATGCCGGGGAACGGTACAACATTGTAACCTTCAGCGACGGAACGACCTGGATGGCCGATGCCATGCGTTACGTTCCGCCCGGCTACACTCCAGCTTCAGATCCGGCGGAGGACAGCCATATATGGTATCCCTGCATCACAGACGGCGATACCGGCACGGCCCTTACCGACGCGGCTTCGGTGACGGCTAAAGGCTATCTTTACGACAATTACGTGGCCTTCTGCTCGGATATTACTGAAGCGAACTATAACACGTTCGAAGGAGTTCAGGGCATCTGTCCTTACGGCTGGCATATCCCCACACGTATGGAATGGCTGGATCTGGTGGGCACTACGAACAAAAACGTGGGTGAGGATGTCGCTCCAGAGAATACGAACGCCATATTTTGGGATACCGCAGCCGGATCCGGCTCGGTACCCAAGGCCGACGAAAAAGGGTTCAACTATGTGTTTTGCGGACTGCGCGTGAAAGGCTCTTTCACCGCGACGGGTTCTTATCAGAAGATGGTCACGACAGCGGAGAGCTGCCCTGCAGAGAAATATATAGGCCTGCCGCAGATGAACTACTATATGACTTCGACGAGTAATAAACTAAATTACCACTCAACCACTGAGGTATGGACAGGTGTCAACTACTTCTTGGTAATGAGCACTTTCACAAAAGCTAATAATAAAGGGAAGCTGTCTATTGCAATAGGACACATCGAGAACGGGCAGTCTATCCGCTGCATGAAGGACACGGAATAACACCTGTGCCTGACCCACAAAAAAACATCCCACAGAGCGATTCTGCGGGATGTTTTTTGTTCGATACGGTAATCCGTCAGGACAGGTCACATAAAGATTATGTACAGGATCGGGATGAGAAGACCTATGAGCAGGAACCATTTTCCGCGTCCCAGCAGCCCTTTCTTCCCGCGGACCATGAAGAGCCCTGAAATGGCGAAAAAGATAAGCGCGCCCGCGAAGATGTCGCCCATCACGTTCCAGCCGTTGACCTTGTTGTAGTGCAGCTTGTTGATCCAGTAAACGAACGGCCTTTTCTTGTGGAGCTCGTAGTCGAGCGTGCCGGTGCCGCTGTCGTAAACGCCTATCCCGCCGTCGAGCATCATACGCGTGTGGCGTTCGTCGAGCGGCATGGTGCTTTTAAGCGCCGGCAGGGCGCCGTCGGCGTTCCAAGCCGCGGCGAGCCCCTCCTTATCCAGCCCGGCCGGAAACTCGAGCGTCACGTAGGTGCTTTTGAAGGCGGGGTCCTTGCCGTTCATGTGGTTGAGGAGGATGCCCGAGATGCCGTACACGAGGCTTATCCCGACCATCAGGTAGCCTATGTCGCGGTGGAAGATGCGAAGCCAGCGTATAACACTATTCGTCCACGACTTCATAATCCTCCCCGTCCATGTAGTAAATCGCGTAGTAATCCTTGCCGTGCTCCGCCATCCATTTCTTCATATCCGCAAGGTTGGCGAGTTCCGTGGCGCAGCTCTCGGCCGAACCGTCCTCGACGAGTTTCTTTTCGGTAATGTCCTTTTCCATCTGGGCAAGGTACTCCTTGGTCATGCGGCTCTCGCGGACGATACCCTTGATGGCCACCTTCGCGCCGGTCAGCTCGCGGTTGAACCCGCCGATATTCCCCTTGGCCTCGACACGGAATGTCGTCGCCTGGCTGTCGTCGACGATAAAGCAGCGCTTGCCGGAGTGCTTGCAGGTGTGGGTGATATGCCCTATGACGGTAACCTCCTTGCCGACGAGCTGGTCTGCGACAGCCAGCAGGTCGTCGAGTTTGTAGACATTTCCCGCTGCGGCGGCTTCCTGCGCTGCCGCCTCCTGTGCTGCCGCGGCTTTCGCTTTTTTACTGTTGGCGCTGTTACCGCACGCGGCCACCAGACTCAGCGCTACGGCAAGAAATAATAACTTTTTCATGTCTTCTATTGTTTTGGATGTTTGTTGCTTGTTTGTTTATTCCTGAATCCGGGCAGTATCGCAACCGCAAGCAGGCCTGCGAGTCCGGTGATGAGTACATAGACCGACAATCCGATCTTTTTGCGGCGGCTGACGGTCGCCAGCAGCAGGACGGCCGCCGCGGCAAGAATATTGGCCGCCAGGGCGTAATACCCGGTAAAGGTCAGGCGCGGCATGATGTAATTGGTGTTGCCGTGCTCGAAAGTGAGGTAAGCGGGGAAAAGCCATTTCGAGGATTTGTCCCAGTTGTTGGGAGTGCCGGCGATCTCGTAGCGGCCGACCTGAGCCAGAGAGAGCGTTTCCAGGCCATAATAACGCCTGCCCCCGGCTCCCGAAACCGTTACGGTCCAGTAGAGCAGGTTGCCCATTACCGTTACCTGTTCGTTACGCGGATCGATCGGGTCGATGTCGAGCCTGACCGCCTCGTATCCGCCCTGCTCGTCGCTCTCGACTATATGGACACCGCCCTGACGGTCGAAAAGGAAGCCGTAGAAACGCTTGTTGGGAGCTTCGTACATCGAGAATGCAAAGATGTCCATCGTCTGCCCGATCTTCGTGTCGCGCAAATAAGGACGTCCGTTCACCATTTTCAGGTGGAACAGGTTGCCCGCGGCGTCAAGGCTGAAATAGCCTTCGTCGTAGGGTTTCCGGGGATTGGGGTTGCCGATCGACCACTGGGCCGGGAACGCGAATCCCGCCTTTTCAAAAGCCGCCTGGAACCGTTCGCTCTTCTCGACGTCCGTCTTATTGGTCGCCGCGTCGATGAACTCGATGTGGTTGTGCAGCCTGAAAACATCGGGCGGGACCTCAAGTCCGACCCTCTTGGGCATCGACTCGAAAAGGATGTAAAGGCCCGGATCGGGCGACGAGACATCTTTAGGATTGTAGCGGAACGTTATCGATGTGGCCCTCAGTATCTGGGGAGTGATCTCGTAACCGTCCAGGCTGTCGGGCAGACGCCCGTCGGACATCAGCTGGCGGTAGTTGAGCAGCGGCATCAGAGAGTCGAACTGCTGCGCGCTGTAGATATTCCCCTGAGTGTCGGTCATGGGATTCTCCTTGTTCTTATAGTCGATAAGGCCGAACTCCTTCAGCATCGAACTGTAATACACGAAAGGATAATCGTCCGGGGAGTAGGTCGCTTTCCTGACCAGCGCGGGCAGAGCCCACATTGAGGCGAAAGTGACGCAAACCAGTATCAGCGAATATATGATGTTCTTGTTTTTCATGGCTTCATTATTTTTGCGCCCCCTCCTTGAACCGGGCGGCCGAGTAGAACGGGAATGCAAAACATGCGATCGCGAATACGATCAGGTAAGGCAGGAACGGAAGGTATGACCCCGTCATCCCCCGAAAGAAGAAGAACGAGCAGAGGCACACCCCGGCAAGAGCGTCGAACACCTTGTGTTTCCAGATCGGTTCCAGGCATATCCATGCAGTGAGCAGGTAGGCGCACCATCCGCCGATGAACCAGGGCAGAGACCTCAGGCACATTCCGGAGATCATTTCCGCCGGATACCATCGGCTCATACCCGCCACAAGCGCCGCGTAGGAGAGAATGAATACGGACACAAGTACGGTTGCCCCGTATGTAAGCAGCAGCGACATGATCCGGCTTTCGGGAGCCGGAAGGTGCAGCGTGAGTTTCAGCCTCTTGTCTGTCATCTCGGGAACGAACTGCGCCAGCGCGAGCATCAGCCCCATCAGGACGGGAACCCACTGTATGAGGCCGGGCAGAAGGTGCGTGTCTTTGGTGATGATATTGTTCCACACCGCCACAGCCCCTACAACGCGGAACTCCTGCGCCGTATTGATGAACGAATATATGACCGCCGCGGCCATTACCGCAGCCATTACAAGGACGCTCATACGCGTCTTGATCCACTCTTTATAGAATATCGCTTTAAACATAGCCATCAGTATTTTCCGGTTAGACCTATGAAAGCATCTTCGAGCGAAAGATTCTCGTCATGCAGGTTTTCAACGCCGAAAGGCGCCAGCAGTTTGGCGACCTCTTCCCTTCCGAGGAACGAATAGGTCTCCCAGTTGGCGCCGATGCTGGCGGTGTTCCACAGACCGTCGATGCCGGCCGGGACAGGTTGCGCGGCGGTGAAGCGGAAACGGCGGAATCCGTCCATTATCTCTTTGGTCGGGCGGTGGAGCAGCAGGCGGCCGTAATCCATTATCATGCAATCGTCGATAAGCATCTCCATATCCTGGATGATGTGCGAGGTCAGGAATACGGTTTTGTCCTCAGCCGTGGCGTATTCGCGGAGATACTCGACGAAAAGCCTGCGGTATCCCGGATCGAGCCCCATCGAGAAGTCGTCGAGAATAAGCAGTTCGGGATCCTGCGCGAAGAGCAGTCCGAGCGTTACCTGCGAGCGCTGTCCGCACGACATCGTGCTGATCCTCTGAGTGGGAGTTACCTGCAGTCTTTTCAGCAGCTCGTAATAGGCGTCGCGTTTCCAATTTGAGAAAAAACGACTGTAGAACTTCTCTATCTGCACCACATTGAAATATGAGTGCTGGATATGGCCTTCGAGCAGAAGTCCTACGCGGGCTTTGGTTTTGGGCGAAATTCTGTCCATCTCCTCGCCGAACAGGCGGCAGACACCCGAACGGGGTTTCAGATAGCCGTTCAGAATGTTGATGATCGTGGTCTTGCCGGTACCGTTCTTGCCCAACAGGCCGACGACACTGCCCCTGTCCACCTCGAAACTGAGGTTTTCATAGATCAGTTTAGGGCCGTAATAATGGGTAATGCTGTCGCATTGAATTACAGGATCCATTGGCATATTAATAAGTTTTGAGCTTTGGTTTGTTTCCCTGTCGCCAGGGGCGGGTTAATAACTTACAAATATATGTAAAACCGCCTGTTTTACAATCCGGTTCGTATGTTTTTTTTCATCGCGGACGATAATTTCTAATAAATCGATGGAAATAAACATTTTTCATATATTTGGGGGATGAAAAACCATTTTTTGAAACAAACCTCTAAAGGCCGGAAGATCATTGTGAAGTAAGGGGTTGCGGGAGAGTTTTACAGCAGCCTCACCCTGCGTATTCATATCCGGGCATTCCGCCCGGAAGATATTTTCATTTCTAATTTTAACAATATCATGCCCGCGGCAGACGGGCACAAAACACATATACAATGGAACAAAAAGATTGTAAACAAAACGGAGACTTCGATTTTACGCTCTTAACCGATTTTTTCCGCCGCCTCGACCGCCAGGGCCCCGGCAGCGACGACCAGACTCGGCTCGCGCTCGGCTTTATCGAAGGGTTGGCCGGAATGCGCCGGATCGCCGACATAGGCTGCGGCACGGGCGGGCAAACCGTCACGCTTGCGCGTGAAACCGGCGCGCACATAACAGCGGTCGACATCTTTCCCCGGATGCTCGAAACCCTCTCGGAAAGGGTCGCCGCGGCGGGTCTTTCGGACCGGATAACCCCCCTCGCCGCCTCGATGTACGAACTTCCGTTCAGCGACGGACAGTTCGACATGATCTGGGCCGAGGGCTCGATCTATAACATCGGTTTCGAAAAAGGGCTCCGCGAATGGCGGCGGTTTCTGAAGCCCGGCGGCTGGATCGCCGTCAGCGAGGAGAGCTGGTTCACGCCCTCGCGCCCCCGCGAACTGGAGGAGTACTGGGTAGGGGCCTATCCCTATATCGACACCATCCACCGGAACCTGTCCAAAATGTGGGAGGCCGGCTATTCGCCTGCCGCGCACTTCATCCTGCCGGAGCGCTGCTGGGAGGAAAATTTCTACGAACCGATGGAGCGTATTTTCGAACCGTTCCTGGGCGATCACGCGGACAGCGCGGCGGCTCGGGAGATGGTCGAGGAGATGCGCCGCGAGAACGAGATGTACCAGCGCTACAAAGGGTATTGCGGCTATGTTTTCTATATCGGCAAAGCTGTATGAAATGTAGCTACGGAAAAAAGGAGGCCGGGAAAATTGGAATTTCCCGGCTTTTCATTTTAGATTCTAAATTTTCATTGTCCCTGCTACGGGTGAATGACTTCATCCATAGAGACGTCGTTCGGGCCGATCGGGACTTGATCTACGATCTGGTGTGGCATGCAAATGCCTATTTTGTGAATCCCCAGCGCATACCGCATGGCCAGGTAGCGGTCGTAAAAACCTTTTCCCCGGCCGAGCCTGTTTCCCTTTTCGTCGAACGCCAGTCCGGGAACCAGCATGAGTTCGATCTCTTCGGGCGGGACGATACGGCTCGTGTACGGCGCCATGATGCCGTATTCTCCCCTGGCGAGGTCTTCATGTCCGATATACTCCCTGAAAACCATCCTTCCGAATTCAATCGAAGGGAGTGCGATTTTTTTGGTTCCGTTCCATCGATGCAACAGTTCATCGGTACAAACTTCATCGGGAAGCGACGCGAATGCAGCGATCACATTCGCATGTCTGAACCTGGGCGAATCCTCGATGCGGCGGATGACTTCATTGGAAAAGTTCACCCTCTCGCATTCTCCGACCGCTTTGCCCGCTTGGCGGACCGCGGTTCTCATCTTTTTCTTTTTTTCACCGGTCATAACTTCCAAAGTTTTGAGGCTTAAAACAACAAATATACTAAATCAAAGGTGTAAATTCCGCACAACAAGTGTTGTTATTCTAAAAACAATAAGATACCTTTGTTGCTCGAAAACGCCAAGCATGGCGATCTCATGCAATGAGATGATTAATAGTCGAATAAGCCTAACGGCTACGGGAAAGGTCTGAATGCAGTTAGAATGGCGTCGCGGAGAGAAAAAGTCAATGTCGACTGGTTGCGCGATACGTTTTTTGTAGAGATTACAATTTCAAAATTACTAAAAAAAAACAAATAAGCAATAATCCGAACAAAAATTAATAAAATTTTTATGACAACTTTTGTTTACAGTTCATCGATCGGACGCAAGTTCATCATGAGTATTTCGGGGGCCTTCCTCGTGCTGTTCCTCACGTTCCACGCCGTGATGAACTCGGTGGCCCTTATTTCGGCCGATGCCTACAACTGGATCTGCGCCGTGCTGGGCGTCAACTGGTACGCCATCATCGGGACGGCTGTCCTGGCCGGGGGCGTTGCGGTGCATATCCTCTACGGGCTGATGCTCACCCTGCAGAACCGCCGCGCGAGGGGCAAACAGCGCTACGCCGTGGAACAGAGGTCGGCAGGCGTGGCATGGTCGGCCAAGAACATGTTCGTGCTGGGACTGGTGGTACTGGGCGGCCTCGCCATCCACCTCGTCCACTTCTGGAGCAAGATGCAGTTCGCCGAGCTGATGGGCAGCCACGAAAATTCGCTCGGGATCCACCCGCAGGACGGAGCCGCGATGATCGCCTTCACCTTCAGCAAATGGTACAACGTTGCGATCTACCTGGCATGGTTCGCCGCGATATGGCTGCACCTCACCCACGGCATGTGGAGCATGATGCAGTCCTCGGGCCTGGACAACCAGAAATGGCTGCCGCGCATCAAGTGCATCGGCAACATCTGGGCTACGCTGATCATGGGGCTGTTCGCGCTGGTCGCGGTGGTGTTCTTCGTCAAGAGCTTAATTTAATAATAAGGAGAGAAAAGATATGGCTAACGTAAAAATCGATTCGAAGGTGCCGCAGGGCGAACTCGCGCAGAAGTGGAGCGCGCACAAGGCCGCCATCAAGGTGGTCAGCCCGGCCAACAAGCGCAAACTCGACATAATCGTCATAGGCACGGGACTCGGCGGGGGCGCGGCTGCGGCTTCGCTGGGCGAACTGGGATATAACGTAAAGGTGTTCTGCATTTCCGACTCTCCGCGCCGCGCCCATTCGATCGCCGCGCAGGGGGGTATCAACGCCGCCAAGAACTACCAGAACGACAACGACTCGGTGTTCCGTCTGTTCTACGACACCATCAAGGGGGGCGACTACCGCGCCCGCGAGGCCAACGTCTACCGCCTGGCCGAGGTGTCTAACCTCATAATAGACCAGTGCGTCGCCCAGGGGGTTCCCTTTGCGCGCGAATACGGCGGCCTGCTGGACAACCGCTCGTTCGGCGGCGCGCAGGTTTCGCGTACCTTCTACGCACGCGGCCAGACGGGACAGCAGCTCCTTTTAGGCGCGTACGCAGCCCTCAACCGCCAGATCGCCAAAGGCTCGGTCAAGAGCTACCCGCGCCACGAAATGCTCGACGTGGTCGTCGAGGACGGCGAGGCAAAGGGCATCATCGCACGCAACCTGGTTACGGGCGAGATCGAACGTTTCGGCGCGCACGCCGTCGTCATAGCCTCGGGCGGATACGGCAACGTCTTCTTTCTCTCGACCAACGCCATGAACTCCAACGGTTCGGCCGCGTTCCAGTGCTACCGCAAAGGTGCGTGGTTCGCCAACCCCTGCTTCACGCAGATTCACCCCACCTGCATCCCCGTCCACGGCGACCAGCAGTCGAAGCTGACGCTGATGTCGGAGTCGCTCCGCAACGACGGCCGCATCTGGGTTCCGAAAAAAATGGAGGACGTGAAGGCCATCCGCAATGGCGCGAAGAAGGCCAGCGACATAGAGGAAAAAGACCGCGACTACTATCTCGAACGCCGCTATCCGGCATTCGGGAACCTCGTTCCGAGGGACGTCGCCTCGCGCGCGGCCAAAGAACGCTGCGACGCGGGCTTCGGCGTCAACGAAACCGGCCTGGCAGTCTTCCTCGACTTCAAAACGGCTATCGAACGCCTCGGCGAGAACGTGATAAGGGAGCGCTACGGCAACCTTTTCCAGATGTACGAAAAGATCACCGACGTCAATCCGTACAAGGAGCCGATGATGATATATCCGGCCGTGCACTACACGATGGGCGGCACATGGGTGGACTACAACCTGATGACCACCGTCCCCGGGCTCTACGCCATCGGCGAGGCCAACTTCTCGGACCACGGCGCAAACCGCCTCGGCGCGTCGGCCCTGATGCAGGGACTTGCCGACGGCTACTTCGTGCTCCCCTACACCATCGGCGACTACCTGTCGAAAAAGATACAGGCCCCGAAAGTCGACACCAACACCGCCGCCTTCGACGAGGCCGAAAACGCCGTCAACGAGAAGGTCAAAAGGCTGTTCGACATCAAGGGCTCGCACACCGTCGACGAATTCCACAAGAAACTGGGCAACGTGATGTGGGAAGACGTGGGCATGGCTCGCTCGAAGGAGAGCCTCGAAAGGGCTATTAAGGAGATACAGCAGATACGCAAGGATTTCTGGAAGGACGTTTACGTACCGGGCGTGGCAGGCGAATTCAACCAGGAGATCGAAAAGGCCCTGCGCCTCGCCGACTTCCTCGAACTTGGCGAACTGATGGCGCGCGACGCTTTGAACCGCAACGAATCGTGCGGCGGCCACTTCCGCGTCGAGTACCAGACCCCCGAAGGCGAGGCCCTGCGCGACGACAAGAACTATGCTTACGTCGCCATGTGGGAGTACAAGGGCGAGAACGAAGCCCCCGTGATGCACAAGGAGGAACTCACTTTCGAAGTCGCCCACCCCGCTCAACGTAATTACAAAGACTAAAAAGAACGCCTGAACGTCATTGCGAGGAGGCCTTAAGCCGACGAAGCAATCCAGGAAAAAACAAAGAGAATCATGGAAAAGAAAACGATGAATCTTACACTCAAAATATGGCGCCAGAAAGACGCCAAATCGAGCGGGGCGTTCGAAACCTACAAGGTCGGGGGCATCTCTCCCGACACCTCGTTCCTCGAAATGCTGGACATCCTCAACAACCAGCTGATCCACGACGGCAAGGAGCCGGTGGCGTTCGACCACGACTGCCGCGAGGGGATATGCGGAATGTGCTCGCTGCATATCAACGGCTTCGCGCACGGTCCCGACACCGAGATCACCACCTGCCAGCTGCATATGCGCAAGTTCAAAGACGGCGACACCATCACCATCGAACCGTGGCGTTCTGCCGCGTTCCCGGTGATCAGGGACCTCGTCGTCGAGCGCCAGGCTTTCGACAAGATCCTGCAGGCGGGCGGTTTCGTGAGCGTCAACACGGGCGGGGTCCCCGACGCCAACTCGATCCCCATTCCCAAGCCCGACGCCGACGAGAGCATGGACGCCGCGGCCTGCATCGGCTGCGGAGCCTGCGTCGCGACCTGCAAGAACGGATCGGCGATGCTGTTCGTATCGGCAAGAGTGTCGAGTCTTGCCAAACTCCCGCAGGGAAAGGTCGAGGCCGCGCGCCGCGCCAAAGCGATGGTCGCCAGGATGGACGAACTCGGTTTCGGCAACTGCACCAACACGCAGGCGTGCGAAATGGAGTGCCCGAAAGCGATCTCGATCGGCCACATCGCCCGCCTCAACCGGGAATTCCTGAAGGCGAAATTCCGCGACTAAGCCGGGAGACACAGATCAAAAAACGGGACATTTTTATGATGTCCCGTTTTTTGTCGGTATGGATATTCGTTAAATATCTTGCAGCGCGGGCAGCGCGTCGTAGAGCGGCTGTTTGATCCGGCCGAATTTCAGTCTGGTATAGCTGCCTGTAAAGACCTGTTCCGCCGTGCCCAGGGTGCTGCCGCTGAGGCTCCTCACGAAAACATGGGATTTATAGTCGCCATCCAGCAGCGTGTAGCAGATGGTCGTGCCGTCGGAGTTCGCACACAGGTAATCGCAATCTATGTATTGGCTGCCGAAAGTTTCGAGGAGAGCGGCGTTCTTTCCGTCGATGCCGGCCGAACAGAGGCTGATCCTGTCCTTTTTCGAGAAATAGAGTATCCTGGAATCCGTCACAGGGAAAGCGCAGTCCACTCCTTCGTCGGTTTCCGCCTCGATTATTTTCTTTACGGACGCACCGGCTGACGACATGGAGCATATGTATTCATTGCCGGCCATATTCGAGGCGATGATGACCGAACCGCCGGGCGCATAGTTGGGACGGCCGAAATTGTAGCCTGCGCCTGTAAGCGCGGTTTTCCCTGCTCCGTCGGGTTTCATCGTTTCAAGCGTGGTATTGTCCTGGTCCGCCCAGTTGCAGTATAGGATGCGGCTTCCGTCTGGGCTCCAGACCGCTTCGTCGGGCGCCCACGTATCTCCGGCGGTTCCGATTTTGGTCAGGGCTTTGCCCGCGATGTCGTAGACGAACAGGTTGTAACCGACGTCCTGCATCACCGCTTTGGTTCCGTCGGGACTCAGCGCGCCGCGCGATATTTCGGGGTATGAGGCGTCGGCGGGATCGTTTTCGTCGTGCATTACGCGGATCCCGGTCCCGTCGGGCTTCATCACGCAGACGGATCGGTAACCGGCGTCGTTTTTGTAGGTGAAGATGATAACTTCGGTAAGGGGATCGCCTGAAGGCTTTTTTTCATCGCCGTTTTTGGTGCATCCGGCAGCGGCGATTACCACTGCGGAGAGCATGACGGCTCCAAGCAGGTTTGTTTTCATAATACCCGGTTTAGTTTTAAGGTTTCACATTCAAAATTATATAGAAAAACAGAGACGCCCGAAATCATTGCAACAGAAGAAGGTGCATATTTACAAAATTTACCGTTCTTGCCGGAACGCCGGCAGCGGTCGGAACGCCGACGGCGATTTAGCAGCAACGTCATTGCGAACGGAACAAAGTGAAGTGAAGCAATCCAGTCGGAACACCAGCAGCGGATTTGATGATAAAGGCTTGTCGTCGATCCGAAACTTCCGGCACAGCGCCACCCCCGTTTTTGTTTTGGCGGGGATTTTGCTACTTTTGCTCCGGGACGAACAATAAACTAAAAACGATACCTATGAAAAAACTGATTCTGATGATCGCGGCGGTAGCCGTTTCGGCGGCGTGCAATGCGCAGACCGGCGAAAAATACAAGGACTTTTCCCTGCCGGGGCAGGACGGAAAAGAGATCACGCTCTCCGACGTGGTGAAAGAGAACAAGTACACCCTGCTCGATTTCTGGGCGACTTGGTGCGGCCCATGCATGCGCGAGGTCCCCTACCTGAAATCCGCCTACGACGAGTACAAGGACAAGGGATTCGAGATATTCGGCGTTTCCTACGACGAGGACTCGATCGCCTGGCAAAGCACGATAAAGAAGAGCGGACTCGACTGGGTGCAGGTAAGCGCGCTGAAAGGATGGAACTGCCCGACTCAGGAGATGTACGGCGTGCGTTCGATCCCGCGCAACCTGCTGATCGACAGCAACGGTACGATCGTCGCCGAGAACCTTCGCGGCGAAGCGCTCGCTGAAAAGCTCGCGGAACTTCTCAAATAAATATTTGCTGCAGATGTAAAACGGCTCCCTAAAAAGGAGCCGTTCTACATTTGCGTTGCATAAAAACCGCGTCGTCGTTTCGACCTATTTTCCTCCGAAACTGAAATTCACCGGAATGTAGACTGGCGAAGTAACCTTGTATCCGGCCACCATGAACGAAGGGCGGATGTTGAGCGTTACTTTCGAGGCGTCGCTGCCGATGCCGACCAGGTTCTTGACCACGCTTGCGACCGCGTCGCGGGTTTCGCCCTTCAGAAGCGTCGCGATGTCGAAATTCATCGCCAACGGAAGGGTTCCCGTGGCGCCGGCGGGTACCGAGAGCTGCTGTTCGAGCGCTCCGGAGGTGAAGTCTATTCCGTCGATAGAAAGTATGTAGTCCATTCCGTTGAGCATGGCTTCGGTCTGGTTGGGATTGTTCACGCCGAGGTTTACAGTCATGCCTACGGGCACCGACGCCAGGTTGCCGGTCAGAAGGCTGACCACCTTGGGCGCGTCGAGCAGCGTGATGCCTTTCGAAACGTTGATGCCCGCGACCGAGAAGTTGCCCATCGACTGGTAGTCGTATTTGCAGTTTACCATGTTGTAGGCGCCCTGGGCTTGTTTCGCCACGTCACAGGATGTGATTGAGATTGCCGCGAACACGCAGATAAAAAGTTTGATTGCTTTCATAGTTTTATTCGGCTACTATCAGGTAATAATTTTTCTTGCCTTTCTGGACGAGCAGGTATTTTCCCGCGATCAGATCGGCCGCCGAAAGCGTGCGGGCCGCGTCCTCGACTTTCTCCTTGTTGAGCGACACTCCCCCCCCCTGGATCAGCTTGCGCAGTTCGCCCTTCGACGGGAATACCGGGGCTTTCTCGACCAGGAAGTCCGTGAAGTTTGCGCCTTCGATGTCGCCCGCCGCCACTTTGAACGTGGGCACGCCCTCGAAAACCGCCAGCAGGGTATCTTCGTCCAATCCGCGCAGTACGTCGGCGGTCGAACCCCCGAAAAGTATCTGCGACGCCTCGACCGCCTTTTCGAACTCGGCGCGCGAGTGGACCATGCAGGTTACCTCTTCGGCGAGGCGTTTCTGAAGCGGGCGCAGGTGCGGAGCGGCGTCCTGTTCGGCGATCAGAGCGTCTATTTCGGCCTTTCCGAGCATCGTGAATATGCGGATGTAGCTTTTGGCGTCCTCGTCGCTGGTGTTGAGCCAGAACTGGTAGAACTTGTAGGGCGAGGTGTAGCGCGCGTCGAGCCAGATGTTGCCGCTCTCGGTTTTGCCGAACTTGGTCCCGTCGGCCTTCCTGATGAGCGGGCAGGTCAGTCCGTAGGCCTCTCCGCCCAGTTTGCGGCGGATAAGTTCGGTGCCGGTGGTGATGTTTCCCCACTGGTCGCTGCCGCCGAGCTGCATTTTGCACCCCATCGTTTCGAACAGATGCACGAAGTCGTAGCCCTGGACGAGCTGGTAGGTGAATTCGGTGAACGACATCCCCTCGCCGTCGCCCTCGAAACGTTTTTTGACGGAATCCTTGGCCATCATGTAGTTGACCGTGATGAGCTTGCCGATATCGCGGATGAAACCGAGGAACGACAGCTCCTTCATCCAGTCGTAGTTGTTCACGAGGCAGGCGGCGTTCGGGGCAGTGCCGTCGAAATCGAGCAGACGCGAAAGCTGACGTTTGATCGCCTCCTGGTTATGGCGCAGTGTGGTTTCGTCGAGCAGGTTGCGTTCCAGGGATTTTCCGCTGGGGTCGCCGATCATCCCCGTCGCGCCCCCGACGAGGGCTATGGGTCTGTGTCCGCACTGCTGAAAATGCTTCAGTATCATCACGCTGACGAGGTGGCCGATGTGGAGCGAATCGGCCGTGGGGTCGATGCCCACGTAAGCCGTACCCATGCCTTTCGAGAGATACTCTTCCGTTCCCGGGGTAAGGTCATGGATCATGCCCCTCCACCGGAGCTCTTCTACAAAATTCATCGAAAATTACTTTTTAGCGTAAGCGGGGGATATGTCCTCCTGCTTACTCGTTTGTATATAGTAAATTAAAGTGACTCCACATCCCCCGCTCACGCTAAAGGGCATCTGCGATGCCCGAACAATTAAATTCGATCACCACTCCTAAATCCTCCCCTAACCGTAGGGGAGGACTTTTGTCGCAGTTTGCAACTGCTCCCCAGCGGTAGAGTTATCTTTCTTGATGAAATCAGGACGTAAAGGTAGCTATTCTAAAATTAAATATAGGCCTAAATCATATGGGATATTTCTATGATTTTGAGAAATTGATATCTTTAAGTAGCCTTTAATATTGCTTTTATTTCATCGGGATGATAAGCAGGATTTCTTCTATGCACCATCGAATGACAATTAGAACAGAGAGGAATCAAATCCTTTTCAGGATCAGTGCCTTCATATCCAATTGTCGAGGTCAATGTTCCGATAGAAGTGATATGATGAACTTCAATATAATCTTTACCTAAATCTCCATAAGTTCTCTTAAAGTCAAATTCGCAAATACCACACCGACAGCCTTTCAATTCAATACATTTATCTCGCGCTTCACGGCTTCGTGCAATTTGATGTGTTGAAACGACACGTTTTTTATTTTCATTATAAAAATACTTGCGTTCATCCGATAATTCACTTTCAGCAATGATACCATCAACATATTGCATGACATTACTTCTTGTCGAACTGTCAATATCTTTGTCGGCATACCAAATATTATGCTGCCCATGTCCGCTAACTGAGGTTTTAGAATATGGGATTTCAAAATTCCGGTCATCCTGAGATATTAAAACAGCGTTATCAGAATTGCATTTCAAATTATAGCAAATGTACCTGTTCTCTTTCTCATAAAAACGAAAAGACCTATCATCATCAACAGCCTCCTCATAGACACGGGCATTTTTATAAAAACCTGCTATAACGCGCTTACCATTTTTACCTTCGCAAGTAAAAATTACAAGCACCCCATCCAGATATCTCCCCGAAGTATCTTCGCTTATATCGTCTTTTGAAATCCTTTCCAAATTCACTTTGCACAAAGGCGCCGTATAGCCATAGCATTTACCATTATCAATTGAGAAATTGTAAAGTTCGTGTCCATACCCTTCCTGATCCACATACCGACCTCCACCTATGGGGTTTGCTTCAAAACCATTATAGTTTTTCATGTTTGTGATGTGGTCGAAAAACATTTTCATAATTCTGATCTTTATAGTATTAAATACACGTTGTCTTCATGCGGACTGTCGGCGTTCCGACTACTCTATTTCCATTTCGAGGGTGCGGCGCAGGTCGTTGAACGCCGGGTTGTGGTCGGACATGTATTTGATCTTGTCCTCGATGCGGATCGGCTTGGCTGCCTTCATGGTTTCGTCGACGACGACCTCGAGCTCGATGGGACCGTAGACCCCCGCCACGGTCGCCAGCAGCTGCAGGGTTTCGGTACGGTGGCGCTGGACCTCGTCGTGAAGGGTTTTCGACGCCACTTTGACGCGCACTGTGTTGCCCTCGACCTCCATCGTTTCGTAGACCACCCCTATACGCGGACGCTCCTGGGCCAGTTTGCCGATGAATTTTTCGCGCATCCGTTCGATCTTCTCCTGCGCTTCGGGGTCGACGGGCGCGGCCTCTTCTTTTTCCTCTCCCTTTTTCTCTTCGGAGGGACCGCTCATTATATCGGCCAGCGAACGGCCGCTGATGCCGCCCAGAGGCGATTTGACCGGAGTTTCGACTTTCGGCGCGGGGGCCGGAGCGGGAACTTCGGGGGCGGGTGCAGGGCCTGGATCGGATATTGACGCCGGCGCGGGTGCGGCAGGTACAACGTCGGCGGCGGCCTGTTTTGGCGCGGGAGCGGGAACAGGAGCAGCGGCGGGAACTTCCGCCGGAGCTTTCTCGGCGGGAGGAGCTACCGGGGCGTCTGCCTGAACCTTCTCGACAGGCGCGGCGGATGCCTTTTTCTCTTTATTAAGGGGCGGAAGCTGCGGCCCTAAATCGTCAGATTTTTTTTTTTGCTCGTCGGGCAAAGCCAGATTGCAGAGTTTCATCAGGGCGAGCTCGACCAGAAGCCGCTGGTTGGTGGCGATGCGTATCTTCGCGTCGAGGTCGGTCAGCAGCGCGATCCCCTCGAAAAGGAACCCGGCGGCGCACCGTCCGGCCTGCGCGGCGTAACGCTCCAGAAGCGGCCTGGTAACGTCGAGAAGCTGCGCGGTCTGCGGATTTTTGGCGACCAGCAGGTCGCGCAGGTGGCTGCCGAGGCCCGACATGAATATCTGCCCCGAGAACCCCTGGGCCAACACCCGGTCGAACATCAGCAGCGACTCGCCGTAATCACCCGCCAGGATCGTATCCACGGCGTCGAAATAGGTGTCGTAGTCGAGTATGTTGAGCGACTGCGCCACTTCTCTGTATTTCAGATCGCTGCCGCAGAACGAAACCGCCTTGTCGAACATCGAGAGGGCGTCGCGCATACCCCCGTCGGCCTTGCGCGCGATGAGGTTGAGCGACTCCTCGTCGAAGGTAACGCCCTCCTCGCCCGCGATGTGCTTCATGTAACCCACGCTGTCCTCGACCCTGATGCGGTTGAAGTCGAATATCTGGCAGCGCGAAAGTATGGTGGGGATTATCTTGTGCTTTTCGGTGGTGGCGAGGATGAAAATCGCGTGCGCGGGCGGCTCTTCCAGCGTTTTCAGAAAAGCATTGAAAGCCTGCGCCGAGAGCATGTGGACCTCGTCGATGATGTAGACGCTGTAGCGGCCTATCTGCGGCGGGATGCGCACCTGGTCGGTGAGGCTGCGGATGTCGTCGACCGAGTTGTTCGACGCAGCGTCCAATTCGTGGATGTTGAAACTGCGCCCCTCGTCGAAGCTGCGGCACGATTCGCACCCGCCGCACGCCTCGGAGTCCGTCCCCGGGTTCATGCAGTTGATGGCCTTTGCGAAGATGCGGGCGCAGGTGGTCTTCCCCACCCCGCGCGGCCCGCAGAACAGATATGCGTGGGCCAGCTGCCCGCGGCTGATGGCGTTGCGCAGGGTCGAAGTGATATGGTTTTGCCCCACGACCGAGATAAATGTCGCCGGGCGGTATTTGCGTGCCGATACTATGAAATTTTCCATTTTGCTTTTTACGAACCATACAAAATTACGCATTAATTCCCGAACCTCTGCGCCCGTTGCCGCAGTTTCTTTCACATTGTTATTCACAATAGCCGCAAAAACGTCCACGCTGAACAGCCGCGGGGATTTTTAGTTTTCTTTTCCACTTTTGGCCGGCAACCGACGCTTTACGCCTTTTTCACCAGTCGGATTTAGCTCCGCGGCATTTATTTCACGGCCAGCTGCCGTGAGTAAAATCCCATTTAGCAAAAAGCGTTAAACGGAGGAGCAGGCTAAAGTGGAAGTCGCCATGTGCGCAGCTCAAGGCGTACCACTTTAGACAAAACGAAGTAGCTTTTTGGTGCATGGGTCAGTTTTTGGTTACTTTTTGCTGACCAAAAAGTAACATGAATTTCTTATATATTTTTTTGCCACCAAAAAGTAGTTAAGAAAAAATCATTCCCCGCGCAACTTAAAACCCTGTTTCGCCGTTTTTATATAAAATATGCTACCTTTGTAAATTAGCCTCTATTGCACGGGATGGGAAATTTATGCGCAAAAACGCTGTGAAATATATCGTTATGCTCGCCGGAGCCGCGCTGGCGGCGGCGCTGCCGTCGTGTTTTCCCGGCATGACCGACAACTCCGTGAAAGGCCCCCTCGAACTTTCGGTTACGGACAGCATCAAGGTAGGCAAGGACCCGACCAAGTCCTACATAGGCGTTACGGCGCGCGATGCGGGCTGGACGCTGACGGGGGACGAGGATTGGTGCCGCGCATCCGCATCGTCGGGCGAGAAAGGGATATCGCAGGTTACGGTTACCTTCACCCTCAACGACACGGGGGGTACGCGCGAAACCGCTTTCGTGTTCGTTTCGGGCGACATGCAGAAGGAAATAATCGTCCGGCAGCTCAACACGGAGATGGTCCTCCCAAACCAAAACCCAGAATACGCCTCCAACAAAGCCATCCACGAAGAGATAATCAACGACTGGTACCTCTGGAACGAGGAGACCGAGTCGACGGCGGCCGACTACAACCAGCAGTACGACGCCTTTTTCAACAGCTACCTGACGTACCTCAAAAAGAACGAGCTTGACGGCAACACATGGGCGAAAAACACCGATCGCTACATCTATTCATACATAACCCGCACCCCTGTCGGCGAAACCTCTCTGGCGCCGCTGAACTACGGCATGGAGTTCGACATAACGGACTACAACGTGAACAGGGAGAGCCGGATGGTTTCGCGCATACTCTACGTGATGGACAAATCGCCCGCGGCCAATGCGGGGCTCAAGCGCGGCGACTGGTTCTACAAGGTCAACAACCGTCAGATGTACGACTACAACTACACACGCCTGATCGACACGCTGGTGAAGCCGGTATACGGTTTCAGCCCCAAGCTGGGAATGCTCACTTTCCAGTCGTATGCCAGCAACCTGGTGGACAACGGGCGGACGGTGCTGGTTACTCCGGCACGCTATCAGGGCAGTCCCATCCTGAACACCTATATGCCCCCGATCTCGGGTACGGACAAGAACGGCGATCCTGTCAGGGTGGGTTATCTGGTCTACAACCGTTTCGATCCGGCCTACGAAAGCGACCTTGTCAAGGCTTTCAAGGATTTCAAAGACAACGATATCACGGACCTGGTGCTCGACCTGCGGTACAACAACACCGGAACGGTCGAGATGGCCGCCAAAATGGCCAACCTGATAGTTCCCGCCGATTTGGACGGAGAGGTATTCGCCCGCTACGAGTTCAACGCCAAACACAGCGCGCAGAACGGCACCATCACGATCAAGGCCGACGCCAACAGCGTCGGGCTGAAGACTGTCTACATACTGACGTCGGGGCACACCGCCGGCGCGGCCGAACTGCTGATAAACGCTTTCAGGGGGCTGGAGGGAGAAATGACGCTGATTGTCATAGGCGACATCACCGAAGGGATGAACGTCGGTATGGTGAAACGACCCTACACGGCCAACGGCTACCAATACGACGTTTATCCGGCGGCCTTCAGGTGCTTCAACGCCAAAGAGGAGGGGGATTACCGGTACGGGCTCTCGCCCAACGGAGGCGCGATCAAGGAGTTTTACGACAGCAGGGATCCGGAAAGCAATCCCGACAACGCGAAATGGGCGGAAACCTGGGGCTGGAAAGGGGTGCCGGGTATGCAGGAGGACCGGCTGCTTCAACAAGCGATGAATTACATACTGAAGAACACCGAGATGCCCGCCGGACCTGTGCTTAACGCGCCTTCGCGTCAGAACCTGGGCTATGCGAGGGTCTGGTCGGTGCAGCCGTCGATGACGATGGAGGTACCTTAACAATTAGGAATTAGGAATTAGAAATTAGAAATTGATAATAAGATATGAGAAGATTTATACCTGTTCTGTTTACGTTGTTTGCCGCGGCGGCGCTCTGGTCGTGCCATAAAGACCCCGGCGTGGACACTCCCGGCAAAACCGACCCCGTCAAGCTCTCGGCCGAAAACCAGTGGATATACGACCAGCTGTGCAAATATTATTACTGGAACGACGCCGTCAAAAGCGCGACTCCCAAGTCCGGACTCGAATACGACGTATTCCTGGACAAACTGCTCACGAACCTCAAAGGAGCGCAGGACGACACCGAAAATCCGGCGACCATCGACGGGTATTATTACTACGACCAGTATAACAAAAAACAGCACCAGATCTATTCGTACATCGACCGCTACGAAAAGATGCGTTCCGAGTCGGAGAGCATAGCGGAAACTTTCGGGTTCGGGTTCGAGGCTTTCTATACCGACGACACCCACAAGCTCTTTTGTTTCCTCATCACATGGACGCAGCCGGGCGGACCTGCCGAAACAGCGGGGCTCGAAAGGGGCATGTGGATATATAAGTACAACGGCTCGAGCATCACTTACGACGAATACGAAACCTTCTTCTATCATGTGTACGCCCTGGACGGAGCCGCCACGATGACGCTGGCGGAGAAGGACGGCACGCCCCACACCGTCGCCTCCGAACAGATGAGGATAACCCCGATCCTTAAAACGGATGTATTAACGTCGCCGGCGGAAGGTAAAAAAGTCGCTTACCTTGCTTACAACGCCTTCGAGACTGGCGACAACTATGAATTCGACAACGATCTGCGCAGCGCGTTCGCGGAGTTCAAAACCGCCGGCGTCCAGGAGCTCGTGCTCGACCTCCGTTATAATCACGGCGGGTACGTCAGCTGCTGCCAGCTGCTCACGAGCATGGCCGCCAACGTGACCAAAAACAATATATTCGCCAAGCTCCAGTATAACAAAAGCACCACCGGAACCAATCCTGAAATAACCTACTTTATCGACGGAACGGAACGGAATCCGAGGGTCGGCGAAAGCAACAGGCTGAAACTGGATAGGGTATTCGTGCTTGCGACGGGCGAGTCGGCTTCGGCTTCGGAGATGGTGATAAGCAGCCTGAGGGGCGTCGACATCGAAGTGGTGCACATAGGCGACCGGACCGAAGGCAAGAATGTGGGTATGGACCTCAAAACCAAAACTATAGGCAACTACGACTACGAAATGTGGCCCATCACATTCAAGATCAAGAACGCCAAGAATTTCTGCGACTATGCCGGAGGTTTCGAGCCGGATTACCTGATCGACGAATTCAGGAACAGGAACGAGCCCCGCGTGTATCTGCTGGGCGATCCGGAAGAGGAGCTGCTCAAGGCGGCGCTGATGATTATCGACGGAGACAAAGACGAAGTTGTGGTTGACGATTCCAGAGCCGCAGCCAAGACCCGCAGCGAGGATGCCCCTCAGATGATAGACAATCCGCTCAGGATCAACCGCGGCGGTGCCAAAGTCATCCGCAACGAAGACGGTGAGCTGGTGCTTTAGGAATTAAGAATTAGGAATTAGGAATTACGGATTATGAATTATGAATAAAGGTCTTTAAAAAATATTAAAACGCAAACGCAGTTTGCACCTTCGACTCATAACTCATGACTCATGACTCATAACTCAAGAATGAACATTCCCTCATATAAGATAACCAAGCTCAAGGCGATGCTCGCCGGGGCGCCGAAGAACGTGCTCGTTCTTTCGCACTACAATCCCGACGGCGACGCGATAGGCGCGTCGCTGGCGTGGGCACGGGCACTGGAGGAGATGGGACACAGGGTAACCTGCGTCATTCCCAACAAATTCCCCTATTTTCTCGACTGGATCGGCGGCGTGGAGAAGATCCGCGTCTTTTCGGAACATCCGGACGAGGTCAGGAGCGCCGTTGCGTCGGCCGAACTGATCTGCTGCCTCGACTTCAACAACATCACGCGCCTGGAAGGGCTGACGCCGGTCATCGAGGCCAACACGACGGCGCAGAAGCTGCTCATAGACCACCACCTGCAGCCGCAGGGGGGGTACTACGACCTGATGTTCTCCCACCCCGAAGCGTCGAGCACCTCGTACCTTGTTTTCAAACTGATCTCGCGGCTGTGCGGCACCTGCGTGATCGACCGCGACATGGCCACCGCGCTGTATGTGGGCATGATGACCGACACGGGCAATTTTTCGTTCAGCAATCTGACTCCCGACCTCTACCGCACCGTCGCCGTGCTTGTCGAAAAAGGTATCGACATCCCCTATATAAACTTCCGGATATACAATTCGTTCAGCGAGGGCCGCGTGCGCCTGCTGGGCTACGCCATAGGGCCTAAAATGGAACTTCTGCAGCATGGCCAGGCTGCATACATCTCGCTGAAAGAGAGTGAATTGCGGCGCTACCACTTCAAACAGGGCGACAGCGAGGGTTTCGTGAACTACCCCCTTTCGATCCGGACGGTGAAGATGTCGGCGCTGCTGCTCCAAAACTCGCGTTTCATCCGCGTGTCGCTGCGTTCGCGGGGCGATGTCGACGTCAACCTCTTCGCAAGGCGCTATTTCGACGGCGGGGGGCACAAGAACGCGGCGGGCGGCAAGTCGACCGACACGATGGAGCAGACGATCGAACGCTATAAGAGGGCTGTGGCGGAGTTCTTCCGCGACGAGGGGCTCGACAAGATCGAGTACAGGGAAAACAGGTAAATGCGGCCGGCCGCGGATGCCGCGAAGGACATTTTTACCCGTTTTTACCGATAAGCGCCATTCTTTGGGCATTCGGTTATGGCGAGTGTGAGTGTAAAATCTTATTTTTGCAAATGAACGGCCGCCATGACGGCGGCCCGGGACACACCCTTACCCGTTAGATCATGAAAAAACACTGTTATTTATTACTGCTCTCCGCCGTTCTCTCCCTTCCGGGATGCCGCAGCGGAGCGGAAACGTACAGCAACCCTTTGGACGTCGCATTCGGCGACCCGTTCGTGCTCGCGGCTTCCGACGGCCGTTATTACATGTACGGGACCACCGAAGGCGTCGAAGGTTTTGCCGTCTACTCTTCGGACAACCTCGTGGACTGGACCCCGCGCGGCAATGCCTATGTGAAGGATGCCGATCGGAGCTGGGGTGTCGACTGCTTCTGGGCGCCAGAGGTCTATGAACGCGACGGCCGCTATTATATGTTCTTCAGCGCCAACTGGAAAGAGAATCCGCAGGGCGATCTCGAGATGTTCCGCATAGGCGTCGTCGCGGCCGATTCGCCGGTCGGGCCCTTTGTCGAGATGTACGACCGTCCGGTTTTCGACCCCGGCTATCCTGTCATCGACGCGAACGTGCTGTGGGACGGCGGAAGGGTTTACCTTTATTACTCACGCTGCTGCTACGAGCACAGCGTCGGGAGCGAGGTATCCGCCTGGGCTCGCGGCAAAGGGCTTTTCGAGGAGATCGAGGAGAGCTGGGTTTACGGCGTGGAGATGAAGCCCGATTTCAGCGGAGTCATCGGCGAACCGGTCATCCTGCTCGCCCCGCCCGCCGCGATGGACGATCCGCAGACAGAATGGGAAAGCCGCTCCGTAACGGCCGGCGAGGTGAACCGCCGCTGGACGGAGGGCTCCTTTATCATCAGGAAAGGCGGTACCTACTATATGATGTATTCGGCCAATTACTACGGCGGCCAGTACTATGCGGTCGGCTACGCCACGTCGGACTCCCCTCTCGGACCCTTCACCAAATCGCCGGACAACCCCGTGCTCGCGAAGAACACGGATTCCGGCGGCTGCGTTACGGGAACGGGACACAATATGGTGCTGACCATGGATAACGGGGAGATGTACTGCGTCTATCACGGCCGCACAGCCCTCACAGGCGATAAGCGCGTGGTCTTCATAGATCGCATGGAGATCTCGTCCGACGGCAGGCTCACCGTTCGCGGACCGACTACCGATCCTCAGCCGCGCCCCTCTGTAAACTAAACCGTACGCGGGTTTCGCCCGGGGTGAAAATCATGTTACGATAATTTTTAGGGGAAACGCATCGACTTTCGGAAATTTGTATTAATTTTAAAGTTGATATATCGACACGAACAGGGAGCCAACTTTAAAACTACTGCCTATGGCCGGATTTGCCGCTGTCTGCCGCAACGTTTATGATTTTTTCCGCGACGGGTTCCGGAACATGACCGTCGGGCGTTCACTGTGGGCCGTCGCGCTCATCAAACTCTTCATCATGTTCGGCATCCTGAGAGTGTTCTTCTTCCCGAACTACCTCAACAAAAATTTCGATACCGAGCAGGAAAAAGCCGACCACGTGATAAACGAACTTATCATGCGCGGGAAATAGGGCTCCCGTGCCGCTTGTTCCCGCGCGATCCTCCAACGACCAACTTTAACTTAAAATACTTAAAACCTGAATGGAACTACTGACCGCTTCATTAGTCGACTGGTCGAGGGCGCAGTTCGCCCTGACGGCCTGTTACCATTGGCTCTTCGTTCCGCTGACGCTCGGTCTGGGCATCGTCATGGCGGTGATGGAAACAATGTATGTGCGCACCGGCAAGGAGGAGTGGAAAAACGCCGCCAAGTTCTGGATGCGCCTTTTCGGGATCAACTTCGCTTTCGGGGTGGCGACCGGACTGATCCTCGAATTCCAGTTCGGGACCAACTGGTCGAATTACAGCTGGTTCGTGGGCGACATCTTCGGCGCTCCGCTCGCCATCGAGGCCACCCTCGCATTCTTCCTCGAGGCCACTTTCATCTCGCTGATGTTCTTCGGCTGGAACAAGCTCGGCAAAAAGACGCACCTCGCATCGACGTGGCTCACCATTTTCGGCGCGACGATCTCGGCGCTGTGGATACTGGTGGCGAACGCCTGGATGCAGTACCCCGTGGGAATGGAGTTCAATCCCGACGCGGGACGCAACGAGATGATCGACTTCTGGGCGATCCTCGGCTCGCCCGTGGCCGTCAATAAATTCACCCACACCGTGCTTTCGGGCTGGGTGCTGGGCGGAATATTCGTCATCGGGGTCAGCGGGTGGTTCCTTCTGCGCAGGCGTCACAGGGATTTCGCCATGAAGAGTATGAAGATCGGCACGGCGTTCGGGCTCATTTCGGCGATACTGATACTCGTTACCGGCCACACTTCGGCCTTCAACGTCGCCCACCGCCAGCCGATGAAGCTTGCCGCGATGGAGGGGCACTACGACGGCTATAACGGCGTCGAACTCGTCGGCTTCGGCATCCTGAACCCCGACAAAAAATCGTACGACGACGGGGTGAAACCCGTCGTTGCGAAGGTTGCCCTGCCCAAGACGCTGTCGTTCCTCGCCTTCATGGATTTCGACGCCTACGTGCCGGGCATCCGCGACATTATCGAGGGGGGCTACGAAAAACCCGACGGGAGCGTCGCGCTCTCTTTCGAGGAGATGCGCCGGCGCGGAAAACTGGCCCAGAGGGCGTTCGAAAATTACCGCACAGCCGTCGACAACGAAGACGCGGAGATGATCCCCGTGTATAAAGAGGAGCTGAGGGAGAACTACGCCTGGTTCGGCTACGGGTACCTCGACAAACCCGAAGAGCTGATCCCGCCCGTCGGACTGACCTTCTACTCATTCCACGTAATGGTGCTGCTGGGGCTGTGGTTCATACTGCTGTTCCTTGTCGCGGGATTTTTCGCGTGGAGCCGGAAACGCGACATTTCGCGCCAGCGCTGGCTGCTGTGGATCGGCATTGTAACGATACCGCTCGGCTATCTGGCCGGGCAGTTCGGCTGGGTTGTCGCCGAGGTGGGACGCCAGCCGTGGGCGATACAGGACATCCTGCCCGTTCAGGCGGCCGTTTCGGGTGTCTCGGTCGGCGACGTGAAGACCACTTTCTGGATATTCGCCGTGCTCTTCACCGTGCTGTTCGCGGCCGAGTTGAGGATCATGCTCCGCCAGATAAAGAAAGGACCCGAACCGTTCGACGAGGCGTCAGGCGAGGTTACGGGCAACGATAATTACTAAAACAGGACTGCGATATGATAACATATGATTTCCTTCAGCATTACTGGTGGTTCCTGATCTCGCTGCTCGGGGGCCTGCTCGCCTTCCTGCTCTTCGTGCAGGGAGGGCAGTCGATGATATTTTCGCTGCCGCGAGGCGACGGGCAGCGCAAGATCGTGGTAAGCATCCTGGGGCGCAAATGGGAGTACACGTTCACGACGCTCGTCACGTTCGGCGGCGCGCTTTTCGCCTCGTTCCCGCTCTTCTATTCGACCAGTTTCGGCGGCGCCTACTGGCTGTGGATGGTGATCCTCTTCTCGTTCGTGCTGCAGGCCGTTTCATACGAATGCCGGTCGCGTCCGGGGAATATCTTCGGGCGTAGGACCTACGACGCGTTCCTGATGCTGAACGGGCTTCTGGGCACATTCCTTGTGGGCGTGGTGGTCGGCACGTTCTTCACGGGTTCCGACTTCACGGTCGATACGGGCAACATAACCAACGCCGCCTCGCCGGTGATAAGCCGCTGGGGCAACTCGTGGCACGGTCTGGAGGCGATCGCCGATCCGCGCAACGCCGCGCTGGGGCTTGCGGTGCTCTTCCTTGCGCGCACGCTCGCCCTGCAGCTCTTCGTCAACCGGGTGGACGATCCGGAACTGGAGGCTCGCAGCCGGAATGCCCTGTGGTACAGCGCGCTTCCGTTCGTTGTGTTCTTCCTGGTCTTTGTGATATGGACTTTTCTGTCCGCAGGTTTCGCCGTGTCGCCCGATACCGGCGAAGTGTATATGCAGCCCTACAAATATTTCATGAACATGGTGGAGATGCCTGTAGTCGGAGTGCTGTTCGTCGCGGGCGTGCTGGCGGTTCTGAGCGGCATCATGATCACGCTTTTCCGCAAATCTTCGCGCCGGGGGATATGGTTCTCGGGCGTGGGTACGGTGGCGACGGTCTGCTGCCTGCTGCTTGCGGCGGGGTACAACAACACCGCTTTCTATCCCTCGACGGCCGATCTGCAGAGCTCGCTGACGATATTCAACGCCTCGTCGAGTTTCTTCACGCTGAAAGTGATGTCGATCGTGTCGCTGATAATCCCGTTCGTGCTGGCCTACATCATCTATGCGTGGAACTCCCTCGAGAAAAAGCGCACGACGCTTTCGGACGCCGCGAACGACGGCCATCCTTAGAGCTTGTTTGGAATTTCCCACTCTCGCTCTTTTTTGCTCTTTCGGGCTTGTTTCGCGGGAGAGGAGCGGGGAGTTACAAAAAAACGCTAATGATTGAAATGTAAATCATTAGCGTTTTTCTGCACCCGGAGCCGGATTTAATTTGTTGAAACATATAAGTAATTGATTCCTAATCTTATTTTAGACGCCGTTTTTAACGCGCCAATGCCGCCGTCGGTAACGTTCCCGACGATTTTCTTTCCCGAAAGCTTGTTTTTGGCAGCCTGAGAACGTAAATTCGCAGAGCGAGACCATATTTATTCCGGTTGGATCCCATAACTTAAAACCCGCTGCTGCGCGATATGAAACGATTCCTTAATTATGCCGTCCTTCTGTTGGGGATGCTCTTCGCGGCATCTCCGTGCTTTGCGGAAATACATTCAGCCGATTCATTACCCGCAGCAGTTCGCGTAACTGTCGAAAGTTATAACATACTCAGTACGAGGGCGAACTTCAAAAGCCACTGGGACAACCGCAGGGAGGCTTTCGGGCGCATCGTCCTCCAAAAGAGCAATTTTCCCGATGTCATAGGATTCCAGGAGTGTCAGGAAGAGCCGCAGATGCAGGATATTATCGGCATGCTGGGAGGCGCC
>JAVBVG010000068.1:0-10160 GCA_031554415.1 Rikenellaceae bacterium | reverse complement strand
CGATTTAGCCCGCTAAACCTTCGGGAACGACGCAAAAAACCTACCGGAGATAAAAAACAAAATTAGGATAAATAAATCTCCTCAATTACTTAAAAGAAAATCCTCCATTCGATACAATCTTTAATCACGGTATTAATTTTGTACATTTGAGGTGTAAAATCTTACCGGCATCTGAAAATTTTCAAGAAAATATAGGAAGCTGTTTGATTTTTGTTGCCGAAGTTATATTATAGCTATTTGCCGATGATTTTTCACTGCGAAACGAGGCGAATAGCGGTCCCTATTTAACGAATTTCGCAGTGAAAAAGCGCGGTAAAGAGCAGAAAAGAGCGAGAGTGGCAAAATTTAAACAGCTTCTAAAGGTCTTCCTGTGGATACTCGTTGGTATCTTCGGCCTTGTCGCGCTCGCGTGCGTGCTGGTCTACCTGCCTCCAGTGCAGAAATTCGCCGTCGGAAAGGTCGAGGGGATCGTGTTGAAAAGCACGGGTATGCAGCTTTCCGTGGAACGTTTCCGGCTGCGTTTCCCGCTGGGGGTTGCGGTCGGCGGCGCGACCCTTGTCACGCCCGTCGGCGACACTCTGGTGGCTTTCGACCGCCTGAAAGCGCGTGTGGCGCTGCTGCCGCTGATCGGCGGCGACCTTCGCGCGACGGGCATCTCGCTCGAACAGGCTTCCGCGACCTACCGCGACACCGTTTCGGCGATGCTGCTCAGGGCGCGGCTCGACGCCTTCACCGTCCGCAGCGCGAATCTTCATCTGAAAACCAAATCCGTCCGCATCTCCCGCGCGATGCTCAACAGCGCCGACGTGCGCCTCGAACTGGGCGAGGGTACGCCCGTTCCCGACACGGCTGCGGTCGACACGGCCGCATCCGCGGCATGGAAATTCGGCCTGCGCCGGTTCGACGTCGCGGGGCTGAAATTCGCCATGACCACCTCGCCGAACGAATCGGAAATAGCCGTGGACCTTCCGCGCGGGGTGATCCGCCGGGCGGGCGTCGATCTGGGAACCCGGAACGTCGATGTGAAAAGCATCCGGCTCACGGGCGGCGACTACGGCTATTTAACCGGCCGCAAGGTCGAAAAACCGGCCGCTCCGGCGGAAGAGAAATCGCCGGCGGACACCCTGCCCTGGACGGTGAAGGCGGGAAGCGTCGAACTTGTGGAAACAAAGGCAGCCTATGGATCAATGTACGGTACCCCTGCGCCGGGACTCGACTTCCGGCATATCCGCGCCGACAGCGTCGAACTGCTGGTCGAAGATGTTTATTACCGCGGCAGCGATATTTCGGCGAACTTACGAAAACTGGAGCTTGCCGAGCGCTCCGGGCTGCGCGTTACCCGCGGAAAGGCCGGTTTCTCGATGACCGGAAAGGGCATCTCCGTAAAAGACCTCGACCTTGCGACTGCAAATTCCGCGATAAGGGCGGATGCCGAAGTCGGAGCGGGGATAATGGAGATGGCGTCTTCCGCGCCGGTTTCGCTGACGGTTTCGGCTGCGGTCGGAACGGGCGACGTGTTCCTGCTGGTGCCGCTCGACGCCTCTGTAAAACGCGCCCTCGACGGCAAATCGCTCACTCTGGAGGGCGAATTCAACGGCACTCTGGGCGACCTGTCGATAAACAGACTGGCCGCGGCGGTCCCCGGACACATCGATTTCAACGCACACGGTGCTCTGCGCTCGCTGAACGCTCCGGCGAATTTAGGCGGACAGGTTTCGTTCGGCGGCGAGTTGCGCGACCTCGGTTTCGCGAAAGGCTTCATCGCCGACACCGCCCTGAAACGCAGGATCGGATTCCCCCGCACAATGACTTTGCGGGGCGACGCGTCTTTCTCACCCGGCGAATACAGCCTCCCGGATTTCACGCTTACGGCCGACAGCGGGCGGCTCGATGCGAAAGGCCGCCTGGCGGTGAAGAGCAAGGATTTCGATGCCGACGTCCGGTTCACCGGTTTTCCGCTGCACAGTTTCCTGCCCCACGATTCGCTCGGCATCGCGACCCTCTCGCTCAAGACCGCAGGGCAGGGTTTAGATCCCTTCGGCGGGATGGTCGCCGATGCCGATATCGAAATAGAGCACGTCGATTACAGGGGTTTTGCCTACCGCGACATGGCGCTGGCGGCGTCCCTCGACAAGGGTGAACTCGACGCCCGCCTGACCTCCTCCAACGAGGCGCTTTCGCTCGACCTGGGCATCGGCGGTACGCTCGAAAAAGACAATTACAAAGCCGCCCTGAAAGGCGACATATGGCGCGCCGACCTCCACCGCATGGGATTTTCGGAAGGCACGCTGGCCTTTACGACGGAGCTCGACATACGCGGAGCGGCGCAGCTCGGGGACGGAAAAACGCGCTTCACGCTCGATGCCGCCATAGACTCCACCGTTGTCCGCATCGGCGAGGTCGCGCAGCGCATCCGGCTCACTACAATAAAGGCGTCTTCGGCCGACACTCTCACCCGCGCGGCGATCCGTTCCGGCGACCTCGCAGTAGATTTCTCGTCGCCCCTTCCGCTCGATTCTCTCCTGACGGGTTTCGGTTCGGTCGGGACTGAGCTTAAACGGCAGATCAATGCGCGCAATCTCAACGCCGACAGCCTGCAAAAAGCTTTTCCCAACGTAACCCTGACGGTAAAGGCCGGGAGAGGTAATTTCCTGCGCGAAATGGCGCGGCTGCAGGATATGGACTTCACGAGCCTCTCGGCCGACGTCTCCACCGCGACCGCGAACCGTTTCCGCATCGGCGCCGAGGTCGACGGCTTCCGGGCGGGCGGCCTGACGCTCGACACCCTCAATGTGCGGCTTCGCCGGCGCGAAGACCGCCTCGCTTACTCGGTGCGCCTTGCCAACCGTCCGGGCAACATCGAGAGCCTGGCGCTGATATGGGTTTACGGCAGCGCGGGCGGCAACACGGCAAGCCTCAACATCCTGCAGCGCAACCTGGCCGACAGCGTCGGTTTCCGTTTCGGGTTCGACGCCCGGATGCTCGAAAACTCGGTGCGCGCCTCTATGACGCCGCAAAACCCGGTTCTCGGCTACGAACAATGGACGGTGAACGACGGAAACTACGTCGAATACGCGTTCGACGGCAAATTCGCTGCCGACCTGCGGTTGAGCGGACCGGGCGCGGGCAAACACTTGAACCTCACCTCGGCCTCGATGCAGGATATCCCGGAGGGGGCGCTGCGGCTCGACATGGCCGGGCTCGACATCGGCAAACTCATAGAGTTGGTGCCTACCGCTCCGCCCGTGGGCGGGCTCGTTTCGTCCGACCTCACTTTTGGCCTGCGCGAAAAGATCATCGCGGCCAAGGGAACGCTCGGAGTTAAAGATTTCATGTACGGCGGGCAACGTGTGGCCGACGTCGACGCACGGCTGGACTTCCAGTCCGACGGTACGGGGCGCATGGCGCTCGACGCCGGGGTGGAGCTCGAAAAACGCACCGCCCTCACGGCGAAAGGGTTCTACACCAAAGAAAATATGGATTTCACCGTCGCCCTGCCCTATGTCCCGCTTTCGGTCGCCGAGGCGTTCCTGCCGGAGGGGACGGCGAAACTTTCGGGCAGCCTCGACGGCAATATCGCCGTAAAAGGGCCGCCGTCGAAACCCGACATCACGGGCGACGCGGGCTTCAAAGGGGGCAGGGCCGACATCGGCATCATAGGGACCGCATACGGCATCTCCGAAGACCGGCTGACGATCGGCAAAGGCCTGCTTTCGTTCAATAATTTCGGCATCACAGCTCCCAACAGCCGGAAGCTCGCCATAGACGGCGGCATCGACATATCCGACTTCTCGAAGATGAAAGCCGACCTCAAGGTCGCCGCGCGCGATTTCCAGGCGGTCAACTCCACCCACACCGGCGGTTCGCAGGTCTACGGAAAGGCGGCGCTCGACCTCGGTATCACGGCGAAAGGGCCGCTCGACGGGCTTGCCATACGGGGCAACGTCGACCTGCTGAGCACTACCGACGTGGTCTATATCCTGCGCAGCCAGTCGCAGACGGTGCGCGATGAGAAGCAGGACATCGTGAAATTCATGGTTTTCGCCGACTCGCTCTACAACGCGGTCTCCGCCGACACCCTTTCGCGTGTCCTCAAGGGCGGGATGGACGTTTTGGTGGGGGTTAACATCCGTGACGGGCTGAAAGCCACCCTCAGCCTCGACGAACAGAACGAGAACCGAGTGGAGCTCGAGGGCGGCGGCGAACTCTCCTATTCGATGAACGCTCAGGGCGATATGCGTCTGTCGGGGCGCTACACCCTCTCGGGCGGAAAGGTCTACTACAAACTTCCGGTCATTTCGCAGAAGATTTTCGCGGTCAAGGACGGCAGCTATGTCGAGTGGGCGGGAGAGCCGGCCGACCCGGCGTTCAACGTCACGGCCACGCTGACGCAGAAAGTCGCCCTCGAAAGCGACGGCGGTTCCTCGAAAGAGGTCAGTTTCGACATTTCGATCGCCATTTCCGGCTCCCTGAAGGGCATCGCCATAACTTTCGACGTGGCCGCCCCGAACGACCTCGAAATCCAGAACGAACTCTCGACGATGAGTCCCGAACAGCGCATGCAGCAGGCACTGTCGCTGCTCATCTACAACCAGTACACCGGCCTCGCCTACAGCTCGACGGGCAGCGCCGCCGACGCGTTCGACGCCCGGAATCAGCTCAATAATTTCATTTCCAAGGAGATAAACCAGTGGGCCAGAAACACCCTCAAGGGTGTCGATTTCTCGATGGGCATAGATTCGGAGGAGGACGCGGCGGGGAGCACCTACACCAACTATTCGTACAGCGTGTCTAAGAGCCTTTTCAGCGACCGGGTGAAGATAACCATCGGCGGCAGCGTCAGCGACAACGCCTCGTCGCAGGACCTGAAGGACAACTTCGTGGACGACATCTCGCTCGAGTACCGCATCTCCAAGCGCGACAATATGTTCCTGAAGGTCTACCAGTACAACACCCAGGAGAGCATCCTCGAAGGCGAAGTGACGGAAACGGGCGCCGGGTTCGTGGTGCGCAAGAAGCTGAACCGCCTGGGCGACCTTTTCCGGCTCACCCGCGACGGGGAGCGGAAACAGAAACGCGAGAAACGCAGGGAACTGCGAGAGCAGGAGAAGAGTGAAGAGTGAACAAAACAGTTGCCGTCATTGCGAGGAGGCGTAGCCGACGCGGCAATCCAGGGAAAGGACCGGGTTGCTTCACGTGCGTTCGCAAAGACGGCAGGATCGAAAGATAAGATTATTTTGAAAAGGGTATTCACATATTTCATTTTTGCAGCGGCCGCGGCGGCTGTGCTGTCATCGTGTTCGACCACTAAAAGGCTCGCCGACGGACAGACGCTCTATACCGGCGTGAAAAAAATGGAGATCGCGGCGGCCGACGGATCGAAGGTGCCCGACGGCGCGAAATCCGCCGTCAAGGAGCCGCTCTCGGTGAAGCCCAACAACCCCCTTTTCAGTCCTTACGTCCGCAGCCCCCTGCCTATCGGGCTGTGGGCATACAATTCGTTCTACACCGACCGCAAGACCGGTTTCAAGGCGTGGCTCTACCGCAGTTTCGCCAAGCAGCCCGTGCTGATCGAAACCGACGTGCAGCCCGACCTGAGGGTGCGGATGGTCGAGGACATACTCGACAACCTCGGCTATTTCGGCTCGGAGGCGGCCTACGAGATACTTCCGAAGAAGAACCCCAAAAAGGCGAAGATGAGCTACCGGGTGAGCGTCGCCGACCCGTGGTACTTCGAAACGGTGCGTTTTCCGGCCGTTACGGGCGGAGCCACGCGCGAGATCGCGGCGATGAAGGCGGCGTCGAACCTGAAAAAGGGACAGCAGTACAACGTCGACACCCTGACGCGCGAAAGGGTGCGCATCACCAACAACCTGCGCAACAAGAGCTACTACTATTTCCGTCCGCAATACCTCGAATACCAGGCTGACACCACCCGCGCCGACCACGGCGTCGATCTGCGCATGAACCTGGCGCCGGGCGTTCCCGAAGCCGCCATGCAGCCCTATAACATAGGCGATGTGAAGCTGCTGCTGTTCAGCGCCGCCGGAAACGCCGAGGCCGATTCCGTGGACGTCGGCGGGATGAAAGTGTGGTACCAGAAGCCGCTGAAGCTTCGCCCGAAGGTTCTCGCAAAGGCTCTGCGGCCGCTTCAAACAGGCCAGCCGGCCAGCCTTCCGGTCATTAACCGCACCCTCAACAATATGACGCGGCTGGGGGTGTTCCGATACGTCAACCTCGAAGTTACCCCGCTCGACTCCCTGCGTCCCGGCGATCCGCTCGACATGACCCTTTCGGCCGCGATGGACACCCCGATGGAGGCCGAATTCGAACTCGACCTTGCCTATGAGTCGAGCAGCTTCATCGGCCCCTCGGCGATTTTCGGCGTCAAGCACAAGAATATTTTCCGGGGCGGCGAGGTGCTGGCGCTCAAGCTCAACGGCTCCTACGCGTGGCAGACCGGCAATACCAGTTCGTCGGCCAACTCGACGGCGGTGAACTCATACGAGATCGGATTGACGGCTTCGCTGACCTTCCCGCGGATGATCGTGCCCGGCTTCGTCGAGCGTAAAATGAAGTACGGCGGCCGCACGAGCTACCAGCTGGGCGTCGACCTGATGAACCGCCCTAAGTTCTTCAAGATGCTGACTTTCAACTTTTCGAACGTCTACGATTTCCGCACTTCGCGCACCGTGACGCACAGCCTCACGCCGTTCAAGATGGTCTTCAACAACCTGCTGAGCACCACGGCCGATTTCGACCAGACGATGGCCGAGAACCCGGCGATCGCGCTCAGCTTCCAGAACCAGTTCATCCCCTCGGGCTCCTACACCTACACTTACGACAAAAAGTTGGGTAAGGAGGGGCGCGACCGTTTCGTGTGGCAGGCGACGCTGATGACTGCCGGAAACGTGTGGGCGGGCATTTACCGTGCTTTCGGGGTGGAGTGGGGCGACATGAAGATACTCGGCCAGCCGTTTTCGGAGTTCCTCAAGGGGACCACAACGCTGACATATTATAAGCAGGTGGGCAAGTCGAATACCTGGGCGACAAGGTTCTATGCCGGGGCGGGTTACGCCTACGGGAATTCCACCGTGATGCCCTACACCGAGCAGTTCTACATCGGCGGCGCCAACAGTATCCGCGCCTACACCATCCGTTCGATAGGGCCGGGCGGCTACGTTCCCGACGTGACGGACCAGTACGGCTATTTCGACCAGACGGGCGATTTCAAGCTGGAGCTGAACACCGAATTCCGCTTCAATATATTCGGCGGGCTGAACGGCGCGGTCTTCTTCGACGCGGGCAATATCTGGCTTCTGGAGAACGACCCGGACCGTCCGAAAGGGCAGCTGGGCAGCGGCGGCTTCTTCGGCCAGGTGGCGACGGGCACGGGAGCGGGAATACGCTACGACCTCACATTCCTTGTGGTAAGGCTCGACCTGGGGATAGGCATCCACCTCCCCTACGACACCGGCCGGAGCGGATACTACAACATCCCGCGCTTCAAGGACGGACTCGGCCTGCACCTGGCCATCGGATATCCGTTCTAAAGAGTGAAGAGTGAAGAGTGATTTGTTTCGGCAAAAGACCGGTTTGTTGTATTTAAATATCAGATTTTTTCATCTTTCATTTATCATTTTTCATTATCTTTGCGGCGCCTCCATTTTATTGACCAACACTTTTAAATCCTTTTCTGAATGAAAAAGACCGCATTGATCGTATTGTGCGCGGCCGCCTTTGCCGTGTCGTGCGCCGCACCCGAGCCCAAGGTCGAATGGAAACCGGCAGGCGACAAAATCATGACGACGTGGGGCGAAAACCTCGACCCGCAAGACGTTCACCCCGAATATCCGCGTCCGCAGATGGTCCGCTGCCAGTGGATGAACCTCAATGGATTCTGGAATCTCGACGTCGCCGACCGCGAAACCGGCGAAAACAGCGTCTATTCGGGCCCGATCCTCGTTCCGTTCCCGGTCGAATCGGCCCTTTCTGGCGTCGGCGTGCAGGTGGGCAGGGAGCGCGAGATGACCTATACCCGCACTTTCAGGCTCCCGCGCGAGTGGAAAGGACAGCGCGTGATGCTTAATTTCGGCGCGGTCGACTGGCAGGCCGACGTCTATGTCAACGGCGTCGAGGCCGGCAGCCACAGCGGAGGCTACACCCCCTTCTCGTTCGACATAACCGACGCTCTGCAGAGAGGCGAGAATACACTGACCGTGAAGGTGTGGGACCCCACCGACGACAATTTCCAGCCGCGCGGCAAGCAGGTGAACAAACCCGAAGGCATATGGTACACCCCCGTCAGCGGCATCTGGCAGACCGTTTGGCTCGAGCCGGTCAGCGAAATACATATAGCAAGCCTTGCCATCACTCCCGATATCGACAATAGTACGCTGTACGTATATCCGACCGTCGACGGCGGGCTGACGGATGTTACGGTAAGGGTTTACGACGGTCCGGAACTCGTTGCTGAAGCTACGGGGGCCGCCAACACCGGCATAGCCGTGGCGATGCCCGGCGATATGAAACTCTGGAGCCCCGACTCGCCTTTCCTCTACGACCTTAAGGTTACGGCCGGCAGGGACGAGGTGAAGAGCTACGCCGGGATGCGTAAATTCTCGAAAAAACAGGATGCCGACGGCATTTGGCGCATGCAGCTCAATGACCGCGACCTGTTCCAGATGGGTCCGCTCGACCAGGGATGGTGGCCCGACGGGCTCTACACCGCACCTTCGGACGAGGCTCTCGAATACGATATCATGAAGACCAAAGATTTAGGTTTCAATATGATACGCAAGCACGTCAAGGTCGAGCCGGCGCGCTGGTACTGGCATTGCGACCGCCTCGGCATGATCGTGTGGCAGGATATGCCCAGCGGCGGCGAAAATCCGGGATGGCAGAACAAAACGTGGTTCGAGGGGAACGAGGACGTTCGTTCGGCCGAATCGGAGGCCAACTACCGCAAGGAGTGGCGCGAGATCATGGACGCTTTCCATTCGTATCCGTGCATCGGCGTGTGGGTTCCGTTCAACGAGGCGTGGGGGCAGTTCAAGACGCGCGAGATCACCGAATGGACGCAGCGGCACGATCCGTCGAGGCTTGTAAACGCGGCCAGCGGGGGCAACTTCTTCCCCTCGTGCGGCGACATCCTCGACCTGCACAACTATCCGCAGCCCGCCATGTACCTTTTCGACGAAACGGTCGTGAACGTGCTGGGCGAATACGGCGGCATAGGATATGTGATTCAGGGACACTTGTGGGAGCCCGACCGCAACTGGGGATACGTGAAGTTCAACAGCAAGGAGGAGGTGACGGACAAATATGTCGAGTATGCCGGTATGCTTCTGGATTTCGTTCCGAAAGGTTTTTCGGCAGGTGTTTACACCCAGACCACCGACGTCGAGATCGAGGTCAACGGCCTTATGACGTATGACCGCAAGTCGGTCAAGGTCGACGAGGCGCGTGTGAGGGAGATCAACCAGCAGCTTTGCCGTTCGCTCGATAAATAAAAGATGGGATTTATGGCAAAAGCGGGATTTTTACGGTCCCGCTTTTGCTTTTTTAAATAGTTGTCAATACCTTTATTTTCTGAAAAATAGCGGAAAACAAAATTCCGTATTATCTTCGCGGGCGGAATGTGCTTCGGAACAAGACGATTACAGCCACTTAAAACCAGTTAATTAGGGGTTAGGGTTTTAAATAATGTGGCTGCGGCGGCCTGCAGGAGTGATCCCGCAGGCCGCCATCCTTTTATTACCACACCCCCAGAAGCGTCCCTAAGCCGCGGATATCTTCCACGATACGGTCAGCCCCGGCAAGCGCCAGTTCTTCCCTGTCGCCGTATCCGTAAAGCACCCCTACGGAGTCGATACCGACCGCTTTGGCGCCGATCACATCGTGTTTGCGATCGCCGATCATCACGGTGTGCTCCAGGTCGGCGAGTCCGGTCGAACGCATCACATGGCGGATCACCGCCGCCTTTTCCGAACGCGTGCCCTCCATGTCGGCGCCTCCGATTGTACGTCTTCAAACCAAAGTTTACCGCGAGAAGTTTAGTGTTTTGGTCGATTCGTGAGTAAAATTAGTTAAAATCTTCAGATAGTACTGCTCTCTGCGATACTTTATCGCCAGGGCCTTGAGTTTCTGTCGTTTTTTAA
>JAVBVG010000002.1:0-5478 GCA_031554415.1 Rikenellaceae bacterium | reverse complement strand
TCCTCGGCGAAGTCCCACATGATGTTATTGAGGTCGAGCTCGACGCGCTCTCCGAACAGGGCGTGCTTGCGGCGGGTGTAGATCACCTCGCGCTGCGAGTTCATCACGTCGTCGTACTGGAGCAGGCGCTTGCGGATGCCGTAGTTGTTCTCCTCGACCTTCTTCTGGGCGCGCTCGATGGCGTTGGACATCATCTTTGCCTGTATCACCTCGCCCTCTTCGAGCCCCATGCGGTCCATCATCCCGGCGATTCGGGCCGATCCGAAGAGGCGCATCAGGTCGTCCTCCAGCGAAACGAAAAACTGCGACGAACCGGGGTCTCCCTGGCGTCCGGCGCGTCCGCGCAGCTGGCGGTCGACGCGGCGGGATTCGTGGCGTTCGGTACCGACGATGGCGAGACCTCCCGCCTCTTTTACCTCCGGCGTCAGCTTGATGTCGGTACCGCGGCCCGCCATGTTGGTGGCGATCGTAACCTGCCCGGCGTGCCCGGCCTCGGCGACGATCTGCGCCTCCAGCTGGTGCTGCTTGGCGTTCAGCACGTTATGTTTGATGCCGCGCAGTTTGAGCATTCGGCTCAACAGCTCGGAGATTTCGACCGAAGTGGTACCCACGAGCACCGGACGGCCCGCCGCGACGAGTTTTGCGATCTCGTCGATGACGGCGTTGTATTTTTCGCGCTTGGTCTTGTATATCAGATCCTCGCGGTCGTCGCGGATGATCGCGCGGTTGGTCGGGATGACAATTACGTCGAGCTTGTAGATGTCCCAGAACTCGGCGGCCTCCGTTTCGGCGGTACCGGTCATACCTCCCAGCTTGTGGTACATGCGGAAGTAGTTCTGGAGCGTGATCGTTGCGAAAGTCTGCGTGGCGGCCTCGACCTGGACGCGTTCCTTTGCCTCGATGGCCTGGTGCAGCCCGTCGGAGTAGCGGCGCCCTTCGAGGATACGGCCGGTCTGTTCGTCGACGATCTTCACCTTGTTGTCCATCACCACGTACTCGACGTCCTTTTCGAACATGCTGTACGCTTTAAGCAACTGGTTGACGGTGTGTACGCGTTCGGTCTTTATCGAGTAGTCGTTGACCAGCTGATCCTTTTTATCGGCTTTTTCTTCTGCTGTATGGTCGGCGGCTTCGAGCGCGGCGATCTCCGATCCGATGTCGGGCAGGACGAAGAAACCGTCTTCCTTAAAGGTCCGGGAGAGGTTTTCGTGGCCCTTGTCGGTCAGCTCCACCGAGTTCATCTTCTCGTCGATCACGAAATAGAGTTCGTCGGTGATCTCCGGCATGCGCTTGTTGTTGTCCTGCATGTAGGTGTTCTCGGTCTTCTGCAGCAGCGACTTGACGCCGGTTTCACTCAGGAACTTGATGAGCGGCTTGTATTTCGGAAGCCCTTTATGGGCGCGCAGCAGTGCGATACCGGCCTCGTCGTTCTTCCCCTCGCCCAGCAGTTTGCGCGCTTCGCTAACGTAACGGGTGACCTCGGTGCGCTGCAGGTTGTAGAGCTGTTCTATGGGGGTGCGGTACTGTTCGAACATCTGGTCGTCGCCCTTTGGCACCGGACCCGAAATGATGAGCGGAGTACGGGCGTCGTCGACCAGCACGGAGTCGACCTCATCCACGATGGCGAAGTGGTGCTTGCGCTGGACCAGGTCGTCGGGGGCGATCGACATATTGTCGCGCAGGTAGTCGAATCCGTATTCGTTGTTGGTCCCGAAGGTGATGTCCGACATGTACGCCTTGCGCCTTGCGGCGGAGTTGGGCTGGTGCTTGTCAATACAGTCGACCGAAAGTCCGTGGAACTCGTACATCGGGCCCATCCACTCGGAGTCGCGGCGTGCGAGGTAGTCGTTGACCGTCACCATGTGGACGCCTTTCCCGGCGAGGGCGTTGAGGAACACCGGCAGCGTTGCCACCAGCGTCTTACCTTCCCCCGTGGCCATTTCGGCGATGTTGCCCTTGTGCAGGGCCACCCCGCCGAAGAGCTGCACGTCGTAGTGCACCATGTCCCACGTTACCATGTTTCCGCCGGCCATCCAACGGTTGGCATAGAGCGCCTTGTCGCCTTTGATCGTCACGAAATCCTTCGCGGCGGCCAGGTTTCGGTCGAACTCGCCGGCCGTCACCTCGATGGTTTCGTTCTCCTTGAAGCGGCGCGCCGTATCCTTCATCACAGCGAAAGCCTCGGGAAGCAGTTCGTCGAGCTTCTCCTCGATCTTTTCGTCGATCTTCTTGGTGAGGTTGTCGACCTCCTTGGCCATCGCCTCCTTTTCGTCGATCGAAACGTCGGGCGTGTCGATGTCGGCCTTCAGTTTGGCTATCGCGTCCTCTTCGGGTTTGATGTGATCGGCTATGGCGGCGCGCATCGCGGCGCTGCGTTCGCGGAGCTGGTCGTTCGTAAGCCCCTGGAGCGACGGGTATATCTCGAGAACCCTTTTGACGTAGGGTTCGATCATTTTGCGGTCGCGGTCGGCTTTCGATCCGCCGAAAAATTTGATTACTGATGTTAAGAAGCTCATATAGTCGGTCTATGTATTATCTGAAAAAATTATCCGGTAAAGTTAACCATTTATAGTGGAATATACGCGCTGCAACGCCTTTTTTATTTCGGTGCGCCCGATGAGGCAGCGCGCGCACGCCTGTGCGGAGCAGTATTCGTTGCCCAGCTGCAGCAGCGCCTGGCTCTCGAAACTGTTCTCCGCAACGCATCCGCGCCCGTACCAGCCACTCAACTTTTCGTTCTTCTCGGCGGGAATGGTCGCAAGCAGGTCGAGGGCGCTCTCGCACAACTCCTCGCTGCCGTTTTCGCGTCCGTAAGCGAACATCAGCGGCGCAACGAGGTTTATCCCGATGAGGCGGCCCTTGTCTTTTCCGATCGTTTTAGCCGACGGGGCCGACTCCGCGCCGGGCCGGTAATGCGTTCTCCAATATTCCGACGCCTCGGCCGCGAACAGCGCCTCGACATCGGCCGAAGTGCGGCAGCGCAGCAGGCCGTCGAGCATGAACTCCTTTTTCGAGAGCAGCGCCGCGATCTCGGCGAGCCTGACGGCGGGATGGCTGCGCGGATATATCCTGCCCAAATCCCACTCCGCGGGGCGCAGCGGCACGATCGAATATTTGTTTGCCAGGTGGCGGAACTCCTCTTCCAACCTCAGCGTGTAGGCATCCTTCTCCGCCGCCGCGTGAAGGAATCCCGACGCGCCCAAAAGCAGCGCCTCCACCCTCTCCTGCGAACTTTTCTCACGCGAGACCATCGCCCCCGTCACCTTCGAAGCAAGCTGCATAAATGACTCACGGTTGCGGTTGCCGCCCATCGCCCGGAAAAGCATCACATGAAAGGTCTGGTTCCAGTCTTTGTCCGCAGCCCGGAAAACCTCCATAACGTCGCCCGTCTTGCGCCGCATCCGGTCGACAAGCAGTTTAGTGTAGAGGTCGGTGCGGCGCAACGAATCCATCGCGGCTATCCGTTCCGCGCAGTCGCATTTCGCAGAACCGGAGCGCAGGGTGTCGTAACACTCCGCTATTTCCGGCTCTATCGCGTATTCTATCTGCGGGATCAGCCTGTCGTCGAGCCCTAGGACGGGAAGTGCGTATCCCGCAACCAGCCGAAGTATCACCGATTCAGGCACCTCGTTTTCTTCACCCACAGCGACAGTCCCTCTGCGGCGCTCTCCGTCCACAATGATCTCCGCACCGTACCACATTCCCGAATCTTCGTCATACTCGCCGATGGAAACGACCTCGACACGCTCCCCTGCGGCGGCGAAATCCCGCCCCGTAAAGTGTCCGGCGCGCCACAGCAGATCGAGCAGTTGGGAATAGAACATTAATTAATAGTTATTGACCATTAACCATTGATCATTATAAAAGTCCGAGTTCGAGTTTCGCCTCCTCGGAGAGCATATCCTTATCCCATGGCGGATCGAACGTCAGGGTGAGGTTCACCTCCGTAACCCCCTTGACCTTGCCCACGTCGCGCTTCACGTCATCGACCAGCATGTCGGCCATGGGGCAGTTGGGCGCGGTGAGCGTCATCGTAATGTTGGCCGTTCCCGAAGGTTCGAAATCCACTTCGTAGATAAGCCCCAGATCGTAGATATTGACCGGGATTTCGGGGTCGAATATATTTTTGAGCGTTAGGACTATGTCCTGTTCAACCTGAAGTATTTCCTGCGGAGTCATTGGAATCAATTACGAATTAGGAATTAGGAATTCGCAATTCTCTACTTTTTGCTGGCGAACGCCAGCGCATAGAGCCTCATCTGCTTTATCATCGCCAGCAGGCCGTTGGCCCTCGTGGGCGAAAGGTTCTCGCGCAGGCCGATGCGGTCGATGAAATAGAGGTCGGTATCGAGTATCTCCTGCGGCGTGCGTCCGTTCAGCACGCGGATCAGCAGCGAGATTATGCCTTTGGTTATGATGGCGTCGCTGTCGGCGCCGAACCATACCCGGCCATCCTCCATGCGCGCGTCGACCCAAACCCGCGACTGGCAACCCTTGATAACGTAGTTATCGGTTCGGTGCGCCGGGTCTATCTGCGGCAGGGCGTTGCCCAGTTCGATAAGGTAGTTGTATTTATCGAGCCACTCGTCGAAAAGCGAAAATTCCTCTATTATCTGTTCCTGTACCGTATCTGCCATTTTGTCAGCATTATCTTACTATCATATCCATATCCCGCAGCGTAACGCCGTCGGAGGCCGTCGGACGACTAATCTGCATAATACGTGCCAGGGTCGGCGCGACGGAGGTCATATCGACCGGTTCGGCCACGCCCCGCGCCGGGATCTTCCATCCGAACACGATGAGCGGAACGTGGGTGTCGTAGTCGTACATCGACCCCGGAAGAGATTTTACGCCGGGACGCTCCTCGATCCAGCCCGGCATGAAGTTGAGCGTAAGGTCGCCCGCACGCCTCGGATAGAATCCGTTCTGCATGCGGTGGCCGTAGGAGGCGCCGAAATAGCCGTTGCTCATGGCGATGGAGGTCAGCACGTGCGACACCCCGCGGAATTGCAGCACGAAAGTGGCGGCCCGGTTCTGCACCTCCTCGAGGCTCAGGTTCTTTTTGTATATAAGGTTGTGGTTCAGGTAGACCTGGCGGTCGATGTAGTCGATCACCCAGTCGCCCGTGCCGAACTGCACCCCTAAAAAGCTGTTCAGAATGGTCTTGAACTGGTTTACGTTGAAACGGTCCTGCGCCACGGGGCCCGCGTCCCACGAGTCGCTCGCGCCGTGGTCGGAGGTGATGACGAACACGATGTCGTGCAGCGGCACCTGCGTCGTGACGGCCTTTACGAGCGCCGCCAGGTCGAGGTCGAGGCGGTAGATCATGTCCTCCAACTCCATCGACTCGCTGCCGTAGGTTTCGCCCACATAGCGCGAAGCGTCGAAACAGATGTTCAGCAGGTCGGTATCCTCGTCCGCGCCCAATTTTTCGTTGGCTATCACCTGCCGGGCGAAATCGGCCGTGAGTGTGTTGCC
>JAVBVG010000050.1:0-4921 GCA_031554415.1 Rikenellaceae bacterium | reverse complement strand
GTCCATTCTTTTCACCGTCCGTCATGCACCTGACAGTACCTATATAGATTTTAAGACCCGAGACACTCGGCACATCTATCATTATGCTCTCGCTCACCGTAGCGGGCAGTGTCAGGTTGCAGCCTGTTTCGGCGCTGTACGATGCGTGGCAAATCATATTATCGCCTTCCGCATCGAAGACGCCAAGTTCAGTGACATCAGATGCGATTTCGGCCAGCGCCGGAACTTTGATGGTGAGTATATCGCCGCCGTCGGGCCCCACTTTTTCGCCTTTTCCGCAGGAAACCAGGAGGGCGACAGCCGCTGTCAAAGAAAATATTATTTTTTTCATGGTTTGTGGTTTTTAATCGTTTACGAAAATTTCACTTGCGCCGGGTTTAATCAGAGGGAACTGACGATCCAGTCCAGGCCGGATGCCGGCATGGGCAATGCACTGAAATTGTTTTTGGAACTGAATATCTTGTTCCATCCCTCTACCAACTGAATGCCGCTATATTCACAGGTACGATTTGAATAGATATAGGCTACGATCCCCTCATCGTTGCCATAGTCGACCAATTGGCCTGTAGGCTTGCCCTCTTGCAGACACCGAACAGTACCCATATATAATTTTAAACCGGGAACATCAGGCATATTCATCAGCATGCTTTCGTCCAGCACGGCCGGTAATTTCAGCGTGCTTCCGGTCGATGCGCTGTATGTTGCGCGGCAGGCGATCTTATCTTCATAGAATTCAACAAAGCTCACGCAGAGTTCTTCGGTGTCGGCATAGATTCCGGGCAGCGCAGGAACCTTGATAATCAGATGATCGTTCTTTTCGCCTCCTTCGTTTTTTTCGCAGGAAACGAGGAGAATCGGGAGCGCAAGCAGGGTAAGGAGTAGTTTTTTCATGATTTTTAAGTTTTTAAAAGTTTTCATTTGAATTTATAATTTATTTATAAGGTCTTCCATATCCGGGTTGCCGCTTTTTACCACACCTTCCAGCGACTCGCGCGAAATGTTCGAAAGCACTATCCGGTAGCCAGCTCCGGCGAGCGTGTCGGGAAAGCGGCGGAAATGCACGAGGCGGTGTCCCTCTTTCACGGGCAGCGAGGCCGGGTCGCCGGTCAGCCTCACGGTGTATTCGTCGCGTCCTTGCTCCCAAAGTACGCACACCCAGCAGGCATCGTGATTTTCCATCGTCGGCATCGTCGGCTTGATTTCCATGATGCAAACATACGAAGCCCTCTCCGCACGGATGTCGCATTCCCGGTAAACTGTGTAACAAAACAGGAACCGGCTGAAATTCAGCCGGTTCCTGTGCGCTAATTTTATATGTCGGAGCGGTTACATCGCGGAAAGTTTGCGGAATTCCTCGGGCGTGAGGCCGTAGTTGGCGCGGAAAAGGCGGTAGAAAGTCTGCCTCGTACCGAAACCGGAGTCTATCGCCACAGCCTCGACCGTGTAGCGCTCTTTGGCGTCGGCGAGCATCTCGCGCGCGTGGAACAGCCGCAGCGAATTGATGTATTCGTTAAAGGTGAATCCGGTGTGTTTCCGGATGGTTTCGTGCAGGTAGGTTTCGTTGGTTCTGAGCCTGTCGGCCACCGCTCGGCGCGTAAGCTCGCTGTCGGTGTACGGTTTCTCCTCTTTCATCATATCGCGCAGAGCGGTGAAGAGCGCATCCTGCCGTTCGTCCTCCCCCTGGCGGGTTTCGCCGGGTTTGAGCGCCGCAAGCATGCGGGCGTACTCCTCTTCCATGCGGTCCTGCTCGCGGATGCGCTGCACGAGGCCCCTGTTCTTGGCCGCGAGCCTGCGCGAATAGACTATCCATACCGCGAGCGCCGCCAGAAGGAAAACGCATCCGCCCAACGCCAGCAGCATGTAGTTGCGGTTGGCCTCCTTTTGCGCGGTTATCTTGTCGACCTCGTACTGCGTCCGGAGCTCTTCGAGCCGGGCTTCGTTGGCGACGGTGCGCAGCGAGTCGTTCTGCCCTATAAAATCACGGTACGATTCGGCTGATATTTTGTACATCCCACCCTCGTAGGCCACCCTCGCCTTGTCGCCCAGCATAATATTGGCGGCCCTTAAGTCGCCGTATCCCGCCAGGCTTTTGCACAGCGTATCGAGAATCCGCACTGTCTCCTCATAATGGCCGGTCATATAGTAATTTTGGGCACGGGCGAACCGTATCTTGTTTTTCGACCTCTCGTTATGCGCTATCGGATTGCGTTCGGCAAGACGCAGGGCCGCTTCGGAGTCGTCGTAGCGGTCCAGGAAGGAATAGATGTCGGCCTGCGCGCAGTAAAGGTTGAAGCGGGAGACATCGTATTCTTCCGGTTTGTCCGATGCGCGCGAGGCTTCGTTCAGCGCCTGTTCGTATTTACGGCATACCGCGAGAGCCTCTTCATACTCCCCGTTCTGGTTGTGCATACTTACGAGCATTTCGTATGCCTCGAAAAGCGTCCTCGGTTGACCGGCCTTTTCCAGCACTTCGACAGCCTGCCGGAAAGAGTCGCGTGCGTCATCCATCCTTGCGAGCGCGCCGTATGCGTGGCCCATGTTTATCAATGCGACACCCAAGCCGAACTGGTTGCCCAATTCTTTGGCTTTCCGGTATATGCGTTCCGATTCCGCCAGCGCCTCTTCGGCTTTCCCCCTCATCATGAGCGAACGGCTCCACTGCATACAGACGCTGAAAAACTGGCCCCACTGCCCGTTTCGTTCCAGGAGTTCGAGCACCTGCGGGTGCTGCAGGCGGATGCTGTCGAAAAGATCGCTGTTGTGGAAGAGATTCATCCTGGCCGCAAGCACTTTCCCCTCCACGAGCGGATCTTTCAGGCGGCGCGCCTCGGCGAGGTATTCCCTGAAGAAAGCGAGTCCCTCTTCCGCATCGTTCAGCGACAGGTAATCGAACGTGAGCTTTTCATATATTCCTTTTCTTTCCTCTCCCTGGACAATTGTCAGCAGGTGGCGGAGCGAATCTATCCTGTGGCGGAGCGCCGCGCCGTCCTGCGCGGCGGCAGAGGCGGGAATCAGCATGAACAGTGTCAGGAACAGGCAGAGCATTGTCCTGTAGCGGTATCGGGCAGTGTTTTTCATAGTCGTTTGCAAAATCGAATGTTTTGTAAAGGTAGAAAAAAATCCGACAGTTCATACCCGCCATGGTTTTATATCCGACTTCGGCAGCATGTCCGCATCTTTTGCACGGTAATTGCTTAAGAAGGGGAAAAACATAAGCCTATCAAGTTATTTATCTAAAAATCTATTGATTATGAAAAATTTTCTCGCTCCTTTGGCTGTTCTGTCAGTTGTTCTGCTCTCGGCCTGCGCAACCGTAAAAGTTACTACGGATTACGACCATTCGAAAAATTTTGCGGACATGAAAACCTATGCCCTGTATGACAACATCCCCAACAACACGGTAAGCCAGCTCAATGCCAACCGGGTCATGACCGCCGTGCGCAACGCGCTCGACGCGAAAGGCTATGTCGCCGCGACTTCGAACCCCGATTTCATGGTGAACATCAACGCCGTCGTGCAGGATAAGAAAGAGGTTACGGCCAACACCGATTTCGACGGAGGCCCGTATGCCTACGGCGGTTTCTACCGTCCTTACGCTTACTGGGGCGGCCCGGTTTCGGCCACCACCAGCTTCAACGTCGAAGACTACAAGGAGGGTTCGCTGATCATCGACATGGTCGATCCGTCGACCCGGAAACTGTTCTGGGAAGGCGTGGGCGACAGCGAGATAGACGGCCAGATCAGCGATCCCGACCAGAAGATCGCCGATGCCGTAACCAAGATACTGGCTTCGTTCCCCGCGGCCGGACAGCCCATGGTCGCCAAGTAACGGAGCAGCACGATATTAACGCGCACGACGCCGGCCCCCGAGCCGGCGTTTTGCTTGCTGCCACCCAGCCATATCGCATTCGGCGCGTCGGCATGGTTTTTTCAAACCGAAATATGGCGGCAGTTATAAAATAACTCGTTATATTTGTGTCCACATTTTATGACCCGACTAAATGAATGAAGTTTTACTCTCTGACGAAATCACTCTTTCACAGGCCGAAAGCATAGTTTTCGGCCGCCTCGATATCGCCCTGCCGGCATCCCTCATGGAACCTGTGCGGCAGTGCTTCGATTTCCTGAAGGGGTTTTCCTCCGATAACGTTATTTACGGAATAAATACCGGCTTCGGCCCCATGGCGCAGTACCGCATCGACGACGACAGCCTGCGCCAACTGCAATACAACATCATCCGCAGCCACAGTGCGGGCGCGGGCCGTCCGTTAGACGACATTTACGTCCGTGCGCTGCTGCTTGCGCGCACAGCCACATTCATACAGGCGCGTTCGGGCGTCGACCCGAAAGTCGTCGAACTGTTGGCCTCGTTCGTCAACCATGAAATATATCCGGTCATCCCGCAGCACGGCAGCGTCGGGGCGAGCGGCGACCTGGTGCAGCTGGCGCATATGGCTTTGGCCCTGATCGGCGAGGGAGAGGTGCGCTACAAAGGAGATATCCGCCCGGCGGCCGAAGTGCTGGCCGAGTGCGGCTTGGAGCCGTTCGAGATCGCCGTGCGCGAAGGGCTGGCTCTGACCAACGGCACCTCCTGCATGACCGGCATCGGTCTGGTGAACCTCGTCTACGCCAAACGCCTTTTCGACTGGTCGATAGCGGCGTCGGTGATGGTCAACGAGATAGCCTCGTCCTACACAGACTTCCTGAGCGAGGAGCTCAACGCGACCAAGCGCCATCCTGGCCAGCGGGCCGTGGCGGCCATGATGCGCAATGCGATGCAGGGAAGCAAGCGCGGCAGGAACCGCGAGCAGGAGCTCTACAACGGCAACGGCAACGGCAAAAAGATACTCGACCACAAAGTGCAGCCGTACTATTCGCTGCGCTGCGTTCCGCAGATCCTCGGCCCCGTGTACGACACCCT
>JAVBVG010000047.1:0-4184 GCA_031554415.1 Rikenellaceae bacterium | reverse complement strand
AATGTTGGCGAAAGGGTAGAAATGCCTATTTTTGTAGCAGAATAAACCGCCGCCGGCGTTCCGGCTTTTGCGGGGTAGAGATATGAGCGAAAAAGACAACATAATAGGCGAACTTGCCGGGAAGGAGTACGAGTACGGTTTTGTGACGGATATCGACACGGAGGTGATTCCGCGCGGGCTGGACGAGGATATCGTGAGGCTGATCTCGTCCAAAAAGGGCGAGCCGGAGTGGATGCTCGAATACCGACTGAAGGCTTACCGCCACTGGCTCGGAATGGAGATGCCGCGATGGGCGCATCTCGATATCCCGGAGATTGATTTTCAAGATATTATATACTACGCCGCGCCGCGCACCACACCGAAGCACAAGAGCATGGACGAGGTCGATCCGGAGCTGGTCGATACTTTCAACAAGCTGGGCATTCCTCTCGAGGAGCAGATGATGCTGGCGGGGGTCGCGGTGGACGCGGTGATGGATTCGGTGTCGGTCAAGACCACTTTCAAGGAGACGCTGGCCGAAAAAGGGATCATCTTCTGCTCGATGAGCGAGGCGGTCCGCGACTATCCCGAGCTGATACGCAAGTACCTGGGCAGCGTCGTTCCCTACACCGACAATTTCTACGCGGCGCTCAACGCGGCTGTCTTTTCCGACGGATCGTTCTGCTATATCCCCAAGGGGGTGCATTCGCCGATGGAGCTGAGCACCTATTTCCGCATCAACGCCGCCGGGACGGGACAGTTCGAGCGCACGCTGATCGTGGCCGAAGAGGGCTCTTACGTGAGTTACCTGGAGGGTTGCACAGCTCCGCAACGCGATGAAAACCAACTTCATGCGGCGGTGGTCGAGATAGTGGTGATGAAGGACGCCGAAGTGAAGTATTCGACAGTCCAGAACTGGTATCCCGGCGACAGGAACGGACGCGGCGGGGTATACAACTTCGTGACCAAGAGGGGGATATGCAAGGGCGACAACGCCCGGCTGTCGTGGACCCAGGTCGAAACGGGCTCGGCCATCACATGGAAATACCCCAGCTGCATTTTAGCCGGGGACAACAGCGTAGGCGAGTTCTACTCGGTGGCTATGACCAACAACTTTCAGCAGGCCGACACGGGGACGAAGATGATCCACCTGGGCCGGAACACCCGCAGCCGCATCGTTTCCAAAGGGATCTCGGCCGGACAGAGCCAGAACACCTACCGGGGACTCGTCCGTGTAGCGAAAAAAGCCGAGGGGGCGCGAAACTATTCGCAATGCGACTCGCTGCTGATCGGCGACCGCTGCGGCGCCCACACCTTCCCCTACATCGAAACGCGCAACCGCTCGGCGCAGGTCGAGCACGAAGCCACTACCTCCAAAATCAATGAGGATCAGCTCTTTTACTGCAACCAGCGCGGCGTCTCCACCGAGGATGCCGTCGGACTGATCGTCAACGGATACGCAAAAGAAGTACTGAACAAACTACCCATGGAGTTCGCCGTCGAAGCCCAAAAACTGCTGGCGATCTCATTGGAAGGCAGCGTCGGATAATTTGTCACATCCGCGACTTTTATAATCAGGCGGCAGCGGGGCTTAGCTATAGTACCGCCGCTTTTAAAAAAGCGGCACCAAAAATTTTTAACGGAAACTACGTTTCCTACTATTGTGGTGATAACAATGTTTTAGTGAATTTTTGTTGGTTATTTGAATTTCGCGGCAGGCGAAGCCTGTGAACTTTCTTGCACAGAGTTTATCTTGAAAATGAATTTTCAGAGTAAACTCTGGTCAAGAAAAAGTTGCACAAAGTGCAACCCGCGAAATTTAAATAACAGGGATGCCGGAAAATATCCGCAATAGACGTTGATGCACTTCAACACAACATCGAAATAAATCGGTGCGGCCGTTGCCGCCGTTTTTTGGTTACTTTTTGACGTCAAAAAGTAACGAAAAAGAAAAAAGGAAAATCATGAGCTACAGGCAGATATTGCCGCTCGAAAGCGAGGACAGGCACAGGAACGAGGCGCAGTTTGCGCGGGAAGTTGAAAAATACGAAGAGATACGGAAGATGAATATGTTGGACGTAAGGGATTTGCATGCGACGGTGGCGGGGCGCGAGGTGCTGAAAGGTTTAAATTTTTCGGTGCGGGCGGGAGAGGTCCACGCGATAATGGGGCCCAACGGCTCAGGAAAAAGTACGTTCGCGTCGGTTCTGGCGGGGAATCCGCGCTACGAAGTGACGGATGGGAGCGTGCTTTACATGGGCCGCGACCTGCTGGGGATGAGCATCGAGGAGAGGGCTCGCGAGGGGATTTTCCTGGGGTTCCAGTATCCGGTCGAGATCCCCGGGGTAAGCATGGCCAACTTCATGAAGGCGGCCGTGAACGAGAAGCGTAAAGCGCTTGGAGAAGAGTCTCTTACGGCGGGAGAGTTCCTGAAGATGATGCGCGAAAAGGCCGCAATAGTGGAGCTCGACGCGTCGATGATAAGCCGTTCGGTGAACGAGGGATTCTCTGGCGGCGAGAAGAAGAAGAACGAGATTTTCCAGATGGCGATGCTCGAGCCGCGGCTCGCGGTGCTCGACGAAACCGACAGCGGACTGGACATCGACGCGCTGCGGATCGTGGGCGAAGGTGTATCGAAGCTGCGCCGCCAGGACAACGCCATAGTGCTTATAACACACTATCAGAGGCTGTTGGACTACATTGTGCCCGATTTCGTGCATGTGCTCTACAAGGGGCGCATCATCCGTTCGGGCGACCGCGACCTGGCCCTTAAACTCGAAGCCGACGGATATGATTGGTTAATTAATGCGGAGCAGTAAGCGATGCCCAAGAGCCCTGAAAATATATTATCCGGTATCTACACCGAAAATTTCGACATCATCGCCGAAGGCTTTTCCGCGCGCATGAATGCCGAAAGGGCCGGGTATATCGAGGATTTCATTCTGGCCGGACTGCCCGACACGCGCGATGAACGCTTCCTGCAGAGTGATATGAAAACGCTGTTCGGAGCCGGGGAGCGCGAGGTCTATTTCACCCGCCCGCGCCTCAGCCGCACCTTCGCGGGCTTTCCCGGAATGGACGCTGTGATCTTCGAGAACGGTTTCTTCGCGGGGGGCATGACCGAGGTTCAGGAGGGGGTTCTGTGCGGCTCGCTAAAGGAGATTTTAGCCCAATACGGCGACGATATGATGGCGGTCTACAACTCGGTCGCGGACAACAAAAACGACGCCCTCACGGCCCTGAACAGCGCGTTTATGCAGGACGGGGCGGTGGTGTGGATACCCGGCGGCGTGAAGCTGAAACAGCCGCTGCTTATCGACAACCGGTTCCTGTCGGAAGAGACCGCGCAGATGTGTTTCGGGCGCACGCTGATAGTGCTTGGCGAGGGCGCCGAGGCCGATATATCGATACTTTACCGCAGCGACGGGGAGACACGTTTTCTGGTCGACCATGTGCGCGAAATTATCGTCGGGAAAGGGGCGCGAATGCGTCTTTCCGAGGCAAACATAATGGGCGGCGGCAGTGCGTTGCTGCTCAACGGCTATATGAAACAGGCGGCCGACAGCCGTTCGGAGAGCGTTTTCGCCGAGCTTGGCGATGGTTTTGCACGGCTCGCGATGCGCACCGACCTTGCCGGCACGCACGCCGAAGCCGACCTTTGGGGACTTTACCTCGCGTCGGGCGCGCAGCACAGCGATATAGAACTGAGGATGAACCATTTGTCCCCAGACTGCCGCAGCCGCCAGCTTGTAAAAGGGATCGCGGCGGACGAGGCTACAGGGGTGTTCACCGGCATGGTTTACGTGGCTCCCGACGCCCAGCGGACGGACGCCTCGCAGCAGAACCGCAACCTGCAACTGGACGACACGGCGCACATTTTCACCCGTCCACAGCTCGAGATCTACGCAGACGATGTGAAGTGCGGCCACGGCGCGACCGTCGGCCAGTTGGACGAAGAGGCGGTATATTATATGCGCCAGCGCGGGGTGGGCGAGCGCGACGCGCGGCGGATGCAGATGCAGGGTTTCGTGCGCGACATTACCGACCGCTGTCCGTCGGAAGCATTCCGCGAACTGATGGCTTCGGAGGCAGGTTCTCAAATAGAAAGATTTTGACTATTACGTCATTGCGAGGGTAAAAGCCCGAAGCAATCCAGAAATATGTGGCTTGAATATGATATTATAGTTGTGGGCGGGGGACACGCC
>JAVBVG010000104.1:0-5998 GCA_031554415.1 Rikenellaceae bacterium | reverse complement strand
CCTCGACCGCAACGACCTGCTTCCGGCAAAGGAGATACAGAACGAAATGCCCGAACTGGGGGCATGCATCGCCTGCGGGGGATGCACCGCCACATGTACGGCGGGCAACCTCACTTCGTTCAACTTCCGCAAGGTGCACACTTTGGTGCGCAGGGGCGAATACGCGACCGCCTACGCCGAAATGAACAAATGCATGCTGTGCGGAAAGTGCCGCCTGGTGTGCCCCCGGGGGATAAACACGCGCGGCGTGGTGCGCCTCATCAAACGTAAACTGGGGGATTACTAATGGAAGGACTGACTTTCTACCACGGTTTCGTGATTCCGTTCATAGTGGGTACGTCGGTGCTTTTCGCCGTCATTCTCTATAAATACGTCCGCTGGTTCTTCCGTCTGCCTGGTTACGACAGGCGGAGGGTCGGCAGGAACATTTTTTCCGTCGAAACCATAAAGGGCGCCTGGGAAGTTTTCACCGAGTGCCTGCTGCACCGCCGCGTCTGGAAAGTGAACCCGTTGCTTGGCTACATGCACACGAGCTTCGCGCTGGGATGGTTCCTGCTGATAGCGGTCGGATGGATCGAAACCATCGCATACCTCGGCTGGAGCTACGTGCCGCTTCAGGGGCATATCTTCTTCAAATACTTCACCACCTCGCTCGACCACGGCCCGGTTTGGGGCATCAATTTCGAGGCGGTGATGGACCTGCTGCTGCTGTACGTGCTTTCGGGGCTCGCTCTGGCCATGTACAAAAGGATGCGTTCGCGCGCCCTCGGACTGAAAAAGACCACGAAACTGCTTGTCGGCGACAAAATAGCCCTCACCTCGTTGTGGTTCATCTTCCCGATGCGCCTGCTCGCCGAAAGTTTCACGAGCGGGATACACCATTCGGGCGGTTTCCTGACAGGTTCGCTCGGATCGGCCCTCGCTTCGGTGATCCCGGCCGCCGTCATGCCGCATCCGGAGCTCGCCGCGTGGTGGATGTACTCCATCTCGCTTGGAGTCTTTTTCGTTTCGATGCCGTTCTCGCGCTACATGCACATTTTCATCGAGGTCCCGCTCATCTTCCTGCGCCGCTGGGGCATCCGCAGCGAGGAGCGCGAAAAGAGTTTCGACAACTTCCAGTTGGAGGCGTGTTCGAGGTGCGGCATCTGCATCGACCCCTGCCAGCTGCAAAGCGCCGCCGGTTTCAACAAGGTGCAGTCGGTCTATTTTATCCGCGACCGCCGCTACGGCCGCCTCGGGCGCGACGTGGTCGACAACTGCCTGATGTGCGGACGCTGCGAAGAGCGCTGCCCTGTCGGGCTGGAACTCAACACGCTGAGGCTCAATAGCCGCATCACGATGCACAACACTCCGGCGAACGGACGCTACAACTATGTGAAAGGGCTCGATCTGTCGGCAGGGGAGGGCAAGGTCGGCTATTTCGCCGGGTGCATGACCCTGCTCTCGCCGCGCATACTGAAGGCCATGGAGAGCATCTTCACGGCGGCAGGCGAGGACGTCTGGTGGGCCGACCGCAACGGAGGGGTCTGCTGCGGGCGTCCGCTGAAACTTTCAGGCGATGTGGACGCCGCTCGCGACATGGTGGCCTACAACCTCAATCTCTTCCGCAACCACCGCATAACCACGCTCGTAACGTCGTGCCCGATCTGCCTGAAAGTCTTTAAGGAGGATTACATGCTCGACGGCGTCGAGGTGCTGCACCACTCGGAATATATCAAACGGCTGATCGACGGCGGGCGGATTTCCCTCGCGAAAGGTACGGAAACAGTCACATATCACGATCCCTGTGAACTCGGGCGCGGCGGCGGTATCTACGACGAGCCGCGCGAAGTGCTTACGGCGGTAGGAGTGCTTGTAGAACCGGCTGAAACGCGCGAAAACGCCATGTGCTGCGGCAGCAGCCTCGCCGACACGGCCATAAACAACACCGCGCAGACGCGCATCGCCCGCGCGGCAGGGGAACAGTTCGCCGCCACCGGTGCCTCGACGGTCGTTACGGCCTGCCCGCTCTGCAAAAAGGCCGTAGCGAGGGGAACGTCCCTTCCGGTGCTCGACCTGGCCGAAATAGTCGAACGCGGTCTGATAAAACAGGCATGACGAAGCAACTTCCAAAGACAAACGCTGCCCGCCTGTTGGACAGGGCGGGCGTGAAATACTCCCTCAACCCTTACGAGGTGGATGAGGAGGACCTTTCGGCCGTGCATGTGGCGCGGCAACTGGGCGTCGATCCAGGATTGCTTTACAAGACTTTGGTAATGCGCGGCGACCGGACGGGGATATTCGTCTGCGTGATACCCGGCGACGCCGATGTCGACCTGAAGAAGGCCGCCAGGGTTTCGGGCAACAAGAACGCCGACCTTATTCCCATGAAGGAACTGCTGCCCACGGTGGGCTATATCCGCGGGGCGTGTTCTCCCATCGGGATGAAGAAGCGTTTTCCTACTTTTCTGGATTCGTCGGCCTCGGAGAAGCCGGTAATATACATCAGCGCCGGGGTTCGCGGCCTGCAGATCCGGCTCGATCCGGCCGACCTCGCCCTGTATACGGATGCCGCCGTCGCCGATCTGACCTCCGGCTGACGTTATCTGCGGCGTAGCTCAGCCGACAGCACCACTTCTTCGCCTTCGCGCAATCCCGACCCGACTATGACGTTCACACCGTCGTCGATCCCGGTTTCCACCGTGCGCGGCTGGACGCCGCCGTCGTTTTTAACCCAAACGATATGACGGCCGTCCGCATCGGGCATATCTGCGTGCAGCCGCCGCGCCACCCCGGGCGTCATCCGGAAGTCAAGGGCGGCGAGCGGAATAACGAGTCCGGCTTCAGACTCCACCGGGATCGAGATGCCGGCCGTCATGCCCGGAAAAAGTTTCCCTCCGGGGTTAGCGGTCTCGACTATCACCGTGTAAACCACGACATTGTCCGTAATGGCGGGCTGCAGCCTTACCTGCCGCACGGTGCCCGCGAAAATCTCGCCGGGGTACGCGTCGACCGTAAAGTCCGCTTCGAGGCCTGTCAGGATGCGGCCTATGTGTTTCTCATCCACCGCGGCCTCGACCTGCATCAAGGCGAGGTCTTCGGCTATGGTGAAGAGGGTGGGGGTGCTGAACGAGGCGGCCACCGTCTGCCCGACGTTGACGGCCCTTTCAAGAACGACGCCGTCGATCGGCGAATAAATATAGGCGTATTTCAGGTTGACAGCCGCCTGGCCCGTGCTCGCCTTGGCATTCGCGAGGGCGGTTTCGGCCTGCGCCAGCAGTTTGACAGCCTCCTCGAAACTGACGTCCGTGGCGGCCCTGTTGTCGTGAAGGTGCTTGATGCGGTTGAAATTCTGCCGGGCATACACAAGGTCGGCCTCGGCGCTGGTCTGCGAGGCTTTGGCCTGCGTCAGTTTTTGCAGCAGCGTCGATTTGTCGAGCTCTGCCAGAAGCTGCCCCGCCTTCACGCGCGAGTTGTGGTCGGCGTATATCTTCTCGATAACGCCCGACACCTGGGTACCCACAAGCACCACCTCCACCGGGCGGACACGGCCGCTTGCCGTTACCGTTATCCCGACGCTCCCAGCCGCCGCCGGGGCCGTTTCAAGAACGGCCTCCCTCCTGCAGGCCGTGGCGAGCAGTACGACCGCAAAGGTTGCGGCCACAGCCATCGCCGCGCAGATCACGCCCCATTTCATATCCTTCATATTTTTCACATTTTAATCGGCACCCCCATATAGACGTCCAGCACCATGCGCTGAAGCATGAATGTGTATTTATACCGCAGGTAGTCTTTCACGGCGTCGACGTAGCTGTCCTGTTGCTGGAGAAGCTCGACGGTGGTTATCGCGCCCGCCCTGAACATCGCAGTGTAGGCGTCGAACGAACGCTTGTAGGCCTTTTGTTTCATATCCGACGCCTTGTACGATCCGGCCGACGAAACCACGTTGCCGTATTCGTTCATGAGGGTCTGCTCGATGTCCATGGCCGACTGCCTGCGGTCGAGTTCGGCCTGCCGGAGCTCTATGCGGCTCTGTGCGACGTCCGTTTTTGTACGGTTGTTGTTGAAGATCGGTATGCTCAGAGTGATCCCTGCCGTCGGCCCGAAACGGTCGCCCAACTGGCGGCCGTAATTTTTGAAATCCTGAAAATGGCCGGTTCCGACGCCCGCGTTCGCCGAAAGGGTGGGATAGTAAGCCGACTTCGACAGCCTGAGCCCGGTTTCGGCGATGACCACGTCGTAGTCGCTGATCTTTATATCAGGCATAGCCTCCATGCCGCGCCCGACCGCCTCCCGTTGGGTGGGCAGTTCGAGCATCGAGGAGAGCGTCGCGTCGTCGGGATAGACGAGCTTCAGCGGCAGCCAGAGATCCATCGACATCAGGTTTTTAAGCGAGATCAGGCTGTTGTCGAGCGCGATCCGGGTCGTGGCGGTGTCGTTCTCGGCTATCGCGTACTGGGATTCGAGCAGGAAAAGGTCGCTGGGAAGTATCTGTCCGGCCTCCAGTTTTATCTTACCCTCGGCAAGCTGCTCGCGGCTCGTTTCGAGGACGGACTTCTGGTATTTCAGAAGTTCCTCGTTGCCGATCGCCGTCAGGAACGCCTGCAGGACGTCGATCGTGAGGTTGTTGTCGTATTGCTGCGTCAGGAGACGGGTTTGCTCCAGCTGCTGCTCGTTCCTTTTGACGGTATTGTTTATCTGTCCGCCCTGCCAGATGGTCATATCGGCTGACATGTTGTAATTGCCGCTCCAGTAGTTGCCGTTGCCGCGGCTGTATGAATAGTTCTCGTCGATGTTGGCCGCGAGGTCGGGCAGGCGCTCGCCTTTGGCTGCCTTGACCGCCTCGGCCTGCCACTCTTCGTCGAGGGCCGTCGACTGCCTTGCGAAGTTGCCCCCGAGGGCATGCGCAAGGCACTCTCCGAGCGTCAGCCGGATGGTATCCTGCTGCTGCGCGGGCGATGCTGCTGCTGTGAGCAGGAGCGCCATTATAAGCAAGGTCGTTCTTTTTTTCATCGCGGCTGTCGTTTTTACAAACTCTTACGACCATCCCCGAAAGCAAATATCGGACCGGACATAAAAAAAGCGCCGGACATGTGCCCGGCGCAATTAAAGCATCATGTTCCGCTTAGTCGTGCAGCCCCCTCGAACGCAGGTAATCCAGCAGTTCCTGCGGCCTGTCGGTCTGGATCATACGGCAGTTGAGCGAATCGACGAGGTATCCGTAAACAGCGTCGGGATCGGACACGGCCGTGTCGTCGTCGCGTTCCCCGGCCATCCTGCTCCACATGGTGTTGTACCATATCAGCGCCCGTCCGTTCAGCATGTACGGCACGAGTTTCGGCAGCGGGTTTTCGTCGCTTTTGAACAGCAGCTCGAATGCCACCGGATCGAGCCGTTCGACGAACTGAGCGATATGTCCCTCGGCCTCGGGCTTGTCGAGGTTTACGATCGGCATGTAGATGATGTTCTCGAGGTATCCGCCGTAGAGTTCCTGCACCTTTTCGGGCGAGCCTCCGCCCTTCATGACTATCTGGGCGGTGGTCCCGGTCTTTTCGGCCAGGGCGTAGCAGAGCCCGAAAAAGCGGTCGGCCTTGTCGAGGTTGAGCATCGCGCGGTCTTTGGCGGCGAGCAGTGCCTCTTCGAGGGTGGGCACCCTGAAAACGGTGACGGTGTCGTGCGGGCGGTTCTTCAGCCGGAGCGTCCGGATCGAGTCGAAAGTCCATTCGGAGATGCGTCCCTCTCCGTCGGTCATGCGGTCGAGCGTGGCGTCGTGCATCAGGATCAGCACGCTGTCGGAGGTCATCTGCACGTCTATCTCGACGATGTCGACGCCCATGTCGACGGCGCTCCGGATGGCTTCGACGGAATTTTCGGGAAATCCGCGCCAGTCCCCCCTGTGCGCGGCAACCAGAACGCGGCTCTGGTCCCGGTTCACCAATGCCAGACGGATCTCTTCCGCCCTGCCCGGCGCGGGCTTTTGCTGTGTGCCGCAGCCCCAGAACAGAAGCACGAGGATGCC
>JAVBVG010000054.1:0-12668 GCA_031554415.1 Rikenellaceae bacterium | reverse complement strand
CTGACCGTCGCTATCCGTTAGCAGTACCTGATCGAAGCTCACCGGGGAACCTTCTTCCCCTTTAAGACGGTGAACATAGAGCTTCCGACCCTTCTCAGCCTTGAACTGCTGACCTGCTATCTCTACAATTACGTACATGTTTTGACATGAAATTGGGATGCAAATATACTTCTTTTTTACTTCGGCGCAAACAAAAGCGATGAAATTTTCATAAACCTCCGTTTATCTCCGTCCCGTGTATAATGGATTCCCGATTTTTTCGTTATTTTGTAACGATTATGAAGAGAAGACTGGCCTTAATATTATTTACTGCCGCCGTGGCGTTCGTTTCGCCGCTGCGGGGACAGAATATTTCCGAGATCACGTTACAGCATGGGGAAAAATGGTGGGGGATATTTGCGGGCAATTCTCCCGCGCAGCCCTTCTCCGAGCCGTTCCATGCCCACACCGGCCTGCCCGACAGGGGCGGATTCTGCACCGGCTCTCTCGTTTCTTCGGCCGGAAGGTATATACAGAGCGACGCGCCCGCCGGAGTGGTCTTCGACGGCAAAAAATTCACGATAACATCCGACGGCCCCGAAGTCAGCGCCGAAAAAGGCGGCAGGACGCTCCGCCAGGCATACCTGGCAATGCACCACAGCGATTTCAAGGGCACCGACAAATTCCCGTCGTCCGAACTGTTCACCCGGCCGGTGTACGGAATCGATGCGGGTGATGGTTTTGTCTGCACCTCCGAAGACGCCGTCGCCTACGCGGAAACCCTTCTGAAAGAGGGTTTTACGCCGGGGATAATCGTGTTGGGAGAAGGGTGGCGCAGGGCTTCCGGATATGGATTCGATGAACGCTGGTTTCCCGATCCGGCCGCTTTCATCGCCCGGATGCACACGCTGGGGTTCAAGGTGATGCTGACCGTAACCCCGTACGTCGCAGCCTGGGGGCGCGATTTCCACACCCTCGCGGCGCACGATCTACTCGTGAGCGAAAGTCCCGGAAAGCCGCTCGTGATGTCGGGACCGGAGGGTTTTTTCGCGGCGCTCGACCTCACGGCGCCCGCGCAGGCCGACGAATTGAAAAAGACTCTGGCTGAACTTCAGCGGACGTGCGGCGTCGACGGATTCCGGTTCGACTGCGGCGCGCTCATCGAACGCATTGTGGACGACACCGACTATGCGAAAAAATATCTGGCAGCCATGCCGGGAATCGGCGCGGATTTTGCACTGGCCGAATTCCGGCCGGGAATGCCGCGGTTCCAGTCCGTCTGTGCGGCCGCCGTACGGACTTCGGCCTCCGGCGAGGCGGGATACCTGCAGGACGTTATTACCGCGGGACTCGCCGCAGGGCCCTTTACCCAGGTGGTGCCGGGTTTCGAAGCCCTTGCCGTCGCGGATGAAAAAACGGCCGTAAGGTATGCGCTCATGCAGGCGATGATGCCTGTGGCGGACATACCGTTCGAGCCGTGGAAATACGGTTTTGCGGCTGCTGAAATGAAACGCGTGCTGACGTTCCGCGCAGGACTGGCGAAATATATGGAAAAGGCGTATACGGAAGCCTGCAAGACCGTCGAACCCATCATCCGGCCGATGGAATACATCTTCGCCGGCGACGGATTCGCCGACTGCGCCGACCAGTATATGCTCGGCGACCGGTACCTCGTCGCTCCCGCCGTGGACGACAACGCCAAGCGGCTCGTCAGGCTCCCGAAAGGAACATGGCGCGACATGAACGGCAAAAAACATAAAGGACCCCTGGTCCTCGAAGCCGAAACCGACGGCTATAAAATGGTTTGGTTCGAATTACAATAAATAATTATGAATTATGGATTATGAATTATGAATTGCGGTGACGCTGCGCGTCGGTTTTTTATTTAAAAGCCTGCGACATTTGTCGCACAAAAATTCATAATTCATAATCCATAATTCTAATTTTAGATTATGGAAGACGGAAAATATTTGAATGCGCAGCAGAGGGCGTACCTCGTGCCGAAGGCTTACAACGCCGCTTTGCGCGCCGGGGCGGCCATCCTGAACGTTTACAGGCGCAAGGAGGATTACGCCGTCGACCTCAAGCGCGACCAGACGCCCATCACGCTGGCCGACAAGCTGGCGCACACCGTCATAAAGGAGTACCTGGGGCAGACTCACATCCCGCTGCTGAGCGAGGAGGGGCGCGAGATGCGTTTCGACGAGCGCAAAGACTGGGACATGTTCTGGCTGGTCGACCCGCTGGACGGCACCAAGGAGTTCATCAAGGGCAACAACGAGTTCACGGTCAACATCGCGCTGGTGGTGAACAACCGCCCGGTGGTGGGGGTGATCTACGTTCCCTATTTCGAAAAGATATATTTCTGCGAGAAGGGGCACGGCTCGTTCATGAAGCGGGAGGTGAAGCCCGATCCCGACGCCGAGCTTACCTATGACGAGGTTTTTTCGGGAACTGTGGAGCTGCCGCTTAAAAAGGCGTGCAACAATCCCATCCGCATAGGCGTGAGCCGTTCGCACCAGACGCCCGAAACGATGGAGCATATCGGTCGGATAAAGGAACAATATCCCGACGCGGTGCTGGTCGAACAGGGGAGCTCCTACAAATTCTGCATGCTGGCCGAGGGCGAGATAGACTGTTATCCGCGCACTTCGAACACCTATGAGTGGGACACGGCGGCCGGAGAGATCATCCTTTCGGACACCGGCGGCACGACAAAATCGCTGCCCGGCCTGGGCAAGTTCTCATACAACAAGGAGTCGCTGCTGAATCCGTGGTTCATCTGCCGCAGCGGGGCTTTCCAGGAAATTGAAAATTGAAAGTGGAAAGTTGAAAATGAATTCCGGCAGATCGCGGGCAGTGCATCCTGAACGCATGGAATATTCTTTTCGACCCGCGGGACCGGATGACGTCCGAACTATCAGGGAGATCGCGCAGCGGGTGATAATATCCAATTATACGCCCTTCTTAGGGTCAGGGGCGGTTCGGGCTTTTATCGAAAGCGGACAATCGGACCGCGAGATAGACGACGGACTGGAAAACTGCACGTTGATGACCGGCGATGGCGGGGTCATCGGATTCGCCATAACCGACGGGCCCCTCCTGCATCTGATCATGGTGGACGCCGCCTGCCAGAACAGGGGATACGGCACGGAATTGCTGGCGTATGTCGAAAATATGCTGTTCGTTAAATATCCGGCGATCCGTCTGCAAACGTTCGAAGAGAACCGGCAGGCCGTCAGGTTCTACCTCAGGAACGGATGGAAGCTCGCGGGGAAAGAGGCCCTGCCGGAGATCGGCAAAACCATGCTGTCGTTCGAAAAGGCGAAAAACGGGTATTGACCTTTCACTTCAATAAGGCGAGTACGAAGTCGCGGATCGAGATGAGCCCGACCAGGTCGGCCAGGCAGAAAAGCACCACCACAACCATGAACCATTTCAGGAACCGCGCTCCCCAGCCTATGGCGTAGTGCGACGCAAGGAATGCCCCCACCATGTTCCCGGCGCCGTGGATCAGGCCGTACATATAGTTAACCTCGCCGTTGAGGATGAACACAAGAAGTGAAAAAGGCACCGAAATGAAGATTATCAGCGCCTTTATCACGTTCGATTTCACTATGTTGAGGTGCAGCATGCCCATCGTCGCCAGCAGGATGATATAGCCCACACCCACGAACATGTAGCCGCCGTAGATGCCGATGAGGAAAAACACGAGATAGTGTACAGGCTTGACCTTTTCGATCGACTCGCCGCTGCGCTTCAGAAGCCGGTCGCCCACTATCGAAAACACGAGAACCCCCACCAGCACCACCGCAAGGCATATCTGGAATATGCGGTCGTCGATGGTTACCGCGATCTGCGACCCGACGACCGTGCCGAGTATCGACGGGATCGAGAGCCGGATCCCGTTGCGCCAGTCGAGCAGCCTCTTTTTGGTGAAGGTAGCGGTGGACGACAGGTTCTGCATGATGATGGCTATGCGGTTGGTCCCGTTGGCAACCTGCACCGGAAGCCCCAGCGCCATGAAAACCGTCAGCGAGATCGCCGTGCCGCCGCCGGCGAGGGTGTTGATGAAACCCACGGCGACGCCCGAAAGTACGAGGATCGTGATTATGGTGAGGTTGAGGTCCAAAACTTTTTTATCCGGATTGCTTCGTCACAGCGTTCCTCGCAATGACGTTCGGGAAATTATCCGGACAAAAATAAGAAAATGCCGTCTAATTTTGTAGCTTTGTGGGGAACTAAGGCAAAAAAAACTCAATGATACACGCGGGAAGATACCACGAACTGACGGTAGGACGGATCTCCGATTTCGGACTTTATCTCACGAACGAAGAGGGCGACGAAGTGCTGCTGCCCAACCGTTACGTGTCGCTGAAAGACCGGGTCGGCGACCGGATGAAGGTATTCGTCTACCACGATTCGGAGGACCGCCTGGTGGCCACCACAGAAGAGCCCGTCGCCATAGTCGGCGACATCGCGCTGATGCAGGTCATCGACAAGAACCTCCACGGGGCGTTCCTCGACTGGGGGCTGGCGGCCAAAGACCTTTTCCTGCCCAACCGCAACCAGCAGGGCGGGGTGATCGTGGGGCACAAATATCTCGTTTACCTCTACGAAGACTCCGTAACGGGACGCTGCGTCGCCTCGATGAAGCTCCGGAGCGTCGTGTCGAACGACGAGATAAGCGTCGCGCCGGGCCAGCAGGTCGACCTGATCGCCGCATCGGAGAGCGACATAGGCTGGAGGGTTATCGTGAACAACCGCCACTGGGGGATGCTATACAAGAACCAGCTCTTCTCGCGCGTCCGCACGGGCGATCGGATGACCGGTTTCGTGAGGCGCGTTACCGAGGACAAACGCATCGACGTGGCTGTCCAGAAACAGGGCTACGACGAGGTGAAGGATGCCGCCGAACGGCTGTTCGCGCTGATAAAGCAGGAGGGCGGACGGCTTCCCATAGGCGACAAAAGCACACCGGAGGAGGTCGCCGAACTGACGGCCATGAGCAAAAAGGTATTCAAACGCTCCCTGGGGATGCTGATGAAGCGCGGCGACATTGCCGTGAGCGACACCGAAACCAAACTTATAAAATAGTTATGAGTCGAAGGTGCGCCTTTGCCGCGTCTTTTTCACTCTTCACTCTTCACTTTTCACTCTTCACTCTTCACTCTTCACTTATGAAGGCACTGAATACGGCAGAGCGGGTTTCGCACCGCGACCCGAGCGACAATTTCGTCTTCCGGCGTTCGCTGCTCGCATACCGCGAGGCGGCGGGACGCGTGGGCGGGAATGTACTCGAAATAGGCACCGGCAGCGGATACGGCGTCGAACTGATCTCCTCTGCGGCGGACGTGTTCGTGACGGTGGACAAGCATGAGCCCGCCGGTTTCGACGAATTCCGGAACGTCAGTTTCCGGCATATGAAGGTCCCGCCGCTCGATTTTCCCTCGAACTCTTTCGACTGGATCGTTTCGTTCCAGGTCATCGAACATGTAAAGGACGATTTCGCCTTCCTTGCCGAGGTCAAGCGTGTGCTGAAGCACGGCGGGAAGTTCATCGTTACAACGCCCAATTCGCGGATGTCGCTCACGCGCAATCCGTGGCACGTGCGCGAGTACTCGCCCGGGGAATTCACAAACCTGATGGAGTGCCATTTCGACAGGGTCGAGGCGCTGGGGGTTTTCGGGAACAGCGCCGTGATGGACTACTACGAAAAGAACCGCCGGAATGTGGAGCGCCTCGCCCGCCTCGATCCGCTGAAACTCCAGCAGAGGCTTCCCCGGTGGATGCTCCAGGCCCCCTACGACGTGGCGAACCGCGTGAACCGGCGCCTCCTGCTTAAGAACAACCGGGAGCTTACCGAAGGCATCACCATCGACGATTACCGCGTCGCCCCAGTCGGCGACCAGGCTTTCGATCTGTTTTATATCGGGGAGAAGAATTGAAAATGATCGCGATCCCCGTCATTGCGGGGAATGTGATGACGAAGCAATCCAGACGGCAAATATAGATTGCTTCGCTTCGCTCGCAATGACGATTCGATTCATAACTCATAACTTATGATTCATAACTCGTTAATATCGGTGATCGTTCCGGTCTATAACGCCGAAAAATATCTGGCGAGGTGCGTCGATTCGATACTCGCGCAGACGTACCGCAACATAGAGGTGCTGCTCATAGACGACGGTTCGCGCGACGGAAGTCCCGCGATCTGCGACGGGTATGCGGCGCTCGACAGCCGCGTCAGGGTGATCCATAAGCCCAACGGAGGGGTTTCGGCCGCTCGGAACGACGGCATCGAAGCCGCCCGCGGGGAGTTCGTCGCATTCTGCGACAACGACGACTTCATGGCCCCCGGCATGCTCGAACGTCTGCTCGGAATGTGCCTCGCAGGCGGCTGCGGCATCGCCCACTGCCGTTTCGCCAAGGGCGGCGCCGACTCCCTGCCCGATCCCCCGCAGCAGCCTGTGGAGATATTCACGAGCCGCGAGATCCTCGAATCGTTCTACGACAACGCCACCATATATGTCTGGGACAAGCTCTACCGCCGCGAGGTGTGGAGCGGTATCCGTTTCCCGGCCGGCTCCTACACGATGGAGGACCAGATGGTGGTGCACCACGCGCTGTGGGCGGCCGGGCGCGTCGCCGTTACGCGCGAAAAGCTCTATTACCATTATATACATCCTGGGAGCGTGATGAACAGCGGTTTCGACGTGCGCTGGGCGGGGGACGCGCTGAACGACCGCATCGCATTTGCCCAGCGCGAGGGTCTTCCGCTGCTGGCCGCCGCCACCAAAGCCCGCCGCGTTTACGAAGAGCGCTTTCTGCTGGTGATGAACCGCCGCTACAATAAGGACAGTGTGTCGCGGAAAGAGTTCCGCCGCAAGCACCGCGCACTGCTCCACCGCTACTGGCGCGAGGCCGCCGCCGATCCTAACACCGCCGCGAAGACACGTCCGTTCCTTGCCGCGTGCCGCTGGACGCCGTTCCTCTACCATTCGTATAACTATCTGAAATGGAGCGTCATGCGCGGAAACAATAACCTGCGCTGGGGCGAGATAAAATAACGGTAACAGGATCAAATTGTCGTATTGACGGTTATTTTGATTTCATGACCTCCGGCCGTACGGTTTAAAGAGTATTTTTGCCCATATCAAAACCCGATCGATCATGAAGAAACTGTTATCGCTGCTTCTTTTTGCAGGCGTCCTCGCGGCATGCGACAAAATAGAAGCCCCGGAGAATCTCGCCGACCTGGAGATCCCCGAAGTCAAACTGTCCTATAACGACAAAAGTAACAAACAGGAGGTGTCGTTCGTCGCCCCCGAAGCCTGGTCCGTGGATATCGCCGACGCGAAGCGCGCCGTGCCGTGGCTCTCGGTAAATCCCATGAGCGGCCCCGCAGGCAAGGCCACCGTGACCATAACCACGGCCGAAAACAATACGGGCGCGGATCCGCGCAGCGCCGAGGTTACTATCACTTCCGGAGAAATCTCCAAAACATTTACCGTCACCCAGCACTCGGAAACCTCGCAGAACGAAGAGAACGGCGGCGATACGGAAAAATATATCAGAGGTATGGAGTCCACATACACGGTCGACAGCGAGGCGCAAACCCTGCATATAGACGTGGTCAGTAATTTCGCTTTTACGGTGACGGAAATGTACGGCTCCGGCGATCAGGGCGGATGGCTCACCTCGACGATATCTTCGCCGAAGCAAGGCACTTATTCTGTGGATCTGGCCATACAGGCAAACGGTACCGGGGCGGAAAGAACTGCTACGGTGTGGTTCGCGGACGGCGACGGGAAATCATACTGCCATACCGTAGTCGTGCAGAGCGCGGCCGGCGGCGGGGATACGGACAAGTATGTGCAGGTGAATCATTTTGGGACGAGCAGCGCGGCCGCCCAGACCGTGACTATATCCGTGACGAGCAATTTCCAGTTCCTGATAGGAACCCAGGTCTACGCCGGCGGGGACGGATGGTTCCAGGTGCAGACCACGCCGCCGGCGTCGGGCAGCGACGTGTACACCGTTAAAGTCGCCATTACCGCCAATGAAACAACTGAAAACAGGGTTCTGGAACTGCAGTTCAAGGACGACAAGGGCAATATCTATAATGTCGCGAAAATAGAGCAGGAGAAAGGAAGGGAGCCCGATCCGCAGCCTACATTCTATATAACTTTCCTGGAATCATCGCCGGAAGATATACCGCTGGCCGGAGGGACGATGAACGTAAGGTTCAGCGTTTCCGATCCGCAGGCGACCGTCACCTGCTCGTCCGCGTACGGCTGGATAAGTGTCGGAAATCCGAGCCGCGAAACCTCTACCGGCAACACCTATACCGTCGCCGTGCAGTGCGGCCCGTCATCCGCGGTGCGCAAGGGTGAATTTGTAATCACGGCCGTGCTTAACGGGGTGACGGCAACCCGCAACGTGGGCGTTTCGCAGGTCCCGTAGGATCGGCGAGCCTGAATCCCAATGAAGAAAAAGAAGCCGCACTCGCGGGGGAGGACGGTAACCGTTATGCAAGGTTATTGACCGTGAATTATGCGCCTCGCATATATTGTTGAAAATTTAATATATTTGTTCCACAATTCTTTTATTGTCTAAATATTGAACACCGATACACAATGAAAAAACTGTTAACGTTACTCCTTCTTGCGGGGTTATTCGCGGCTTGCGACAAAACTCCGGAAACCGATCCTGATGAGATCACGCTTTCCTACGAAGACATCGCCGACAAAGAGACATATTCGTTCACCGCGCCCGCGGCCTGGGAGGTGCAGATAGCCGAAAAGACCCGCTCGGCGTCGTGGCTTACGATAGAGCCTATGGAAGGCCCTGCCGGCGCAGCCGAACTGAACATCACCCTGAACGAAGCCAACACCGGCGCCAACCCGCGCAGCGTTACCGTGACCATTAATTCGGGCGGCAAGGCGTTCAAAACATTTACCGTTACCCAGCACTCGCAATCGTCTCAGGAGCGGGAAGAGCAGGATATGAGCAACTTCGTCCATGGTACGCAGTCAGTATATCAATACGACGGATCGGCGCAGACCTGTTCGTTCGACGTGCGCAGCAACTGTAACTTCAGGATACAGGCGAATTACCATGAGGGCGAGCCGGGATGGATCACCGCCACGCAGATCACGCCTGCGGGAACGAATAAATACACTGTCAATATGACGCTTACGGCCAACGAGGGCGACAACTTCAGATGGGTGGAGCTGGTATTCCTGGACGACAAGAACTTCGATTGCTGGCGGACCGCGGTGGAGCAGTTCAAAGGCCCCGCGCGTCAACAGGGCAAATACGTGGAGGCGCTCGAGCAAAACCAGTACTTTACAGGCAATACCCAGACCGTCCAGCTCACAGTGAAAAGTAATTTCGCGTTCACCGTGATCGATACCTACACCCTATACGATCCGGCCGACTGGCTAACGGTCAGTACTGTGCCGTCGGGCAGCGACTATATCGTTTCGCTGACTTTTACGGCCAACGACTTCGGCCACGAAAGGCTGGCTTACCTCTCGTTCGAGGATGAATACGGCGCCGTCTACGCGCGGACCACTATCATGCAGGATGTGCCCAAGTAGGTTCCCGTGTCCGCCGGTAAATGAGAAAAGACCGCATCCTTCAGGGGTGCGGTCTTTTGTTTTGCAGTTGTGGTGATTTATTTCAATCTGTCCGCGGCGGCTTTAAGTTGCCGCATGGCCTTTTCTATCGTGGCGCGGTTCGTGGCGGCGTTGAGGCGGGCGAAACCGATCCCCTCGCGTCCGAAATCCGCCCCGCTGTTGAGCCCCAGCCCCGCTTCGGCCGCAAGCCACTCCATCAGCTCCCTGTGCTCCATCCCCAGTTCGCGGAAATCGAGCCACATCAGGTAGGTGCCCTCCTGGCGCAGCGTTTTCACCGCCGGAATGTTCTTTGCAAGGAATTCGCGGACATATTCGATGTTGCCTTTCAGGTAGACGAGCGCCTCTTCGAGCCAATCTTCGCACCGGTCGTAGGCCGCCCGCATCGCGATAAGCCCGAAAACCGTCCCGCCGGTAACGTGCGTCGTGTTATATTCCCTGTCCCACGCCGCACGCATCTTTTCCGACGTCATGATGCCGGCGGAAGTGGCGAGCCCCGCGATGTTGAAGCTCTTGCTCGGCGCCACGAAGGTTATCGTCCGCTCGGCGAAACGCGGATCGAGGGCGGCGATATGTGTCTGTTTGTGGGGTGCGAAAACGAGGTCGGAGTGTATCTCGTCCGAGATAAGTATGATGTCGTGCTTCACGCAGAGTTCACCCACGCGGCGCAGCTCATCCTCCGTGAAGACGCGCCCGACGGGATTGTGCGGGTTGCACAGGATCATCGCCCGCGCGTCGGCCAGCTTGCGGTCGAGGTCGTCGAAATCGATCTCGAAAGTATCGCCCGCCTGCTTCAGCGGATTGTTCACCACCCTGCGCCCGTTGGCCTCGGTCATGCCGCGGAAAGGGGGATAGACCGGCGGTTGTATCACTATGCCGTCGCCCGGAGCGGTAAAAGCCTTTATCGCGAAACCCAGTCCCGACACCACGCCCGGTGTGAAGCGCAGCCACTGGGGCTCCACCGTCCAGCCCGAACGCCTGCCCAACCAGCCGATAAGCGAACCGCAGTAGCACTCCCCTCCGCAGTCGTAGCCGTAGACGTTGTGCTCCGCGCGGCGGCGGATGGCCTCGCCGATGGCGGGCGCGCACTCGAAATCCATGTCGGCGATCCACATCGGGATGACGTTCTCCCGGCCGAAAACCATCTTGCGCGCGTCGAATTTCAGCGTATCCGTCCCCGCTCTTTCCGGAATGGTATCAAATTTGTAGTTAGATTTTTGCATCGCCCGTATTTTTATTTTAAGCATAAACGCAACAAAAGTAAAAAAAACAGGCTACATTTGTGAGGAAGAACCAATATTATCATTAAAAAACAAAATCCGAATGGGAGATTCCGATTTTAAAAAGAAAGAAGACGGTGGCGTAAACGAGTTCCAGAAGGACAAAAGACGCAGGAGAACCGTCACGGTCGAGGCGGTAACGCGCTCGCCCCGAGCAGCATCAGAGAGGCCCGCAGATCAGGCGGGCGACAATCGCGGAAACAGGTATGACGACAGCGACCGGCCACAGCGCTCCGAAGGCTGGCGGCCCAAACCCGAAGGCGGCTATAACAAACCGCAGGGAGAACGGCGTTCGTACAATCCCAATTTTTCCCCCGACAATAAATTCATAGGAGGTCCGAGGCAGGATAGGCCCGAACGCGACTTTAACAGGTGGGACGCCGGCCAGCCCGACCGCCAGCCGCGCGGTAATTACGACGGCGGCCGTCCCTATGAAAGGAAACCGTACGGCGACAAGCCTTACGGCGAAAGGAAGCAGTACGGCGACAAGCCCTACGGCGAGCGGAAACCCTATGGCGACAAGCCTTACGGCGACAAAAAATCTTTCGGACCGCGCAAGCCTTTCGTGAAGAAATCGCCCGAAGGGGTGATGGACCCGGGCACCAAACCCGAATTCTATCCCAGCTACAACATGCCCAACACAGGCAAGGAGATACGCCTCAACCGCTATATCGCCATGTCGGGCAAGTGCTCGCGCCGCGAAGCCGACGAATTCATTACCCGGGGCGATGTGAGCGTCAACGGACAGGTCGTCAGCGAGCTGGGCGTCAAGGTGAAGCCCGCGGACGAGATACGCCTGAAGGGCGAATTGCTGAGCAACGAGAAGAAGGTCTACATCTTAATGAACAAGCCGAAAGGCTACGTTACATCGGTCGACGATCCGCACGCCGAAAAGACCGTCATGGATATCGTGAAGAACGCCTGCGAGGAGCGCATATATCCCGTCGGAAGGCTCGACAAGAGCAGCGTCGGGGTGCTGCTGCTGACAAACGACGGCGACCTGACCGAAAAACTGACGCACCCCTCGCACAACAAGCGCAAGGTGTACCAGGTGACGCTCGAAAGGCCGCTGACGAATTTCGACCTGCAGAGGGCGCGCGACGGCATCGACCTCGACGACGGCGTGATAATTCCAGACGCCGTGGATTTCGTGAAGCCCGACAACCGCAAGGAGGTGGGCATCGAGATACACTCGGGGCGCAACCGCATCGTCCGCCGCATCTTCGAGGAGCTGGGCTACGGAGTCCACAAGCTCGACCGCGTCTATTTCGCCGGCCTTACGAAGAAGAACCTCAAGCGCGGGCAGTGGCGTTTCCTCACCGACCGCGAGGTCAGCATGCTTAAATCGGGCAGGTACGAATAAGGCGGAACGCCGCCGGCGATTTAATTTTGATGCAAATAGAAAATCGTAATTGATAATTGATAATTTTGATTATCTTTGCCGTCCGATACAAACTAAATTTAATAGAAAAACACATCATGAAGAAGGGAATTCATCCGGACAAGTACCGAATCGTCGCATTCAAGGACATGTCCAATGATCATGTGTTTTTGACAAGGTCCGCCGTTTCGACAAAAGAAACCATCGAAGTGAACGGCGAAACCTATCCCGTGTATAAGATGGAAATTTCCAACACCTCGCACCCGTTCTACACGGGCAAGATGAAGTTGGTTGACACCGCAGGACGCGTCGATAAGTTTATGAGCCGCTATCAAAAACACTACGACAAGCGCAACGAGGCCAAAAAGTAGTGGCCCGATCCGGGGG
>JAVBVG010000129.1:0-7431 GCA_031554415.1 Rikenellaceae bacterium | reverse complement strand
AGCTCACAACCTATCCAAAATGGCCGTCGCACAGGTATAAGCACCGACAAAAGCCCCCCAAAAAAAAACTGACCCCGCAGCCGAAAAAAATCAACCAAAATAGTGAAGCCGCCTCAAAACTGATTTGAGACGGCTTCTTTTTATTTACTTGCGGCCCTGACCGTTAAATGTTAATCGGCAGTCCCATATAGAAGTCCAGTATCTTGGCGCTGAACAGGAAATCGTATTTGGCCTGAAGGCGTTCCGACCGGCTCGAAAGCAGTTTTGTCTGCGAATCGTCGTATTCATAGACCGTGGCCTTGCCGCTGTCGTAGCGCATCTGCATGGCGCGGAAAGCCTCCTCCGAGGCCTCCAGGGCCTTGCCGGTCGCGTCATAGCGCGCCTGCGCCGCAACGGCCCTCTGGTAGGCCTGCTGTATCTCCTTGTAAAGCGCCATCTTCACGTTTTCCAACTGCAGGTTGTAATTTTGCACGTTGAGCCGCGCCGAGCGGACGTTGTTGCGCGTGGCGTTGCGGTTGAAGATAGGGATGCTCAGGTTGAGTCCGGCGCTTACGTTGTAACCGTTCTTCATCTGGGTCGCGAAGTTATCCTGCACGATCACATTGCCGTTCTGGTCATACTGCGTGCCGAATTTGTAGAGATAGCCGTCGCCGAACGAAGCGCCGAGGCCGATCGAGGGCCACCAGGCCGATTTCGCTATCTTTATCTGATATTCGCTGCTCTGCAGTCGGTATTCGGCCTCGCGGACATGGGGTTTCACGCCGATAGCGGTTTCATATATCTGATCCGGCGAGCGGAGGCTTGTGAGATTCTCCGCGACAACGTTCTCCATATCCGGTTCCACGATGTCGAACGCAGTCGACCATTCGAGGTTGAGCGCCTGGGAAAGATTGAGCAGCGCGAGCACCAGATCGTTCTGGGCATTGATCTCGTTGACCTCGTCGGTGGCGGCCTGCGCCTGTATGTCATATAGCTGGGAACGCGCGACCTTGCCGCTGCTGACCATCTCTTCCGTCTTGGTAACCTGCTCGCGGCTGAGTGCCGCCTGTTCGCGGTAGACGGCGTGGATCTCCTTCTTGAAAAGTACCTCGAGGTAAAAACCGGTTATTTCGAGTTCGAGATTCTCTTTCGCCTTGTTCATATTCTCGGTGGCGGCTTTCAGGTTCAGCCGGTTCTGCTTTATCTCGGTGTTGATGCGCATGCCCTGAAAAACGGGCACGTTCGTGGATACGCCGATACTCGTGGATGTTTGGGTGCTGTTGCTTTTGAGTCCCGTGAAATAGTCGGTATCGAGCCCCCATGAAAAACTTTGTCCCAGCGAGGCGTTCAGGTTCGGCAGGCGGCTGTTCTGTGATGTATTGAGGTCTATTTCGGCAGATTCGACCGACAACGCCGTCTGACGAACTTCGATGTTGTTCTCCACGGCATAGTCGATGCACTGCCTGAGCGTCCATTTCTCCTGCGCTTCGGCCGACAAGACGGCGACCACAGCTGATATCGTCAAAATTACCCTTCTCATATGATTACGGTTTCTTCGGTTCTTCCTTCTTGGTCGGCACGACCGCATTGCCGCGCACCTTCTGGCCCGGTTCGAGCCCTTCTTTGACCTCGATCACGATGCCGTTGGAGAGGCCTGTCTTGATGTCGCGGCGCTCGAACACCTGTTTTTTGGAGAGCGTGTCGGTCTGCAGGTAGACGAAGGTCGAGTCGCCGGAGAACGACACGGCGCTTTCGGGGACCGCAACCACATCCGTGACTTTTGCCAGGACGATCTCGGCATTGGCGCTGTAGTTGGCGCGGATCGTGACCGTGTCGGGTATCGAGGCCGCGGCCTTGATCTCGAACTGGATGGCGCCGTTGGTTTCGACGCCCTGCGGGGAGATATATTCGAGAACCGCGTCGAAATGGCGGTTTTCGACTGCTCCCACCATCAGTTTGACAGGCATCCCAGCATGGACGCGCCCGACTTCGGTCTCGTCGACGTTGCCGATAAAGATCAGGTCGCTCATGTCGGCCACGGTGGCGATCGTGGTCCCTTCGTTGAAGGTGTTGGCCTGGATGACCGAGGTGCCCACCTTGACCGGAACGTCGAGGATCATGCCCGTGATTGTGGAACGTATCTGCGTGTTGGATATGGAGGCGGAACTTTTCGAAGAGCCTTCGCGGACGATGTCGAGGGCGTCGCGCGAATTCTGGAGCTCTTCGACGGCTTTTTTATAGGCGGCTTCCGACTGTTCCATCTCCTCGCGGGAGATGACGTTGCTTTCGAACAGCTGCTTCTGGCGGTTGAATTCGGCAGAGGTTACTTCGAGGCTTATTTCGGCGAGCCGGACGCGCGATTCGGCCGAGTTGAGCGAACTCATGTCGGGGATGACCTTCACGACGGCTATCACTTCGCCCTGGCGGACGAAATCGCCGGCCTCCTTGCGCAGTTCGGAAACGATGCCCGAGATCTGGGGTTTTATCATGATCTCGTCGCGCGGCGAGACCTTGCCCGTGGCCACGGATGTGTTCTGGATGGTTTCGCGTTTTACTTCGAGGAGATCGTAAACGGTTTCGACCGGCCGCGACTTTTTCCACACGAACCAGAAAGTCCCTGCCACCACGATTGCGAGCAGGGTGAGTAAAATGATCCTGGAAACTTTTTTCATAGCTGTATCGTTTTATTTATTGTCTTTATTTTTTCTGTCTGGATTGCTTCCCGCTTCATAAATTCGCGGTCGCAATGACGGTGGCGCTGTGCCTACAGTTTTAAATTATGTAACAACCTTTATCATCAAATCCGCCGGCGGCGTTCCGCCTACTCGTCCCTGATGGCGTCGATAGCCTTGATCTTGAGCGCCCTCCATGCGGGAAGTATCCCGGCGAAAACACCGCTCACAATGAGCACCGCCATCGCGGTCAGCGCCAGGTCGAACGACACCAGCGGCTCGTGGATGACCTGCAGCGCATTTCCGAAGTTGAACACTTTGTCGACCAGCAGCGAACCTCCGACACCCACAACGAAACCCAGCACTCCGGCGATGGCCGTCAGAACGAAACTCTCGCTCATGATCTGCAGCATGATGTTGGCCGGTTTGGCACCCAAGGCCCGTCTTACCCCGATCTCGCGCATCCGTTCTCGAACGGTCACCAGCATGATGTTGCTGATGCCGATGATTCCCGAGAAGAGCGCCCCCAGGCCCACTATCCACATCAGGATGTTGATCCCGATGAAAAGGTTGCGCATCATCCGGAACTGGTGTTCTATATTCATGGTCCACAGCGCCTTGTCGTCGGTTGGCGAGATACTGTTGGCGGCTTTCAGTATCGTTTTCACCTCCTCTTCGACCTGCGATGCATTGTACCCTTCGGCCGCGGTGCAGGCCAGGAACCAGAACCTGTCGCCGCGGCTGAACATCGTCTGATGGGTGGTGAACGGCAGGAAAATGGTCTCCTCGACACTCCCCCCGATCGACGCGTTGGTCTTGGGGCTTATCACGCCGATCACCTGGAAGTATATGCCGTTTATGCGTATCAGCTGCCCCACGGGGTCTTCCCCTTTATTGAAAAGGGTTTCGTAGACCGTTTCGCCGATAACGCAGACCTTGCGTTTCCCGGCCACGTCGATATCGTTGAACGTGCGCCCCCTGAGCACATACATCGGTTCTATCTCGAAATGGGCCGGATAGCACCCCCTGAAACCATAGCTGCCGCTCTTGACTCCGCGCACCACGTTCTTGTCGGCGCCCCATCCCCACAGCATCGGCGAGATCAGTTTCACCGACTGGGCCCTGTCGCGTATCAGTTTCAGGTCTTCGCTGTTGAACTCCCAGTAGCGTCCCTTGCGGTAGCCTTTATATGGTACGCTGGTGCGCTCGGGTTCGAAAAAGACGGCATTTTCGGCAAAGCCCTGTACGTTGCTCATGATCTGCTGGCGGAGTTTGGTGCCGATCGCGAGCAACAATATGAGCATGAACAGGCCCCAGAACACGCCGAATCCGGTCAGCACGCTGCGGAACTTGTTGCGGGTAATGGTCGCCCATATCTCCTGCCAGTTGTCTATGTCGAAAATTCTCACTCCGTTTGAATTTAATGAAAAATGAAAAATTAAGGCGCGGATTCGCCGCATATTAAATTATGCGCAGCATTCCATAATCTTTCATCTTTATTCTTTCATCTTTCATTTATTAGTCTGCTCTCATTGCCTCGATGGGCCGTATTCTTGTCGCCTTGAGCGAGGGTATGAGCCCCGACACCACTCCGCACACGACGAGTATCGCGGTCGCGGCAAGGACGACCCCTATGCTCACGCTCGGATCGAGGAATATCGTCATGTCGTTCTCCCCGCCTCCGCCCTGGGGCAGATTGCGGCTTATAAGTTCCACAAGGCCTATCCCGAGCACCATGCCTATGTATCCGGCGCTGGTCGTAATGAATATGGCCTCGACTATGACCATGCTGATTATCGACCACGGCGTGGCGCCGATAGCCTTGCGGATGCCTATTTCACGCGTGCGTTCCTTGACCGTGATGAGCATTATATTGCCCACACCCACTATTCCGGCCATCAGCGACGCGAAGCCTATCACCCACAGGAACATGTTGATGATTAGGAATATCATCTGAGTCTGCACGGCCTCTTCGGCGCTGTTCCATATCCAGATCGCCGAGCTGTCGGCCGGATCGAAACCGGCGTACGGGCCCAGTTTCTGTCGGATGCGTTCGGTCAGCGCCTCGGCCGCCTCTTTGGAATCGATCCCTGTCACGGTAAATTCTATACGCCGGATACCCCACCCCCTGTCGTAGAGCATGCGTCCGGTGCTGAGGGGGATGTAGCATGGCGGGTCGAAACTCTGTTCGAGCGGTTTTTTGTAGACCCCCACGACCTGGTATGCGATGCCGTCGGCATTTATATATTTCCCTATCGGGTCCTCCCCTTTGAAAAGTGTTTTTTCCTGCGCCTCGCCTATCACCACCACCTTGCGCCTCTGCTTCATGTCGACCTCGTTGAGAAACCGGCCCCTGGTGATTATCATGTAGTTTATGTGTATGATATCGGGCAGGCATGCCTCCAGGCGCCAGGCGCCGTACTCCTCGCCGAACGAGAAACTGGTAGTGTTCTGTCCGAAACCTCCCGAAATATACTCGACTTCGGGTATCTCCTTGCGCAGGAATTCCACCGTCCGTTCGTCGAAAAGCACGCGGCGGTCGGACCTGAGCCCCTTATACGGCATGGAAGTCCAGCCGGCACCCACCCGCACGCTGTTTATGGCGCGTCCCTGGAAATTGGCCATCATGCCGTTCTGGAGTCCGTTGCCCGCCGCCAGCAGCACGATCAGCATGAAGATGCCCCACGCCACGGCGAATCCCGTGAGGAACGTGCGCATCTTGTTGCGCTTTATGGTGGCGATTATTTCGTTCAGCAGGTCGAACATTTCTGATTTATGCTGTTAAAATTACCTCCCTCGCCTTATCCTGCGCGTTGCAAAGCAACACTGCCGGGGCTCGGTAGATGATTTTGAATTATACCATAATTCAAAATTCTATGACGGGATTCGGATTCTTCGTGTCGGACTCTATGACGCCGTCGCGCAGGTAGATTACGCGGTCGGTGGCTTTGGCGACGGCCGATTCGTGGGTTACGATCAGCATGGTGATGCCGTCGGTGCGGTTCACCTCGCGCATGATCTCGATCACCTCGCGCGAAGTGGTCGTGTCGAGCGCGCCGGTGGGTTCGTCGGCCAGGATGATGCTCGGACGGGCGATAAGCGCGCGGGCTATGGCCACCCTCTGTTTTTGCCCCCCGGAGAGTTCGTTCGGAAGATGGTCGGCGTGCGTGGCGAGCCCCAGTTTTTCGAGATACTCCATCGCCATGGCGTTGCGTTTCTTGCGGTTCACCCCCTGGTAATAGAGCGGCAGCGCGACGTTCTCCATCGCGTTCTTGAAAGAGATCAGGTTGAACGACTGAAAGATGAAGCCCACCTTGCTGTTGCGGAGTTCGGCGGCGCGGGTTTCGCTCAGGCCGTTTATGAAGATCCCGTCGAGCACGTACTGGCCGCCGTCGTAATTGTCGAGTATCCCGATGATATTGAGGAGGGTTGATTTTCCCGATCCCGACGCCCCCATGATGGAGAGGAATTCGCCCTTGGCGACATCCATGTCGATCCCTTTGAGCACATGCAGCGCGTTGGGGCTGTCCGGATTGTAGGTTTTGTTCAGATCGCGTATCTTTATCATGGAGCGGTAAATGTTGGTCCGGCGGATATGTTTTGAACGTAATTCGGCTCGGTTTGTTGTGGCGCTGTGTTAAAACTCCGCAAATTTATCTGTTTTAACTATATATAAACTCTTTTGCGCGGTTTTTTGTAACGTGCGGAGAGAGTTTTTCATATATGCACGGCGCAAAGATAAATTAAAAAATAATACTATGCAATACATACATCTATTTTTTACAAGCAATTTTTAAATGATTCATACTGCTTTGGCCCGGATATTGCGATTCAATCAATAAATATCACTATATTTGTAATCATTACAAACAAATCAATTACTTAAAAAATACAGATATCATGGCAAAAATCATTGGACAGGCCTACACGACAGGGGCAACCTCGGTAGGCGGACGGAACGGTAAGGTGTGGTCGGACGACCACGTAATCAACCTCGAAATGAGATCGCCCGGCGCTCCCGGCGCAGAAGCGTTCGCAAATCCCGAAACACTCTTCGCGGCGGGATGGGCGGCCTGCTTCAACGGCGCGTTGAAATACGCTGCCAATCTGAAGCGCGTACGTGTCGGCGAAACCGAAGTAAAGGTCGTCGTAAGTTTGGGCAAGGACCCTGAAGGCAACTTCCAGCTCGGGGCCGCCATCAACGTGAAGGTTCCCGGAGTCGACCAAAAGACCGCCGAAGAGCTGGTGAAAGACGCCGACGGCATCTGCCCTTATTCGCGTGCCACGCGCGGCAACGTCGAGGTCGAACTGCGCGCCGAAGCGGTATAGCGTTACCACCTTATATAAACGGGGCCGGAGTGTGTTCCGGCCCTGTTTTGCTATACACAGGAGGCGCTGTTTCGGAGAGGCGCGTCGGCCGTTTCATTTATTCTTCCTATATTTAGCGGAATTTTCCGACCAACCTTCAATACCCGACCTATGAAACGGATACTGTTTTTAATCTTCGCCTCCCTGCTGGCGCTCCCCCTGGCGGCGCAAAACCACGCCGACTCGGTACGCATCGAAGCGTTCCTGCATATACAGCGGGCCGACGCGGCGAAGTGGATCACACGCTACCAGACAAGCATCGACAGGTACACCGACCTGAACCGCACGCCGGAGAACAGGTCGTGCGACGCGCTTTTCCTGGGCAGTTCGTCGATCAACCGATGGAACACCATCGGTGAGGACATGGCCCCCATATCGGTCGTACGGCGGTCGTACGGCGGCGCGACGATCC
>JAVBVG010000105.1:0-6944 GCA_031554415.1 Rikenellaceae bacterium | reverse complement strand
GGTACATTTGCCCCCGATGAAAGGATCGTTGCGGGTAGCCCGCGTGTATGACGCCCCGCCGTTATCGCTGGTGAAAACGATCAGCGTGTTGTCGTAAATGCCATGGTTGTCCAACGCTTCGAGCACATCGCCGATCGCGTCGTCCAGCGCCTCGATCATGGCGTAGTAGATGCGTTTCACGGGGTCCTCCTCGTCGATGCGATCCCAGTAGGCTTTCGGCGCCTGGAAAGGATCGTGCGGCGCGTTGAAAGTCAGCGTAAGGAAAAACGGCGAGTCGTGGTTCTCTTCGATGAACCCAACGGCCTTGTCGGCGAACGAAAATGTAAGGTAGCCCGTATCCACCACCTCCCGCCCGTTTTCGCGTATCGCCGTCGGTCCCCGGCGGGGCTGCCATGCCGGGATGTCGGAGAATGCCCACGGCAGGCGCATATCCACGTATTGCGGCCCGTCGACCGTATCGTCGACATAGCGCGTCAGGGCCCCGGTGAAATAGTAGCTGTAGTCGTAGCCGTGCGCGGCGGGGCTCGTAACATCGTCCGAACCGAGGTTCCATTTGCCCACGAGCCCTGTGGCATACCCGGCCTGCTTCATCAGCTGCGATATGATAATTTCGCCCGACGGAAGGTCGGTCTTGTGTTTCCACAGGCGCGACCTTACGTTCGGATTGAAATCCTTGAGCCCTTCGGTTTTCCGGACGGTGGGAACGAAGTATTTGATGTAGCCCTTCATAAAATCGCGGTCGAAGCGGTCGTAGGGCATGAATTCGCAGCCGAAACGGTTCTGGCACCTGCCGGTCATTATACCCGCGCGCGAAGGTCCCGAGATCGGCGACGAGCAGTAAGCGCGGACGGCGCACTGTCCGTCGAGCCCCAGGCGGTCGATATTCGGAGTGCGGACCGACGGGTTCCCATAGGCGGCAAGGTCGCTGTACCCCAGGTCGTCGACGACGATCATCACCACATTCGGGCGCTCCTGCGCTTTCGCCGCGAAAGCCGCGGGAACCAGCATCATGGCTGTCAATAGCTTTCTATCATTCCTCACAAATCTATACCTTTAAAACCCCGCAAAGGTATCGTTTTTTTGGAATAGTGCTTCCTGATAATTTTTAAAATATGTTTGCGGTGGCTTGAAAAATAATATAACAGATTTTTGAAAGAATGATTTTTTTCCACTTTTGGCCGGCAACCGACGCTTTACGCCTTTTCACCAGTCGGAGTTTTGGCGACGCAGAAAAATAACCAACATAATTTGCGGACTGATCCGCGAGATTCTAGCCGCACTGTCTAAAACAAAAGGTGCCGGAAATTCGGCACCTTTTATATAAGTAATCGAGAGATCCCGCTTACTTCTTGGCTGCGTCTACGGACACCTTGCGGAATTCTTTCAGAAGTTTGGAGAGGTCCAGAGCGGCTTTGCGGGCGCGGGTTCCGGCTGCCTTGTTGCCTTTTTCGAGCTGGAGAGCTGCGTTCTTCTGGAAGTTTTCGATTTCAGCGTTGATCTTCGGTACCAAGTTTTTCATAATCGTGTAATATTTAAAAGTTAATTGGACTTTAGCTTACGTGCAAAGTTTACTTAAAAAAATGTATTTTCCAAATAATTGGAGTACAAAATAACAGATTTTTCTGCTTAAAATCGTGTCCCTGATGCATTCCTGACAGGATTCATGTCGCAAATCCGGAAAACCGGACAGAGGAAAAGGATACCGGCGCATAATAAAACACAATACCAATCAACTGATTGTCAACATTTTACGCAAACACCCTATCTTACACTGCGTTACATATGCGTCCGTTCGATGCAAAATGCGGCAGATAAAAAAGTTAGCGCAATTTTTTTATAAAATCGTCCGCCGCCGCGGCAGAATACCTTTGAATAGTGATGCTGCCGCGTTAAAAAACACTAACTTTGGAGCCTGGAAACATTTTTTTCAACTCGCATGAGGCTCTCGGATCTGAAAACAGGCCAGTCCGGCTATATAATAAAGGTGTTGGGACACGGGGGGTTCCGCCGCCGAATCATGGAGATGGGGTTCGTGCGCGGACAGAAGGTCGAAGTGCTGCTCAACGCCCCCCTCAAGGATCCGATCAAGTACAAGCTCATGGGTTACGAGGTTTCGCTGCGCCGCAACGAGGCCGCGATGATCGAGATCGTGGCCGAGGAGGAGGCCGCCTCGCCCGAAAACCACGGGGCGACAGCCGAAAACGGAGAACGCATCCTCGACAGACTCATCACCGAGCGCAAAAAACAGATCAACATAGCCCTCGTGGGCAATCCCAACAGCGGCAAATCGTCGCTCTACAACGCCCTTTCGGGCGGCCACGAACACGTGGGCAACTACGGCGGGGTGACCGTCGACGCCAAGAAAGGGACTTTTCACTACCGCGACTACCGGTTCGTCGTCTACGACCTGCCGGGAACCTACGCGCTGTCGCCCTACACCCCCGAAGAGCTTTTCGTCAGGCACCACCTCTCCGAGAATATTCCCGACGTCATCATCAACGTGGTGGCGGCGTCGAACCTCGAACGAAACCTCTACCTGACCACCGAGCTGATCGACATCGACCAGGACATGATGATCGCGCTCAATATGTACGACGAGCTGGAGGAGAGCGGCGCGCGGCTCGACATCGCCCAGTTGGAAACCCTGCTGGGAACACCCGTCGTCCCGGTGGTGGCTAAAAAGGAAAGGGGGCTCAAGCGGCTGCTTGCGGCGATCATCGACGTCTACGAGCACCGCAGCGGCAAGACGCGCCACATCCACATCAACCACGGCCCGGCCATCGAACAGGCCGTCGATACGCTGAAAGAGGCGATGAAGGAGGATTTGGGGCTCTTCCCCAAGCAGTTTTCGCGGCGCTACATCATCCTGAAGTTCCTCGAAGGCGACCGCGACGTCGAACGGGCGCTCGAAATATGCCCCCATTACAACGAATGGCTGCCGGTGCGCGACCGCGAGGCGAGGAGGATCAAAAAAGAGTTGGGCGAGGATGTGGAAACCGCCGTTACCAACGAAAAATACGGCTTCATCGCCGGTGCTCTGAAAGAGACCTACACCCCCAGCAAAAAAGACCAGATGGCCCTCACTAACGCCATCGACGCCATGGTAACGCACAAGTTGTGGGGCTTCCCGATATTTTTCCTGCTGATGTGGCTGATGTTCGAGGCGACTTTCCGCATCGGGCAGTACCCCATGGACTGGATCGAACGGGGCGTCGAAGCGCTCGGAGTGTGGATCGGAGGGATGATGCCAGGCGGGCCTGTCCGCGACCTGCTGGTCGAGGGGATCATCGGCGGCGTGGGCAGCGTGATAGTCTTCCTTCCCAATATCCTGATCCTTTTCCTGTGCATCTCGTTCATGGAGGACTCGGGCTACATGGCGCGTGCGGCCTTCATCATGGACAAGGTGATGCACAAGATAGGCCTGCACGGAAAGTCGTTCATTCCGCTCATCATGGGGTTCGGCTGCAACGTTCCGGGCATCATGGCGGCGCGCACCATCGAGAGCCGCAGCAGCCGCATCATCACCGTACTGATAAGTCCGTTCGTTTCGTGCAGCGCCCGGCTGCCGATATACATACTGCTGATCGGAACCTTCTTTCCCACGCGGGCGAGCCTCGTGCTGATCTGCATGTACGTGGCGGGGATAGTCGTGGCGGCGCTGACGGCGCTGCTGTTCCGCAAAACGATGTTCAAAAAGGACGACACGCCGTTCGTGATGGAGCTTCCGCCCTACCGCCTCCCCACCCTCAAAACCACGCTGAGGCATATGTGGGACAAGGGAAAGCAGTACCTGCGCAAGATGGGGGGCGTGATACTTGCGGCGTCGATCGTGGTGTGGGTGCTTAGCTATTATCCGCGCGGGACGGAGGAGATGCCGCACGCCGAGCAGAAGGAGCATTCGTATCTAGGACGCATCGGCAAATTCGTCGAGCCCGTCATGATGCCGCTGGGCATTCCCTGGAAAGGGAGCGTCGCGCTGGTCGCGGGAGTCGGCGCTAAAGAGATCACGGTCAGCACGCTGGGTGTGCTTTATTCCGACAGCGACTACGAGGCCGAAACCGAGAGCCTGCCGGCAAGACTGAAACAGCCCGATCCTGTGACCGGGAAACCCGATTGGACGCCGGTCGCGGCGCTCTCGTTCATGGTATTCGCCCTGCTGTACTTTCCGTGCCTCGCGGCGTTGGCAGCGATACGCAAGGAGGCGGGCGGAACCAAATGGGCCGTGCTTTCGGTGGTCTATAACACGTTGGTGGCATGGATCGCCGCCTTCCTGGTCTACACAATAGGAAACCTGATCGTGTAGGCATGGACTGGCAGTTCATAGCGATGTGGCTCGTGGTGGGGGCAGTGGTCATCTGGATCGCGGCGAAACTCCTCGATAGATATGTATTCGGCGGCAAGGATAAGAAGAAAAACGACCCTCCATGTTGCGGCTGAATAAAATCGCCGGCGGCGGAAGTTACCTCCGTCGCAAGACGCCTCCACCAGCCTACGGCTGACGGTCGGCGCTCCGTCGGTGAGCTCGCATCTGCGATGCTCGGTTCAAATTTTCAAATCAAAACGCCAGCATCACCAGCACCTGCGCCGCGAGTATCCGCAGAAACATCGAGAACGGATAGACCGTCGAATAGGCGACCGAGGCGTTGTCGTTGCCGCCCAGCGAGTTGGCGTATGAAAGCGCCATCGGGTTGGTCTGAGCTCCTGCCATAACGCCGATCAGCTTGAAGAAGTTGAGTTTTGTGAACCGCCTGACGGGGATCGCCACGATGAGTATGGGCACGATGGTGATTATCGCTCCGTAGAGCACCCACCAGTAGCCGCCCCCGACGATGCTCTCGACGAAGGTTTCGCCCGCGCCGAGTCCCACGCAGGCCAGGAAGAGCGAAATACCCACTTCCCTCAGCATCAGGTTGGCGCTCATGGTGGTGTAGGTTACGAGCTTGAAGTGCGGTCCGAAGCGGCCTATCAGGATCGCCACGATGAGCGGCCCCCCTGCAAGCCCCAGTTTCAGCGGTTCGGGCATCCCCGGAATGAAAATGGGAACGGCGCCCACGAGCACGCCGAGCGTTATGCCTATAAATATCGCGATGAGGTTGGGGTGGCGCAGTTTTTTCACCGAGTCGCCCAGGAAACTTGCCGCCGACTTGATGGACTCCTCCGTTCCGACGACCGTGAGCTTATCCCCCAGCTGCAGTTCGAGGTCGGGCGATGCTATCAGTTCGATGCCGGCCCTCAACACGCGGGTCACGTTCACCCCGAAACTGTTGCGGAGCTTCAGCGAACCCAGGCTGCGGCCGTTTATGCTCGAGTTGGTCACGATGACCGGCCGGGACCCGAACTGGGTGTCGAGATCGGCCCCGTCGCCCGCCTTGAGGTCGGTGGTCTCCTCGCCGAAAAATGTCATGATGGCGTCGCGGTCGCGCTCGTCGCAGATCACCAGCAGTTTGTCGCCTTCGTTCAGCATCGATCCCGCGCTTGCGATCTCGATCCCGCCTCCGGAGTGCCTGATGCGCGATATGATGAATTTGAGATTGAGCAGGTTCTTAACATCCGACACCTTGCGCCCCATCAGGCTGCGGTTGGTGAGCTGGATCGACAGCCTCGCGGTGCAGTGGGCGTCCTGGCTCTCGGCGACCAGCTGGTCGGTTTCCCTGTCTAATTTTACGCGGAAAAGCCCCTTGATCATCAGCATGGCGAATATGACTCCCGTCGCACCCAGCGGATAGGCGATTGCGTAGCCGTTGGCGATGGATGGGTCCATGGACCCGCCGTTCATTTCGGCGTAAGCGGCCTGCGCCGCGCCGAGTCCGGGCGTGTTGGTGACGGCGCCCGACATCACGCCGGCCATGGTCGATATGGGAGTGCCGGTGATTATGGCAATGACAGCCGTGGTGCCGACGCCCAGCAGAACTATGGCGATGGCGTAGCTGACGAGCCGCAGTCCCCCTTTCTTGAAAGAGGCGAAGAAGCCCGGTCCGACCTGCAGTCCCAGCGCGAAGATGAAAATGATAAGCCCGAATTCCTTGGTGAATCCCAGCACCTTTGGGTCGAGGCGCATCCCGAAGTGCGACGCCGCGATGCCGACGAACAGCACCCATGTCACGCCGAGGGATATTCCGGCCAATTTTACCTTGCCGAGGGCCGTTCCGACGGCTATGACGAGCGCCATCACGAAAACCGAGTGGGCGATGCCTTCTCCGATCAGCAGGTTGACGAACCAGTTCATATCTTTTTTTGTTTAGATTTTCAGGGATCAGGGCGCAAAGGTAAAATTTAAAAAGTAAAGCGCCAATACTTCGGCGCCCTACTTTTAGAATGAAGAATTAAGAATGAAAAATGGAGAATATTTTTTCATCCGTAATTGAAATCAGTATCTGCTTTCTACGGTTTTCCAGTCGAGGATGTTCCAGAAGGCCTTGATCGAGTCGGCCCTCACGTTGCGGTAGTCGATGTAGTAGGCGTGTTCCCACACGTCGATGCCCATGAGCGGATTCTTGCCGGTCGAGAGGGGGTTGTCGCCGTTCGGGGTGTTGACGATCTCCAACTTGCCGTCCTTGTCGGCGACAAGCCACGTCCAGCCCGAGCCGAAAAGGCCCATCGCCGACTTTGCGAACTCCTCCTGGAATTTGGCATATGAGCCGAAATCGCGGTCGATGGCGGCTGCGAGGCGTCCCGTGGGGCCGGTCTGCGCGGCGGGCGAGAACGACAGGAAATATATGGTGTGGTTCCAGACCTGTCCGGCGTTGTTGTGGATGGCGCCACTCGATTTTTTGACGATATCCTCGAGCGACATTTTTTCGAACTCGGTGCCTTTCACCAGGTTGTTGAGGTTGTTAACGTAGGCCTGCAGGTGCTTGCCGTAGTGGTAGTCGATGGTTTCCTTGCTCATGTGGGGAGCGAGGGCGTCGTGTGCGTAGGGCAGCTCAGGCATTTCGAACGGAGCT
>JAVBVG010000003.1:0-58726 GCA_031554415.1 Rikenellaceae bacterium | reverse complement strand
AGAGTTTGTCTAAATTTTGTTCGCACAAAATATTATGAGTCAGTTTTTTTGATGATTTTTTTGCCCGCCGAAGAAGGCGTGGCGGTTCCCACGGCGAGTGAGGCGGGTGAAAAAAACACGAAAAATGGACATAATAGATGTGATGAATAAATTTTAGACAAATTCTTAGTCTTTCTTAACGACGATGTCGTCGAGGAAGTTGCGTCCCCCGTTGTGAGTGGTGAACCTTATCTTCGTGTCCTTGGTAGCGCCGGTGATCTTCACCGAGTAGTCGCGCCATTTGAAGTAGGTGGCTTCCATTTCGGAAAGGATGCCGCTGGTGGGGATATCGTCGGTGTCTATGATCCCTGTGCCTACCACGGTTCCCGGTCCTTCGGAGATGGAGACGGTGAAGCCCTTGTTGTCGGCAGTATTGAGAGGGGAGAGATAGAACGCCGCCCTGAAGCTCACGGTTACATTGGTGGGGGTGTCGCCGAGCGCCGTGAGTTTTGGGATGCCGAGGTATGTCGTGGTGGTCGCAGTCGCTCCCGTACCGAATCCCAGGTAGCCCAATCCCTCTCTCAGGTAGGTGCCGAGATCCCAATTCCCAAGCTCGCTCTCGTCCACGGCGGGTACATAAGGCCGCCCGAATATGCTGTTGAACTGTTTGGAGCCGATGAAATAGTTGTGGCTCCAGAAGCAGTCGTCGAAGCCCCACGCGAATACGATATCCTCGTCCGTCGGGAGTTCCGAGGTGTTGTAGGTGCCGGGTTCGTGGGTGGAGAGGTAGAAGCCGTAGTAGTAGCTGAACTCGTGTGCGTCATTGAGCGTTTCTCCCTTCAGGGGAGTGCCGTCAAGGGGCGAGATCTTGAAGTAGATCTTCGATCCGGCGGGGATGGCTTTATCCTCTGGTATTTCGAAATAGCCCATTTTGTATATGGCGCCGGTACTTACGGTGAACGATTCGCCGAAGTGCTCGGGAGCGATATTCGGGGAAGGGTTGCCCGCCGTCATCGGATTCCATGTGGTCTTGTCTGCGCTCCACTGCGCTTTCCAGTTGACAGGTATGCTCTGGTCGGTGCCATTAGGGCTGCGCATGGCAAAGCCTAATCTCAGCTTGCCCTTGAGTATCTGTCCGGGTTTGTCGTTGTTGATGGTGATGAGCCAGCCCACATTTTGCCAGTCGGCCCAGCCGGTTCCCAGGATCTGGGCGTGGATTACATTATTGACGTTATTGCCGAAAGCCTGGTACTTTACCGTGCCGCCGCCGAGCTTCTCGATCGTGTTGCCCGATTCGGTGAAGGTCATGATCCTGGTGGTGGTGTTCAGCGTGCTGCTGGTCTGCTCGAAGGTTGTGAGGTCGGCGTTGATGATGTCGACGATGGGCTTGATGAAGTAGATCCTTTCGGGGTCCTCTTCGCCGGCAGCCTGCGTGACGGTCATTTTGTCCGAGGCCGAGCCGTCGAGCAGCGACGCTGTGATGTAGCCGGTGCGTATTTCCGTGTCGGGGTTCTTTTTTACCGTTACCGCTACTGGTTCATTTGCGCTGCCGCTGGAGATGTCGACCGTGATCCAGTCGATGGCTTTATTGTCCGCGTCGAGAATGAGGATTCTCCAGCTGCTGGAGGCAGTAACCTGGAGGGTGGTGGCATCGCCGTCGGCAGCCGCACTGAAAGTCGTGGGGGCAACGCTGATGCTGGCCTTCGGATCGAGTCCCGGTCCTTCTTTCGGGTCCTTGCACGAATACTGTGAAACAGCGAAGAGCGCTGCCGCAAGCATCAGAAATGTTCTGAATGAATTCTTCTTCATGAGCTAAAGGTTAAGGTTAAGTGTTTGATTTTAATCTGCAGTTGTTTTTCGATGTTGTTTTCGTATCGGGTTCGCGGAGGCCGGAAGAGTGCCGGAAAGCCGCTGCCGCGGGGTTGACGCGATGCCGGCGGATCGGAATCTTCCTCGCATGCCGTTTATTTTGGAATAAAATCGGATGATCGTTACTGCCAATTCGTAAAACATCTTTATTTTCGCACTACACCACACATAAGTAAAGTGGAAGTGCCGCAAGTTAAATGATAGTGTTGTGTGGTGTGGTATTCTCTTGCAAATATACTATTAATTCTGAAAGGCCAAAAATAATTCGGCTTTTTTTAAGCGATAAGACGAATGATCGCATCCCGGTGGCATCGGCCTGCCTTCATTATATATAAGGTGTGCTTTTGTCGCGTCGGTTCAGGGAGCCTTCGACCCTCTGTGGCGCGGCGGTGTCGGCGGAGGGGAAAAAACAGCGGGTGTCGCTCGGACAGCACGATCTCGCCGTTCTGATATGTGAGAAAAAATAGCCCGCCGGCGCCCGCCGCTGCCTTAAATAGACCTGGGCCGCGCTTAAGCGCGGCCCAGGTCTAATGAAACGGGCCCGGAACAGGTCGTCCCGGACCCTTGCCGGACACCCTTCTCCGGCGCGTCAGAAGGTCTTGCGCCTGATCAGGTTGAAATCGCACCTGACCTTTGTCAGCGACTTCTCCTTGATCATCCTGGCCGCCAGTTCGCCCATCTGCGTGAAGTCGGTCGAGATGACGGTCAGCCCGTTGAGGATGATCTCGTTTATCGGCGACTCGTTGTAGGATATTATGCTTATGTCGCGCCCTATCTTGAACTCCTTGTCCCACGCGGTTTTGACGAGCTTTATGAGTTCCGTGTCGAGCTGGCTGTTCAGTATCAGGTAGACCTCCTTGTTGCGCACGATGTCGGGCGAGATCATCGAATGGAACTCCACCGGTATCCCGTTTTCGTTGCAGAATTTTTCGACCGACTGCTCGATGAACGGGGCGTAAAGGCTGGAACTCAGGGTGATGACGTTCAGTTTGGGACATTTTTTCAGTTTCTTGAGCCCCTGCGACAGGCCCGTGGCGACGTCGTTGACGAAATCCTGGTACACCGCGCCGTAGTTGCCAGGCAGGTTCTTGATGTAGCGGTCGACCAGGATAAGCTTGCGGTTGGGTATCCTGCTCAGGGCCTTGATCACCCGTTTTTGCGTCTCCTTGTCCAGCGGGAAATGGGGCGTTATGACATAATAGTCGAATTTGTCGATGTTCTCCTCTATGAAGTACTCGAGCATGTCGACGTGCTGGTTGTGGAGCCTTATCGAGATCTCGGCCTCATTGCCGAACTCTGCCGAGAACGAACTGAAAAGCACCTGTTTGTATGTGCTCAGTTTGTCGAAAAGAACGAGTATGCGGGGATTGCCCGAGGAGTTGCGGGGCGAAACGTAGAACCCCTTGCCCTGGGTGGCGTCGATGATATTGCGGTCGCGGAGCACCGAGTAGGCTTTTTTGACCGTCTCCTTGGAGATGTCGAGTTCTGCAGAAAGTTCGTTCATCGAGGGCAGGAGCGTCCCTTCCGGATATTTCCCGTTATTGACGAACTCCTCTATCCGTTCGATGATCTGCTTGTATACAGGGGTCTGCAGGGCCGTGTCGATCTGTATTTTTGGAAACATAATTAAGATTTTACTAAAAAACGGGGATGATTATTGGTTTGTTCTAATTTTTATCTATATTTGTGTCGTACCACACTACACCACAATACAGAATTGTTGTACTGTAGTGTGATGCAAAGATAGCAGAATTAAGTTGACTGCCAAAAAATTAAACCCAAGAAAAAAATCCGGCCCAGATGAAAAAAATTATTTTAACAGGCATATTGTGTACCCTTCCCGGCGTCGCCGCCGTGAACGCGCAGCACTGGTCGCTGACGTGGGAGAAGTTCAACACCACCGGACCCGGACTCAGGCAGTCCGGAGCGATAGCCACAGGCACTTCGCGCGAACTCGCCGGTTCGTTGTGGTCGGTCGGATGCGAAACGCTCGACAGGGATTATGCCGTTTTCGCCAATTACAAGGATTATGTGGGCGAACTCGGAGTCTCCTCCGCGCGCATACAGAGCGGCTGGGCCAAGTGCGAATCCCGCAGGGGGAAGTATGATTTCGCATGGCTCGACGAGATAGTGCGCGGCCTTCGCGGGCAGGGCGTGCAGCCCTGGATGTGCCTCTGCTACGGCAATCCGCTCTACGGCGCCGACAAGGGACTAGGTTCGAGGGTGTTCACCGACGAGGAGACAATGAGCGCCTGGTTGAAATATGTTGAGGCCACCGTCAAACGCTACAAGGACGAGGTCTTCGAATGGGAGATATGGAACGAACCGAATCTGGGCGAGAACGTCCGCTACGCCGACGCTTACGCGGCGCTGCTCGTCAATACGGCCGAAGTGATAAAAAAGGTGCAGCCCGGCGCGGTGCTTATAGGGTTCGGGCTCTCCCGGATGCCCATAGAATTCACACGGGCGGTTTACGACATTATGAAGGAGAGGGGCAGGGCGGACATTCTCGACTACGTCACCTTCCACCCCTATTTTGAAAATCCGGATGACGCCGCCGCCGGAATACGGGCGCTCGAAGAGCTTGTCAAGTCATACGACCCCACGGTCGAACTCTTCCAGGGCGAGTGCGGCTGTCCCTCGATCCTCGAATGGGGCCACGCGCTGCGCTATTACGAATGGACCGAGTACAGCCAGGCGAAGTGGGAGCTCCGCCGCATGGCCAACGACTGGGCGATGGGCATACGCTCCAATGTCTTCACGATGGTCGATCTGCAGTACCCCAATATGCTTCAGTCGTTCGGCCTTATCCGCATGAACCTCCTTAAGAAGCCCGTCTACAAGAGGCCGTCGTTCCACGCCGTGCAGCATATGGTCAACCTGCTCCACAGGGATACCGCCTTCGCCGGCTACCTCGCGCATAAGGTCAACACCCACCGCGGAATAACGGTGGCGGGGGTAAAAGATAAGGACGGCGTGCAGTACGGGGCGTTGTTGTGGTACAGCGACCGCATACCGGGCGACGACATCGCCTGGGATGCGGTGGATATTACCATCGAGGGGCTCGACCTGAATGACCCGGTCTACGTGGAGATAATCACGGGACGCGTGTTCGAACTCCCGAAATACCAGGGGCGCAACTACGGCGGCGATATGAAATTCACCGGACTGCCCGTGTGGGACAGCCCGGTGATGCTGGTCGAGCGCGGCAGGCTGGCGATGAAAGGCGGCACCGCCGTCACCGAAAATAAAGCCGCCGGAACGACCAGCGACATGCTGTTTTAAGCTGAATACCTAAACTGCTTACCGATGAGCGTAATGACATCCGGAGAAAAAAAGAGCTCCCGCTACAAATGGGAGGTGCTGGCGCTGCTGTGGGTGGCCTACCTGCTGAACCAGGCCGACAGGCAGGTGTTCAACGTGGTGCTGCCGCTTATCCGCGAGGATCTCGGCCTTACCGACGTCGCGGTGGGAACCATCGCCACCATCTTCAATCTTTTCTACGCCGTGCTGGTGCCGATAGCGGGATTCGTCGGCGACCGCTTCAGCCGTAAATGGATAGTGACGTTCGCCGTGCTTTTCTGGAGCGTGGCCACGATGTGCACCGGCCTTGCCAACGGATTTCTGATGCTGGTGCTGATGCGCAGCGTCGCGACCGGCGGCGGAGAGGCTTTCTTCGGTCCGCCCAACTATTCGCTGCTGGCCCAGTACCACGGCCGGAAGACGAGGGCGACCGCGATGTCGATTCACCAGACCGCATATTACATAGGTATCATACTCAGCGGCTATATCGCCGGCTACGTCGGACAGGTGTGGGGATGGCGCGCCGCTTTCTACGTGTTCGGTGCGGTGGGAGTGGTGCACGGCATAATAATGGCCGTCAGGCTGAAGGATAAAAAGGAGCCGGAGGAGAAGGCGGAGGGGCCGGCGCCCGAGAAGGTGAAATTCATCGAGGGTTTCAAAATGGTCTTCACGACGCCGACCGCGCTCATACTTACGCTGTGCTTCAGCGGTCTGATCTTCGTGCTGACCGGCTACCTCACGTGGATGCCCACCTATCTCTATGAAACATTCGACATGAGCCTCGCCAACGCCGGTTTCAGCTCGATGTTCTACACCCACATATTCGCCTTCATCGGAATACTCATAGCGGGAAAACTGTCGGACCGACTCGGGGCGAAGAACCCCGGCCGCAGGATGATGATGCAGGGGGGGGGCCTTTTGGCGGCCGTGCCGTTCATCGTGATGATGGGCAATTCGACGGTGCTTTGGGCGATTTACATCGGCTTCGCCGGTTTCGGCTTCGCCCGCGCGTTCTTCGACGCCAACACCTACACCGTGCTCTACGATGTCATACCGCCAAAATACCACTCGTCGGCCTCCGGAGTGATGATAATGACCGGTTTCGGCGTCGGCGCGCTGGCCCCGGTGATACTCGGCGCCGTCAAGGGGAGTTCGGGGCTCTCGTCCGGCATCTCGATGCTGGCTGCCGTGTGGCTCGTGTGCGGGCTGGCGATGATACTCGGCGGAAAATATTTCTATATGAAAGACTATAAAAAGATAAGGCATGAATCAGAATCATAAGACACAAAAAGCGAAGGCGGGGCTGCTGCTCATAGCTTCCCCCCGGTTCAAGAATCTCGGCGAGGGGCTCTCCCGCGGAACTTACGGCGAACGCAAGGAGAAGGATGTGGAGACGATCCTGGCCTCGCTCGGCTTCCTGGACGTGGTGTTTCCCGGGATAGTCTATGAAAGGGAGGACGCCAGGAAGGCGATGGATATGTTCTTCGCGGAGAAGGTCGATTTCGTGATCGCGGAGTTCCTTTCCTGGTCCGAGGATTTCGCCTGGATACGTTTCCTCAGGGATATGCCCGAAGTGCCGATCCTTTTCGTGAATCCGGCCAAGGCCCGAATGAGCTTCGACGACACGCTGGACGAGGACGACTTCATAGACTACCTTTGCTCCGGAACGCTCGTGGGGTCGCTCGAGGCCTCCGGTTCCGTCAGGCGCACGCACCGCCGCCACGTCCACACGATAGCGGGCACGCGCGAGGAGCTTGTTCCGCGTATTCGCGCTTTCGCATCCGCCGCACGGGTCAGGGGCATCCTGCGCCGCTCCACGGTTGGGCTGCTGGCCAATCCCAACGAGGCCATGTGGTCGACATATATGGATTCCTACATGCTTTTCACGCAGATAGGCCCGGAGATACGTTTCCTGCCCTATTCGATCTACGGCGACATAGTCGACGCGGTGACGGAAGAAGAGCTGCGCGCCTACCGCGACGAACTGCTCTCCAGGTACGAGATAATGGAGGACGTCGACAGGGTAAAGTTCGAAGCTTCGGTCCGCGCCTCGATCGGCCTTGCCAGAATGGCGGCCGAAAACGGGATAGACCTGATGGTATTCAACGACATCGACCCGGCCATGTTCAAGCTCATAGGGTTGAGGGCCGGATTCTACCATCCGTGGTTCAACGAGAACACCTCGGTGCTGGTTCCCGAGGCCGACATAGGCGCGGGGCTGATAACCTATATGCTCAAGCTCATATCCGGAAAGAACGTGAACTTCATCGAGCCGTTCCACATCGAGTCGGAATTCGGCACATTCGCGGCGGGGCACGCCGGCCCCAACGACCACAACGATCCCCAATTCCAGGGCAACGTGGTGATCGCGCGCGACGTGCGTTTCGCCAAGACCAGCTACAAATACGCGGGGGCGCCGTTCGCCTGGTACCGTATTTCGCCGGGACGCAAAACGATGGCGCAACTGGTGGAGTGCGACGGCAAATACAAACTCGTGGCGACGCTGGTGGATTCTCTTCCCGGCAGGCAGATACTCGCCACATATTCACACAGCATATTCCGTCCGGTCGTCCCGGTCGAAGAATTGTTCGAGAAGATACTGACCGTCGGCACCACCCAGCATTTCGCCCTCGCCGACGGCGAATGGCTCGCCGAACTGCGCCTGCTGGCGGAGCTTATGGATTTCGAGTATTTCGAGATACTGTAATATATCAGGGATTTTTAGTTTTTTTTAATTAGGTTAGTTAGGGGGCCGATCCCGGACCTTCGGGTCCGGGAAGCGGCATGGAAGAAGGATTATTCATTAAAAGCAAATTATTCGGAAATGAGTTTCATGTACAATCCGTATCCTTATGACGACCCGAGGGCCGTCAATAAGCCGGTACTCCCTGAGAAGGTTACGTCTCAGATAGTGCAGGGCACGGCCGCAGCGGCCGCGTTCCTTGCCGAAAAATTCTCGGCACAGCTCGCTTCGTCGCCCGGCGGCAGCGTTGTCGCCGGGTTCGACGGATATATAAGCGCCGACTGGACGCGCATGCTGAACCTTATCTCCCAGCAGCTCAGGCTGCGCTCGTTGGAGCTGGTAACGGTGGATTTCGCCGCCGGGGTGTATAAGAGCGGCGAAGAGATCAATGCCATGATCGACCCCCTGCTCGAATGGGACAGGGAGAAAGACCCCACGCTGCTCTACGGCAGGCTTTTCGGAGGGGGTTATGAAGCGATCTTCGACGAAGCGCGCTACGCCGGGTTTAAAAAGAGGCTCGACGGGCTGAAGAAAACTCCTGGAAAGGTCGTGATCGTGTTCGGGAACGGCTGCGCGGTGAAGGAACTGCGCCCGCTGTACGATACGATCTGCTTTTTCGATGTAACGCCCAAGGAGAGCATCCTGCGCGCCCGGCGCGGCCAGTTCGCGAATCTCGGCGACAGCACCGCCCGTCCCGCAAGCCAGGTGATCCGCCGCTGCTACTATGCCGATTTCGAGATGGCGCTCGAGGTGCGCGGCGAACTGATCCGCGAAAACCTTATCGATTACTACATCGCCTCGGACTCTCCCGGCGGCGCCAGCCTCCTTCCGCGCGACGCTTTCAACGCCGTTCTTGCGGCGCTGGTCAGATATCCGCTCCGGGCGAAACCGGTCTATCTCGAAGGGGTGTGGGGCGGAACTTATGTCAAGGATCTGCGCGGCCTGCCCGACGCGATGCGCAACTGCGCGTGGGTGTTCGACCTTATCCCGATGGAGGTCAGCATAGTGGTCGAAGCGGGGGGCAAAAAGGTCGAATTCCCCTTCTACACCTTCGTTCAGAAAGAGGGCCTGAACCTGATGGGGCGGCAGTGCGTCGACCGTTTCGGGGGCTATTTCCCCATCCGGTTCAACTATGACGACACATACCACAGCAGCGGCAATATGTCGATACAGGTGCATTCGGGACACGACTACAACGTCGAGAACTACAACGAGCTGGGGCGCCAGGACGAAAGCTACTACGTGATCGCCACGGGGCACGGCGCCAGGACCTACGTCGGTTTCCGCGACGACGCCGACCCGAAGGAGTTCATCAGGGCGATAAAGCTGGCCGACACCGAATACAAGCCGGTCGATTACGAAAAATACGTTCATTACGAGGAGTCGAAACCGGGGATGCAGGTAATGCTTCCGGCGGGTACGATACACTCTTCGGGCCGCAACCAGGTCATTCTCGAAATAGGGAGCCTCACGATAGGTTCCTACACCTACAAACTCTACGATTACCTTCGCGCCGACTTCGACGGCAAGCCGCGCCCAATACACACCTGGCACGGCGAACGCACGCTCGCTGCCGACAGGAACAAAACGTGGGTGCGTCGGAACATCGTCCGGCCGCCGCAGCTCACGCGCAGCGGAGACGGGTGGGCCGAGTACATCGTCGGCCGGTGCGATATGCTCTATTTCAGCCTCCACAGGTTCGAATTCGAAAAGTCGATAGAGGACGATACGAGCGATAAATTCCACGTGCTGACGCTCGTCGACGGGGAGAGGGTGCGGGTGCGCTCCGTCGAAAATCCCGAACACGGTTTCCAGATGCAATTCATGGATATCGTCGTCGTTCCGGCAAATATGGGCAGGTATGTGATCGAGAACCTCGGAACGGAACCGATCTGCGTACACAAGACGATGCTTAAGGATGGGTTCGCAGAGGAATAACAGCGCCTACCTGATGCTCGACGTCGGGGGCACCTTCACCAAGTCCGGTGTCATCAACTGGAGGGGTGAAATATTTCCCGGCTCACAGTTTACCGCCGATATGCCCTCCGACAGATCGAAAGAGGAGATCGCCGGGTCGCTGGAGCGGGATTTACGGCGCGGCATCGGTTTTATCGAGGCGAAGGGGCTGAAGACGGCCGCTGTCGGCATCGCCATCCCGGGGCCTTTCGATTATGCCGCAGGGGTGTCGCTGATGCAGCACAAATTCCGGAGCCTCTACGGGGAGTCGGTAAGGGAGCTGGTTTACGACGTTTCGGGGATGGACCGCCGGATACCCGTCATCTTCCTCCACGATGTGAACGCGGCCTTGATGGGAGAGCTGCTGGCGGGCAACGGCGCCGGACACCGCAACATTGCGATAATAACGCTCGGCACCGGATTGGGTTTTTCATCTTCGCGCGACGGACGGGTGCGGTGTTCGCCGCTCGGATCGCCCGCCACGCCGATCTACAACATACCATACCGCGACGGCATACTCGAGGACTGGGTCTCCAAGCGCGGCATTCTGCGCATCTACGGCGACATTGCCGGCGGAATACCCGAAGGGTTCACGGTTGCCGACATAGGCCGGATGGCCGACGGGGGCGACCGTGCCGCGCTGAGCGCTTTCGCAGCCGCGGGCCGGATACTGGCATCGTCGGTAGAGGATATCCTCATGAAAGAGGAGACCGAGTGCCTGCTGCTCGGCGGACAGATATCGCGCTCTTTCGTCCATATGGAGGAGAGCCTGCGCGGCGGCCTCGCCGGCCTTCCCTCGCTCGTGCGGATAGCGCCGGTCAGGAATATGGACGAGGCGGCGTTCTTCGGACTGCTGAAACACATTAACGACGGGGACGGGACGATAAGGAACACTCCCGGCTATGAAAGAGTCAACCAACCTTCCAAACTATTATAATCTTTAGAATGATGAAACTTGAACTAACAAAGGTATTTACGGGTAAGAGGCTCCTGTGCCTGTTTCTCGCCGGGTTCCTCCTCTCCGCCGCATTCCAGGCGCAGGGGCAGGGCGCACAGGCGAGGATGATAACCGTATCGGGACAGGTGACCGGTCCGGACGGCCTGCCGGTCGTAGGGGCGCAGGTCGTCGTCAAGGGCAACGCCGCTATAGGCACCATTACCGGCAACGGCGGCAATTACACCCTGAAGAATGTTCCGTCCGACGGGGTGCTCATTTTCTCTTATGTCAGCATGGAGAGCACCGAGGTTTCAGTCGACAACCGTACCAGGATCGACGTCGCGATGGAAACGTCGCAGTACCTGATCGACGAGGTCACGGTCGTCAGCATCGGCTACGGTACCGTCCGCAAACGCGACCTTACCGGTTCCGTCGCATCCATAAAAGGGGAGGATCTTGCGGTCTATCCCAACGCTACCGTGGCGCAGTCGCTGCAGGGACGCATTCCGGGCGTCGAGGTGCGAACGATAAACTCGGAACCCGCCTCCGATCCCCAGATACGCATCAGGGGCACCAGCTCTATAACAGGCGGCAACGACCCCCTGTGGGTGATCGACGGTTTCGCCGGCTCGCCCAATATGCTCGATCCTTCCGATATCGAGAGCGTCGAGGTGCTCAAGGACGCTTCGGCGACCGCTATCTACGGGGCCCGCGGCGGCAACGGCGTCATCATAATCAGCACCAAGAAAGGGCGCGAAGGAAAAACACAGGTCGACTACAACGGCAGTTTCGGCGTGTCGTGGCTCGGCAAGAAGATTGATATGATGGACGCTACGCAGTTCATGAAGTACCAGAACACCATAAACGCCAACCAGAGCGCGGCGGCATATTTCACCCCCGACCAGATCGCTGCCGCCGGCAAGGGTACCGACTGGCAGGATGTCGTCTTCCGCAGCGGCTACACCAACGACCACTCGATCTCGGTAAAGGCGGGAACCGCCAAAAGCCGTATCGGGGCAGGGTTGAGCTACTTCGACGAGGACGGCATCATCCGCGGCAACGACTTCAGGCGTATGACCATGCGCGGCAACATAGCGCACGATATCTCCCGCACAGTCGATTTTACCATGGGCTTCATATACAGTCATATAAAGCACGACAGGCAGTCGGGGGTAATGCCCGCCGCCCTCCGCGCCGACCCCACGCAGACCGGCTATAACGACGACGGGACATATACCGAACTCGGTATGGCATATACTTTCTCCCCGCGGGGGATGCTGAATCCCTGGGCGCTTGTCAACGAAAGGAGCCAGATATGGAAGTCAGACCGGCTGCAGGCCAACGCGTCCGTTTCATATAAGCCGATCAAGGGCCTCACGCTCCGCTCGGCCGTGAGCGTCAATCTCCAGAACAGCAGGGAAGATTACTACCTGACAACGATATATCCCAGCAGCACCGGCGGAGACGCCTCGATAGACATAACCGAACTCCTCGGCGTTACCAGCGAGAATACGGTTACTTACGCGAGGACGTTCGGCAAGCACAATTTCTCGGTGATGGGCGGCGCCATTTACGAGGACCAGGTAACGCAGGGGATCGGACTTGTCGGGCAGGGTTTCCTTACCGACACCGCCGGTTCCTACGGCATACCGGGAGCGGAAGTGATAAATACCCCCTCCGTTTCCCAGCCTTCGAAATGGGTTGTAATGTCCTTTCTGGGGCGCGTGAATTACTCTTTCAGCGACAAATACCTGCTTACGGCAACCCTCCGCGCGGACGGTTCCTCGCGTTTCTCCAAAGGCCATAAATGGGGCTATTTCCCATCCGCGTCCGCGGCATGGCGCATAAAGGAGGAGCCTTTCCTCAAGGACGTGCAACTCATTACGAATCTTAAGCTGCGCGTGGGATGGGGCTCGGTAGGAAACACGGCGTTCGCTCCGTACACGACCCTCGACCTTCTTACGCCGCAGGACATCGTATTCGGCAAGCAGATATACAAGGCGTTCCACCCCTCCAATACTTTCAAATACGACCTGGTGTGGGAGGAGACCAAAGGATGGAACGTCGGCGTAGACTTCGCCATGTTAAGGGACCGCATATCGCTTACCGCCGACCTTTACTACAAAAAAACCTACAATCTGCTTAACGTGGTCGAAGCGTCCGGTTCGAGCGGTTATATCAACGGCACGAAGAACATCGGCACGATGCTGAACAAGGGCATCGAATTCGAGATCAACGCCCGCGCCATAGATACCCGCGACATAAAATGGGATATCTCGCTCAACGCCTCGTTCAACAGGAACAAAGTGGTCGAGCTTCCCTGGGGAGAGGATGTTTTCGGCGCCAGGCGGAGTGTTACATATGCCGCGGACTTCGTTAATCTCATCCGGGAAGGAGAGCAGATCGGAGTGTTCTACGGTTACGTGGAAGACGGCTATGATGACAAGGGGCGCGTGAAATTCAAGAATTTCGACGATTATCCCGACATAAACGATAACGACAAACGGATCATCGGCAATCCGAACCCCCTGTTCACTTTCGGTTTCAACACGACCATAAGCTGGAAAGGGCTTGCACTCAGCGCCTATTTCCAGGGCTCCTACGGCAACGACATATACTCGCTGAGCATCGCCGAGTTCGGCTACAACTACTCTTCTAACCGCGGCCGCAACGGCTTCGCCGACATACTCGACAACACCTGGACCCCGCAGAATCCGAATTCCAAATACCCGGTGCTTTCATCCATCGGGTGCGACACGATGAAATTCTCCGACAGGTTCGTCTACGACGGTTCGTTCCTCCGGATGAGAAGCCTCGAACTCTCCTACAGCATCCCGGTGCAGAAGGTCAGGTGGCTGCAATCGGTCACGGTGTACGCCAGCGTACAGAACCTCTTCACGCTCACCACCTATCCCTTCTATACTCCCGACGTCAACACCTACGGCGGCTCTTCGTCGATAGACCAGGGTATAGACTACCTCTCCTATCCGGCTTCAAAAAGTTTCACGGCAGGGCTCAGGATCGTTTTCTAACATATAAAACCACAAAGCGATGAAAAAATATATTATCATACTGACGGCTCTACTCCTTGTCGTTCCCCTCACGGGATGCGAGGATATGGCGATACTCCAGGAGAAGCCCAAAAAGGATACGACGGAAGGGTATATGAACACTCCCGAGCAGATCGAGGCGGTAATGTACTCCTGCTACTACCAGTTGAGGCGCGCCAACGCCTTCACGCGCTACTACCATTCGACGGTCGAGGCTATGGCCGATTACTGCAAGTTCGAGGGCTCGTACGCGGGTGCCGGGGAGTACCAGGGGCTCGACGCGACGCTGACCAACCGTCTCAACGATATGTGGAACATACTCTACCGCAGCATCCGATTCTCCAACACCATCGTGCTGGACGCCCCCGCCGCGAAGAAGACCTCGCCGGAGAGGCTGACCGAACTCCTCGCCGAAGCGCGTTTCCTGCGCGGTTTCGCCTATCTCGGCCTGATACGGCCCTGGGGCGGCGTGCCCATGCTCACCGACGAAAACCAGCGGGCAAAGGGAGAACACAACATTCCGCGTTCCACCGCGATAGAGGGTCTCGAATACGCTGCGAAGGATCTGGAGTATGCGGCCCTGAACCTTCCTGAAACACAGAGTATCGTGGGACGTCCCCAGCGGACGACGGCCCTGACCGTACTTGCCGAGGTCTATCTCTGGCTCGGCCACTATTACAGTGAGAAGGAGATGGATGACGCCAAGGCGGAGGAGTGCTATGAGAAGGCGCGCGACGCGTCGCGGCAGGTCATACAGTCGGGCACCTACAGCCTTGTGGAGGTTACGGTTCCGGACGATTTCTACGAGCTTTTCATCTACGAACTCGACCCGCCGACCACCACGGAAGAGATATTCTATCTGAAATATATGGACGGAACGGAACTCGGCTCGTCGCACGCGGCGATGCTTCACGGCTCCCCCGAATATTTCGACGGCTCCTACACCAAGGGCATACAGTCCACCATGGAAAACAAGGTGCTGAAGAACTGGGACGACGCCGACCTGCGCAAGGCGTTCAATATCTATATAGTTGACGGAATCGTATTCAACAAGAAGTTCATAGGCAAGAACGCGACCGGGCAGCAGTCCAACAACGACTACCCTCTGTACCGCTATGCAGACCTGCTGCTATACTATGCCGAGGCGGAGTGCCGCACAAACGGGGCCCCGACGGCCGACGCGATGGAGAAGCTCAACATGGTGCACCGCCGCGGCTACGGCAAACCATCCGGAACCCCCGATCCGACGGTGGATTTCAAACTCTCCGACTACAACACGGAGGCCAAATTCCTCGATCTCGTTCTGAAGGAACGCGGCTACGAGACCTGCTACGAAGGGAAACGCTACGACGATCTGAAACGCATGGGTAAACTGGCCGAAGTGATACTCGACGTCAAGGACAAGGTGGTAGGCCCGGGGGGATATTGGTTCCCCATACCCACCGAAGAGTTTCTCTACAACAAGGGGCTCGACGTGAACAACCCGGACGACCAGAATCCGGGCTATTGATCCCGCTGACATAAGTGGAAACGGGCCGCAAGCGATTGCGGCCCGTTTTTGCCTGCGGCGATGCGCCGGTTATCTTTCGGCGAGCCATCTCTCGAGCGCCGCGTAGAATTCGCCGCGCCGGGTAAAGGCGGTGCGGGCGTCGTCGAAACCCCAGGCGTGCCCTCCCGCGGGATAAATGTGCAGTTCGGCGGGAACGCCGTTGGCCTTCAGCGAGTCATACAGTATCGTGCCGTTGCGCGGATCGACGGTCTTGTCGTCGTCGCTGAAGGCTATGAACACTGGCGGGGTGGAAGCGCCGACCCTCATCTCCGCCGAGTATTCGTCTTTAAGCTCCAGAGGTGCCTCTTCGCCAAGCAGTTGCCGGCGGGTTATCAGGTTGGTCAGTTCCCCCATAGTAACGACGGGATACACGAGGACGGCGAAATCCGGCCTTTCGGTTTCGGACGCGAACATCGTCGCGAGGCTTGCGGCCAGATGCCCTCCGGCCGAAAATCCCATCACGCCAGTGTTGGAACCGTCGATGCCCCATTCCTCGGCCCTGGAACGCAAAATCTCCATCGCGGCGCGGGCGTCTTTCAGCGGGATAGCGCTGTTGCCGTTCGGCATCCTGTATTTGAGCACCGCCGCCGCTATGCCGCGCGCGTTGAGCCATTCGGCCGTTTTCACCCCTTCGATCCGCCACGAAAGCCCCCTGTAACCCCCTCCCGGACAGACCAGTACCGCCTGTGTATCTTTTTTTCCCGGCGGAAGGTAGAGGTGCAGTTCGGGGTCTGTCACGTTGGTGATGACCCGGCCGTTATCCTGCTCGGGACCGGTAAGGCCGCTGCTTTCCGCCGCCCCTTCGGGATAAAGCTTTATCACTGCCGGAACCGTTTCTTTCTCTCCGTCCGGCCCGCTCTGTCCGCCGCACACCGCAAGCGCGAGCGCCGTGAGGATGGCGATATGTAATACTCTTTTCATAACGGCTGATGTGTAATACAATGCCAAGATAGTGAAAAATAGCGGTTTTTTGCGATTCAGGAGTTTTACGCTGATGTTTTTGGAAACAGACCGATAATCCGATAATAAGACGGCACGGCATGAGCGGGCCGAGCTGACGCGGATGCTGGCGCGCCATTTCAATCCCCGCCGGGCTTTGAATCTCGAAGGCGGCGGCTCGACCACGATGCTGATAAAGGGTAGGGGAGTGCACGATACCAATGTCGTTAATTTCCCGGTGAATAACAAGCGCTACGACCACTACGGGCAGCGCGCGGTCAATAATGCGGTGTTGGTGAAAAGAAATAAATAATGTAAATTCGCGCTGAACAGCAACAGACTCTAACCCATGCTTAAAAAAATAAGGGCCTTTTACGGTACCGGCAAACCGGCTCCGCCGCTTCAGTGCAGCGATGAAGAACAAAGCAAACTTTACCGCAAACTGAGGCTCCAGAGCTTCATCGCCGGGACCGTGGGGTACAGCCTTTATTACGTCTGCCGCACCACGCTCAATGTGGTTAAAAAGCCCATAATCGACAGCGGCGCGCTCGACGCCCAGCAACTCGGTATCATCAGTTCGGCGCTGCTTTTCGCCTACGCGGTCGGGAAATTCGTGAACGGATTCCTTGCCGACCACAGCAATATAAAACGCTTCATGGCCACGGGGCTGACGGTTTCGTTCATCGCCAACCTTTGCGTGGGGCTTCTGGGACTGTTCTCAGGCATGACGGCCATCACCACGACCGCTCTGTTCATCGTTTTCGCCATACTTTGGGGGATCAACGGCTGGAGTCAGTCGATGGGCGCCGCTCCGGCGATCATCGCCCTTTCGAGGTGGTATCCGCTCAAATCGCGCGGGACGTATTACGGCTTTTTCAGCGCCAGCCATAACCTGGGCGAGGCCATCTCGTTCCTTTTCGTGGGGCTCGTGGTGGGGCTTGCCGGATGGCAGTGGGGCTTTATCGGCTCTTCCATCGCCGGGATGACAGGGGTGGCGGTCATACTCTGCTTCCTGCACGACACTCCCGAAAGCAAGGGGCTGCCTCCCGTGGAAGTCCTTTCGGGCGAGGCTGAAAACACGCAGGAGGTGGAGAAAAAATCTGTCGGCGCGGCGCAGAGGGCCGTCTTCACAAATCCGTATATCTGGATACTCGCCCTGGCGAGCGCCTGTATGTACGTCAGCCGCTACGCGATAAACGGGTGGGGGGTTATCTTCCTGCAGGAGACCAAAGGGTTCACGCTGGCGACGGCGACGCAGGTCATCTCGATAAACGCTTTCCTGGGGATCATCGGGACTGTTTTTTCGGGCTGGATGTCCGACAAGTGGTTCAACGGCAGCCGCTACAGCATAGCGGTCACGTTCGGCATACTCTGTTCGCTTTCGCTGGTGCTGTTCCTCTATTCCGGGCCGGGGATGTTCGTCAATATCCTCGCGATGGTCCTGTTCGGCATAGCCATCGGGGTTCTGATATGCTTCGTCGGCGGTTTGATGGCGATCGACCTCGTACCCCGCCAGGCGAGCGGCGCGGCCCTCGGGATGGTCGGGATCGCGAGTTACGTCGGCGCGGGCATCCAGGATATTATAAGCGGCGGCCTGCTGGAGAGGAACAAAACGGTCGTGGACGGCATCACGACGCACGATTACGGCATCGCCTCGATATTCTGGATCGCGGCCTCGGTGCTGTCGTTCCTGCTGATAATGGTCGTCTGGCGCAAGGCGTCGAAAAACAAAAAAGCGGCGGCTTAGGTTTGGGATAAAGAACGGTTTTGCATACGGAACCATGGAAGAACCCGTCTCAAAAACTGGTTTTATGACAGGTTCTTCTGCGTTGAGGCGGGCGCCGCCGCGTCAGTTTCCCGACGGGGTGGTGAATACTATGGGAGGCCCTGTCGGTATGAACGGTTCGGCGTAAGAGATTGCCAATTTGGCAGCCGCCGGATAGGGCGGGATTTCGTCTTCCTCAAGGAACTGGTCGAAAGAGTAGGGTATTCCCGCCAGTTCGTACATCCTTTTCATCTGCGCCCAGCGGCTCGGGGCGTTGAAATAGAGGACGTTGTCGTTCATGCAGCTGTTCTGTTCGGGGCGCCATATCCCCATCCTGTACATATATGCGCCGGCGTAGATTCCGACCATCGGGTATTTCGGGTGGTTTGCGAACCCGCTCCATGTGGTTTCCAGAATATTGTCCGAAAAATCGGCGTTTATGTAGAATCCGAACGGTTTGTACGCCATGACCTCGTTCTTTAGATTGGGCGGTATGACGGACTCATTGTATATATATTCGTCGATCAGCTTTGCAAAGCCGTGTCCCCCGGCTTCGTGGACGACGACTTTGCCGAACTTCGTCCCCACCGGGATCATGGCCACGGAAAACCCGTCGGTCCACATCATGCACGTTCCGGCGTAAACCGCGCTGTTTATAGGCATGATGACGGTCATATCCTGCGTTCTTTTCCCTGTCATATCCGTCACGGCCGACACATAGTCTCTCACATCCGCTTCGCTGCAGACGATGGAGGTGGAGTTTCCCCCGCTCCAGCGGGTTCCGAACTTCGTATCGATGTTCACGGGCGGCGTAACGGAACTCATCCCGGCCTCTTCCGAGATCGCAGTAACCATGTAGACGTTGAAATGATCACGGTATGCGCTGTAGGGATAGACCGAGAAGAAGTGGTCGGCGGCGGCGCGCATATCGGTTTCGTATTTACCGTCGCCGTGCCTGCCCATCTCGCCGAGCGTGTATCCGTCCCCCAGCAGGATTATGTCTATCCCGTTGCCCGCGGTCGACTGCTGCAATTGAACCACCTGCCCGTCGCCGTAATGTTCGCCGCCGTCGAGAGGCTGCTGCGTCAATACGACCTCTGCTTTATATGTTCCGGCGGTTATGCGTACCGTCGCTTCCCGCTCTTCGCCGAAGTTGGTCTTTGCGGATATCTTTGCCTTTTTACTCCCGTCTTTTTGCGCCGAGCACCAATCCGGGCCCCCGACAACCTCGATCTGCCATGACGGGAGGGTGGTTTCCACCGCAAGATAATCCGTCGTGTTGGCCGCCGTGTAATCCAGGGATAAGGGTTCGACATTCAGGGGGTCGGGTTCACGCGCCGACTGCGTTATGTTCAGGGTTTTGGTAATGCCGTTTTCCGAACTGAAGCCGATCCTGACGCTGCGGCCCGAGAATACCTCGTTGGGCAGGGCTTCGACGGTAACCACGGTAGTCCCCTTCTCTCCCTTTTCCGGAGAGAAGGCGAGCCACTCCTCCTGGTCCGCCCATACCGCGGCGGCCTCCCAGGCGGAACTGCTCTTCACCTCCACCCGCAGTTCGCCCCCTTTGCCTTTGAATTTCAGCTGTTCGGACGACACCCTGAGAAACTCAGGGTCGACCTTCCGCGGGCAACCGGTGAGGAGAATGAAACATAGGATGGCAAGCGTCAGATTTCTCATATGGCTGTAAAGATAATAAAAAACGGGAGATTGCGGTCATATACGCCTTAACAGAAAAACTTAACTTTTCCTCATCCGTTTGGCACTCCGGGGGCGATTGAATAGTTTATTGGATTCCGCATAAAAAAGAAGCCGCCTCAAAACTAAATTTGAGTCGGCTTCTTATAGGTACATTTTAATGAAATGAAGTACTTTTTACGTTCATAACAAAGATAGGAAATTAACCTGTAACTACCTGAAAAATAAAAGAATGACGTACATTTGTACGCCATTCTGAACGATTGAAATTCTGCCTTGGTGATTCCGCCGCGACTCGAACGCGGGACCGACAGCTTAGAAGGCGTTTGCCTTAATATTGATACACAATAATTTAAGCTCTTTTTATTTATTTTTTGACAACAGTCTGACAACAACTACAGAAATTTCCATCAAAACGAGGTTTTACGCGCCTCTCGCACCGCGCACAAATATAGATAATTTTCCGAGTTCCAAAGTGTCAGTTCGGCAAATGTTTTTCCACTCCGTGAACGATCTTGATATTTTCGGCGCCGGAGGAATTTTTGAGACGAATATCCGTTAGGGTCTTTACGATACCCGTAAGAGCGAGGAGATCGTCAGAGGTCGGATGCGAATTGTCGAGCATCGCGCAAAGATGCTCTCCTTTACAGTTAGCATAGGTCCGGACGCGATTAGTCTCCTCGTCGGCAATGCCGATATAGACTTTCAGATTGGGATGAACTGACTTGAGTGTCTCAATAAATTCATCCATACTTTTTACCGCTTTATTGTAGCGTCGTTCTTTTTGTGCCATAGGTAATTAAATTTTTAATAAAAAAAAGTCCTCGTAAACATTCAAAGTACAGCGAAGAGCCATGTCTTCGTAAACGTTCAAAGTAAGGCGAGGAACTCCGTTATGTTATTACAAATATACAAGTTTATCTCGTTCGGTTTGAGATCGTCCAAATTATTTCTTCTATCCCGTTTTCGAAAAAAACATCGTCAGTACGTTTGCACTGTATAGCGACGATATCGCTCGTGTAAACGCGTTCGTATGCGGAGCCTATTTGAGAAAGGGTTGGAGTCCGACTTGATCCTATATAACGAACCAAAGCGGCGCGAACGAGGAGCGTCGGCCAAGCCTCACGGCGAACGATGGGAGAGGAAACAGAGTCGTTGCCTATATATACGCGAGTATTAACCGTTGCGGAACGACGCTTTGACTCATACCCTTTCCATTCATGCCCGTTATGATTAGAGCCAACTTTAACATAACCATTAATTAACTCGATTTCGGCGTCATGGTGATCGTTACTCTCTCCCATAAGTGTAAACCACGATAAGGGGATAGACGGATTACCAACGAAATTATCCGAGAGTAACACGGGCAAACCGAGGCAAGCAGGACGATACCCATCTCCTATACCATCTTTGCCGGAGGGTAACGCACACCTCCAACGAGTACGGTTACGCTTGAAGTTACTACCTCGGTTTTTGCGGGATTCACTCTTTTTTATGTAGTAGTCGAGGCAAAGAGCATACATCGGCTTATCTGCCTCAACAAGCGTATTGGCTCCCAAAAAATCAAAAAATATAGAGGTGTCGGGGCCTTGCCCGTCCCAATAAACATTGAACATACCCGTATTTGCGCGATTCCCGTCGAACGTCGAGGCCATAGCATTCTCGATCTGTCGGAGCTTTGCGGGAGTTATCGCTTTCGTGTTGTTATCGGGGAGGTTTGCACCGATCATTTGCGCGATCAATTCCTTTTTCATATCTCGTTAATTTTGAAATCCGTTTGAATATCCATCTGAGAACGCGCCGAAATACGCATCTCTCGTAACCGTAACCGAGGCGGTTTGCCCGTCCGCATTCTGAAAGGTAAGGACGGTATTAATCGCCGCGTTCGTGTCGAAAAATACGCGAACGCTCCATATTCCGGTCGATCCCTGCGAGGGAGATATATTTGCATTTGCCGGAGCTGTAACCACCCACCACGAAGAACCGGACTCGAGTTGAAATGCGATTTGCGTATCGCCGGGATCCATAGCAATAACGGCGGGAGTTATTGTCAAATATCCTTTCGGACACGAGTCTGTCGAGAGGAGTAGCGAACTTTGTCCGTCCACTAAGGCGCCGGCCGCAAAAGTGTACGCGACCTCATACAATGCCGGGTCCGGATTCGACGCGCCCTCTAAAAGCGCGATTGCCTGTTTATTTCCGGATACTCTCGTCAATACTCCGTTAATATCGATCGGCAAGCCGCCCGGGACCGAGACACGAAAAGCGACGGAGGCTTGCAAAAAGCCGGTGTTATGTCCCGTGCCGTCGAGTTCACACGCCGCACCGGTCGTAAACGAGGGGACGTACTGAGAGCGAGGAGACGTCCCGTTAATCGCATCGAGGCTCGTCTCAAAGAGTGGAGCGAGAGAACTACATCTTATAGTTATCGCCGCACCGCTCCCGCCGTCTGTCTGCAATTCGTATGTAAGAGCCGCCCCGCCGGGTTGTCCGAAAACAAAATAACGTCCCGAGTTGGCACGGAAAGCGACCAAAAAGCGACGGTTAACACCGAGGTTGAGGTTGCGTACCGTATCCGCGTCGAAATCCTCTAAAAACGACTCTATTGTGTGGGTGTATATTTTGCCGGATTTCCCTTGCGTATATTTCCCCGAACCGTTTGCGTCGAGTATTGCGAAATCTCCGCTCCGGAAAATATTCTCAACGTCGCTAATATCGCTCAACGAGTCGCCCGTAAATTTATAACCGTTGAAATCGTCGAAGTCGAGGAGATAGATCCGATCTATCCCCTCCGGTAAATATCCGCACTTTTTGGCGAATGATGTAACGCGACAACTCATATAGTATAAAGACAAAAAAACGGCCGTTTCTGTCAACGGCCGTTTTTCGGAAAAATAAGTATGGGAAAAATCGGTTAAGGAGTAACGACGGGTGCGGTGTATATCGGAGTGATTACCGACACGTCCTTTATGATCGGGGAGATCTCTTTTGCAGATCCCGCCGCCGTGAACGTCCATCCCGCCGCATCGTCTTGCGCGGCCCCGGAGGCGTAGTTAAACGCGCTCGCGGTTAGGCCGGCAGTACGGCCGAGTACTCGGCCAACGCCTCCCGAATCGACTGCAATGGCAATGAATTTGCCGAGACTCAGCGCATCGCCCTGCTTGTTGATAGCGATGTCGTTTTGTCCTATTACGGTATTGATTCCGTGCGTCCTGTAACGGCCTCCGTTACTCCCGACGACGAGATCGTCCGTAAATGATCCGGCGTTTTCGTTGCCCTCAACTTTGAAGAAATACTCGCCGCTCGGCAAATGAATGCCGGTTACGACGCCGTCCGCGTCGATCTCATAGGCGATCGCCTCGACTCCCTCCGGTACCTCCGATCCCTCGATAGCGGGATAGTAGTTAGCCAGGTACAAAGCCGTGATCCCTGCGAGATCGTATTGACACGGTTTTCCTCCGATGCCTTCAGTTAATTTGCAACTCATTTCAGTTCGTTTTTAGTTGCCGGCGGCTTGCCTCCACGTTACCGTGGCGGTGTCGCCCGACGATGTGAGTGTGAAAGTTACGGTTCCCTCACGAGCGGCGCCCGTGTTTTCGGCGACTACAAGGAATAATTTACCGCCCACAGTTGAGAGAGTCCCTCCCGTTCCGGCTGTAACATTCGTGTAAGCGCCCGGCGCTGTAACTGCGAGTTCCTGCGAGCCTCCGACCTTGTCGAACGTGATGTCGTTCGGAGTTACGAATATGCCCTCCGTATCCGTCGAGTAGAGAACCGCCTCGTCGGGGAAAGGTATAACGAAACCGAGACGCAGGCGGCCGCGTACATAGACCTTGTTATCCCACGGAGCCGGGAAATTGCCGATCTCGATGCGTTCGAGGTCCGACATAAGGTCCGTAAGGAGATACGCATTGCGCGAGTCGATCGCGACCATCGTATCGTCGCCCATACCCAGGACCGGAACGATCTCCATACCGAAATAGCGATAGATCGGATTGAGAGGATCCGTGTTGTCGCGGGACCATGCCTCGAAAAGAACCTGGTTGTTCTTTTCCGCGAGGGCCATTTGGATAAGGCGCACCGTGCGATAGCTAACGAAAAGGCGGAGCGTACCGGCGCGTTCGTTGCGGAGTACATCCTCCGGAATTGCCGCGTACACCTTGCCTACCTCGCCGAGTACGTTCGCGACTGTGAGCGCAACGCCCGTAATCTTGATCGTGTCCGTCGATGCGCGGAGTAGAGCGACCATGCCGTTTATGTCGTCGGGATTAACGGACTCGTCGCCCCCGATCAACATTGTTTCGATCTCGTTCGACAGTTCGACGGAGAGGAGATACAGAGTTGCGTCGCGGAGGTCCGCCGGCAACTCGGTATTCTGTGCGCCCGGTGCGAGGTCCCAGGCGAGACGCTTGCGCTCGAGTTCGTCGATACATTGTTCGAGATTGATTTTGTAGGTCTTTATCTCGGCGACCTGCTCGGAGAGGCGGATAACCTGTTTCGGAGTCCACGCGCAATCGAGGCCGTCTTTTTGTAACAGCTTGCCCGTTAGATCGATTTGGTTAAGACGTTCCCCTCCTTTCACGCCGGTTACGGCGCGCAAGTATCCTCCACGGATCAAACGGCCGCCAAAGAGGGCGCGTGTGAACCATTCCGGATTATCCCGGAATGTCATAGACAGCGCCTCGATGTTATACATGTTTTCTCTTGGTTCCATCGTAAAATTGTTTGAACGTTAGTTTTTACCCTGCCTTTCGCGAGCTTTCATGAGAGAGGCGGCGACGCGGCCCTCCCATGTATGCGTTGCGGTTTTTACCACCCCGGGCGTCGCGGGTTCCCCCGACGGCGTCGCCTCGAGTTTTGCGACCTTTGCTCTGAGTGCGGCAAGTTCCGTCGCGACCGCATTGTTTACGGTCTGCTTTGCAGGAGCGGCCGGTTTCTTACCGGCGACCGCGTGGAGCTGTGCGATCATTGCTTTCCCGCTCTCGCGAGCGGCTTTGAGTGCTACCTCCGCCTCGGCCGCTTGTGCCGCCGTGTCCGGATCGTCAGTTGTGAGGGAGAAATTCCCGTCAGCATCGATTACGAGAGTCGCGCCGTCCGTCAACGGATAGTTGCCGGCGGGAACGTTCTCTCCGTCGCGTTTTGCGGATCCGTCGCTCATTATGTGAATCTCGCCGCCCTCGGAGAGTTCAAAAATGGTTACAACGGTCCCGCTCCCGGTCTCGTCGTCCTCGACGACGGCCGCCATTTCCTCGGCCTCGGCGGAGGTCTCCGACTCGAGCTTAACGGTGTGTCCGTTAACTTTGAGCGAGAGGGTTACTCCGTTCTTGGGTTTGAGGTCCTGTGCCGCTTTCGCGGCGGTCTTTTTAGGTTTGAACATATTGAGCTTGTTGTAAAGGAAGAATCCCTCTAATGAAAAGCCCCTCACTTTGCCCGAGAGAACTTGCTCGTTCCAATAGACGTCGTCCGCGATTTGCACGGAGGCCATTAAAGTACCGGCCGGCAAATCCGTATAACCGAGCGCGGCGGCCTTGTCGAGCGCGGGATTTTCGATAATCCACAATTCGACGAGATAATTGTTAGCAAGCGGCGTTTCGTGTTGGTGTGAGGTTGAATGTAATGCGACTCCGGTTTTCATCAACCTTTGCGCGATTCGCGCGATCTCCTCCCGTGAAAACTGAATGTAATGTTTCGGGAGGTTACATTCGGGAATCTCGTCGCGGAGGATAAGTTTATTCGGAATCAGTACCGGCCCCGTTACGATCTTTTTCATTTTGTCGATCGACATTCGTATCGGATGCGGTTTTCCTGCCTTTTCTAAGGCAACAAAATGCTTTTCAACGGCGGGATTATCGACGAACGAGAGCGCGAAAATTCCCGTTTCGAGTTCGTTCTCCGATAATACCGCGCTGAAAAGAGGTATGGTGTTTTGAGGTTCCATACCTTAAAGACAAAAAAAACGGAGTTTGTTTTACGACGAGAATCCCGAGAGTTCCCGGACGGTTACCATGCGTTTTTGAACCGATTCAATCTCCGTAACTGCAACTTGCGGTTGGAAATCTATCCCCTCAATCGCGGAGAGTATCGCGTCGTCCCTGCTTTGAGTAACCATTGCCGCCGCGAGCGGATTGTCCGGTACGACTCCGGCAAGGTCCGAAAGCGTTAACGCGCGGTCTGAGCTGTTAATGTATCTGACAAGGTTCTCGTTCGCCGCGTAACTTGTTTTGTTAGTTACGAACTCGCCTCCCTCCGCCTCGTAATTTGTGCCGGGGATCGGAACACCGCCGGCCGAGTGAGACGGCCCCACTATCTCGCCGCCCTTTGCGAGTTTGGTTAATTGACGCGCCATTATTCCGGTACTGACTGCACCCATCACGCCGACAATACCCGCAACAATGAGATTTAATGGAAACATTATAGTTAGCGCATTCGTTATAGCTTGGGCTGTATTTGCAATTCCCATCGCTATATTCGAAACCAGCGTAGCGCGTTTTATCTGTTTCTCCTTTTTTGCGATTTGGGCGTCGAGTCTTTCTTTCTCTTTCGCGATGCGCTTTTCCTCCCGCAACAACTCGTTCCGGTTCGCCATTTCATCCGCGAGTTGTTGTTTGAGGGCGTCGGCCGTGCCGCCGGAGGCAGTTTTCAACTTCTCCTCCAACCGCATGAGTTGCTCGGTACTCTTTTCGCGTTTATCGACGATGTCATCATAGCGCTTAGAGACCTCATCGAGTTGGACGTTTAGATCGTCGAGCTGGACTTCAAAGATGGTTTTCAATGAATCGGTAATGTCTGTGATTGCAGTAGACCACTTATTCAATTCTTCAGACAACTCATCCATAAACTCTTTAATTGCCTCAATTGAGATATTCTTCATATCCTCAGTATTCTCAACTATTTTTTTCTCGGCAATTGCGATCTCTTTCTCCGTTAAGAACCATGCATCTCCATAACGTTTAACTTCCGCCTCGTATTCGTCTCCACTAACAGTCGCAAGCATTGCCTCGTGTGAGGCTTTTTGCTGTTCTTGCGCGGCTCGCATATCATCTACAAACTTCTGTAAAGCGGCGTTACTATCCGCGAGGTTTTGTTTTGTCGCCTGAACGTCGATTAACTTCAAGCCGCCTTTCTGTCGTACCGTTACCTCTCCGATCTTTTGTTCCGCGAGGTCCAACATCCGGCTGATTTCGTCTATCAACGAATTGTCGGCGGCAATCTGAGCATTTAGGCGATTTGTGTTGTTGTTGCGTTGTGCCTCGACCTCCTCCGCATAAGAGTTATCTATAACCTCCTGTATTGCCGCGCGGCCCTCCGCCGTTAGGCTTTTATCCTCGGCTAACTTCTGCTCTAAATCTTCACGGAGTCGCCGATATTGTATTTCTGTTTTTACGCGTTGTTGTTCATATCCATCTTCAATAAGACGAATGCGACTATCCTCGGCGTCGCGCATTAATTTTTTTTCGGAATCGGCCGCGTTACGCTGAATCTGCTCTATCTCTTTTTGACCTTTTTTAGTAAGTGAGAGAATGGTGTCATTAATCGCTTCGCGGGCTGTTTCGGTCAAAGTATTTTCGGTAGCTAATCGCGTCCTAAGATCCTCAATCTGACGGGCGTAATTAGTCCGGGTTTGCACTATCTGACGGGTAAAACTATCTTCAATTAGAGCATTTCGTTCATCCTCTGCTTTTCTTATAGCCTCCAATTCAGACGATGCGACTAATTTAGCGCGATCGGCCGCATCTTTTCCTGCTTGTTTAGCGTCCTCGTCGGCTTGCTTTTCCGCGTCTGTTTCGGCCTGTGTTCTTACAACTTGTAAATTACGGAAAGCGGCGCTCGCTTTTGCAGACGCCTCGTCATAGACTGCTTGCAGCTCGTCTAAATTCTCCTGCATTTTCTTTTTTGACCAAAAGACCGGCAGATTTTCCATACGATTCTGACCACGGGCAAGCGCCGCATAAGCCTTTGCGGATAACTCCGTTGCCTCGTTGTATTCATATTCTGCTACTTCTATGCTCGTAGCACCTCCCGCCCTCATAAGTTGAGCCGTGTACTCAATCGAAGTATTGAGCCGGTCATGTTCCTCTCTCAACTTTTTTACTTGTTTAGAGTAGGATTCTACTGCTTTCTCTCCTTGATCCTTAAATATGAGATACATTGCCGTTGCGGCAGCGGCAACCGCTGTAAAAACAGCAACAATAGGGTTAGCTATAAACGCCTTAAAAGCGGCAGATAACGACTGAACTGCTTTAGTCCATCCTTTTGTTGCGACGGTCTGCACTTCCGTTGCGACTGTTTGTTCTTTAATAGCCTCGGTTTGTACTTTAGTAGCTGTTGCGTCTGCTACTTTTGACGAACTTACTTGCTTTAACAGCGTTCCGTGCGCCTTTTGCACCATATTTAAGACTGTAAGAACCTTTTGAACGCCTTGCGCTTTCCGCGCAAGGTCCTCCGACTGATCTCCGAAGAGTCCTATGACGCCCGTAGCCGACAAAAAGGTTTGAGCTAAGCCGATTCCCGCCGTATTTATACTCTGAAGATTGCCACTAAAACCGTCCAATACCTTTCCGTAGTTACCAACAGAGTCTTGATACTGTCCGAGACTCTCTTTTGCGGCTTTGTATCTTTGATCGAGTTCATTTATGGCCTCAGCCCCCCGCCCGATGTTATCCAGGTGAATCCTTTCTTCCTCAGATGCCAATTTGTATGCCTCGCGCATTTCTTCGAGACGAACACCTAATCCAGGCCTCCCGACTCATCGCAGATCGATTGTCATTAAACCCGAATTTGTGTCAGCAATAGAGGAGTCGCAAGACACTCCGACAAGCGATATTTATTGTCGCATTTACTTTACAGCCGCTTCCGGGATAAAAAATGTAACCGTCTGCGAAAGCCTTGAAGTCGTGTCAACTGACCTGTCATAGCTCCTTGTTTATTGCGTAATTCCTCGGTTTTTAATCTCGACGACTTCGACATTAACCTGACTCTGCTTGGCAGGTTTATCGGCAACCCATTCGTAAATATCACACGATGTCAGGGCACCACCGGAATTTATCATTTGCTCCACACACCATTTGCGGAGCCGGATTTCTTTTTGCCTTTTCAGATAGTTTTTCATAATCAATTATTTTCCTACTTTTGTTATTACCTTTTGGATTACGACGCAAATATCAGTAATATATTTCTGATAAACAAATAATATCAGAAATATTTTCAAACTATTAATTTGTTTAGTATGAAAACATTTGATTTAAAACACTTTAGAAAGGAGAAAAAAATAAGCCAAGTGAAATTGGCTGATGCCCTCGGAATAGGGCAATCGTTTATTTCTCAAATAGAAAACGGCAAAGATCCTATGCCCGAACCTTTAATTGAAAAGATTAAAGATTTGTATAATATCAGTGATATTTCACGCTATCTGAATGACGATTTGCAGGAAGACTTACAAACTGATGAAACCGAAGACGGCGGCCCATTTTCGACTGGAAAATTGATTCCGTTATTTGATGCCGACGCGGCGGCCGGCTTGTCATATGGTATGAATATGGAGCCGGCGCGACAAATTGAAATGATACAGATAGGCGGATTTTTGCGCGAAAGCGAGGCAGCGCTACGAGTGTATGGCAATAGCATGATTCCACACTATCCGCCGGGATGTATCATAGGAACGCGGGAATGGCGGGAACGCTTTATAGAACCAGGCCAAGTATATTTGATTGAAACCCGTGAAAATCGCTTTATTAAGCGCCTTATGTATAATAAGGACAAAACAGCATTTCGCTGTTTAAGCGACAATACGATGAGATTTGATTCGGGTCCGGCAACTGGAGAGTTCTGCTATCCGGAATTTGAAATATTGGTAGAAGATGTTTCCCGGATTCATCGAGTAATTGGAGTTATAAAAAGGAATATCATATAACACCGTCTCTACTGAACATAAGAAATATAATATATTAATCTTATGGATTTTAAGGAGGAATTAAGCAAGATACATTCTCCGGAAGGGAAATACCTCCATTGGAAACAAGCAATAGAGGATGTTTTAGTGCTTCATAGTATTCACGGCAAAGCCCTGGAACATACTCTAAATCGTCTAACTGAGGTAATTCAAAAAGTTGCAGAGCAACAACAAGAGATAGCAGAATTGAAAAAGACAGTAGAGAAACTTGAAAATAAATTATCTAAAATTGGCCGTATTTTATAATTAGATTAAATTATGAAAAAGATTTATTGTTTACTGATGCTGTCTATGTTTTTTGTTGCTTGTGATAATAACAAAAAAGAGGGCGACAATAATCCCTATGACTATGCAACTGAGCTCGTTGGCACTTGGAAAAATTTAGATAGCACAATCAGCGATGAATATGATGCTATTCACGGTACTGGTGGAGCTTGGCCGGAATACATACGATTTAGATTGTCGTCCGATAATGACGGCTCAATTTATCGACGCGGGAGATATTATGATGGCGAATGGTTGGGGCATTGGGGTGGCAATATTACTGAGCCGGGTAAATTAAAAATGGGAGGGCAGTATTATTATAATTACAGTATAGAATCTGATCAGCTAACATTAGTATGTATAAAAATTATTGTTGACGATCCCATAGGGTTCTTTACTTCTTTCGATACGGAGGGGGCTGTATATAAATATAAACGAATAGACGACTTAGATTAAACGAAATAAAACTAATAACCCCGCTACTTGGCGGGGTTTATCGTTTTCCTGGCGTCGGGAACATGATACTATTTCTCTCGGTCGAGTAGGGAGGACCAATCGAACAACGCCAATAGTTTGGCGTTTGCATCCCAAATAGGCCGGTAATCCCGATCGATATAGATGTCCGTGTTTTTCATTTCGCTATCGACGTGGTTTAATGCCTCGTGAACGGTGTATTTGTCGATTTTGAGCGCGTCGGACCGCGCGATCGTCGCCCAGGTATGCCGGAACGTATAAAAGGTTATATGCTTCTTACATTCGATTATTTCCTCAACAATCTTTAACCCCTCCTTTAAAGCTGAGTTAAACGTCTCTCGCGACGCATATAGTTTGTGAAAAGCAAAGAACCGCTCGCCAGTCGGGTCCCGGTACTTGTTGACGATCGGCATTATACAAGCCTCGATCCGGATGTGCATTTCGGCCTCGTCGTCGCGGCGGGTCCGCGTCTTTTCCCTGTTATAGATAATAACCGGTTCTTTTTTGCTGAGTTCTTGCGGCTTGCACTCGTACAGGTCGGCGGCATTCATCCCGGCGAGGCCGAAAGAGAGTAACGCGCAATCCCGGGCGAGGTCGCGGCGGGAGGTCCCGCGCGGCCCGAACATACGCTCCACGTTTGGTAACTCGATGATCTTTTGTACGACCTCCGACGGAACGGCCTTTTTCTTTGGCCGTGGCTGTTTCTTTACCTTGTATTGTTTGAAAGGAGATTGAGGTATATTTATAATCCCGTTCGCCTCATCGTTATACTCCTCTTTCGCCCGGTTATGGATATGCCGGACGCAACCGAGATAAAGAGAGACCGCCCGGCCTCCGGATTTGGATTTGTCCGTCGTCGCTGTCTTTGTTTTGGTGTCCCCGCGCAATACGGGTTCACTCTCGATAAACCGCTCGAACTCTGTTAATAATTTAGGCGTTATTTTGCCTATGTCGATACTATCCCGTTTGAGGAATCGGCAAAGGGCGTTCAAAGCAATGTCGTAATTTGCTCCGGTCCCCTCGCTTTTGGATGCGGCAATCCGGCGGCCATACTCGATAAAATCGAGCTTGAAATCCTCCCCAAACTTTTCGATATATTCGATATGTTCGACGATCTGTTTAACGTCCATAGTATCGGCCGACTTGCCGAGCTTTGTTACAATACCGCGCCAACGCTCGATTATTTCGTTAGTATCGTCGATATATTCCCGCTTTTTTATTTTGAGGCTCCGGGTAAGATCCTTTGGCAGAGCGTACAAATTTGTCGATACTTTCAGAGTCCGCCTGTTGTGCGTAACGCGGATTTTGATATTGTACGTCCCATCTTGCCGTTTGTTGTCTGAATAGACGACGGCTTTAAATGTAGTTGGCATAGGTCATAACAAAGTTTCGCCGTCAAATTTGACAACTATTTGACAACATTTGCCAACAAAGATAATCAAAAAGTGATTTGAAGTGAAAAAGGACGGTAAAATTTACCGTCCTTTTGGAGTTGTTTCGAGTCGATAACATTTTATAAACATCTGTTTTTCAACTCACTTTCTTAGTGTGATTCCGCCGCGACTCGAACGCGGGACCGACAGCTTAGAAGGCTGTTGCTCTATCCAACTGAGCTACGGAACCGTTGCTTTGCAAAACCTGCCTAAATCCACATTAAACGGCCGCGGAGGCCTGTTTCGGCAGATTTCGCAGGGCAAAAGTAGCTGTTTTTTGCGACTTCTGCAATTATCACGGCCCGTAATGATTTTTATTGCGGTTAAACGGCTGATAATAACCCCCTTTGGGAGATAGAAACACACCTGGATTGTTTCTAATTTTGTAACTGAATAACCCGCCGTCACAGACAGATCCGCTGTGATGTAGTCCAACAACTTAAAAAACTTTATGACTATGAAGAAATTGATTTTCGCCCTGGTCGTTGTAGCATTCGCTATGTCATCCTGTTCGGTCGTTACCAAAACGTCGACGCAGCAGGAGGTGAGCTCGCCTGTTATCGCTGTCGTTATCAGCGATCTCGAGGTTTCCAATCAGAAGATCACCTACACTTTCAAGCCTGCGAAGAATATCCGTAAGGCCGGTTATCAGAACTGTATCAATGCCGCCGTCAGCGAAGCGCTCGCAGCAAACGGCGGAGGCGATATTTTGATCGAAACGCAGCAGACGGTCATCCAGAAATGCGGTTTGGCCGGAAGGAGAGTCAAATCGGTGACAGTAACCGGTTATCCCGCCAAATACCTCAATTTCCGTCCCGTGGACGAGGAGACCATCAAGGCGGGGATAGCCAACGGCTCCCGCATAGGCATGCACTGACCTTCGGTTACTCCGGCGCCGAAAGGCCTCCGGCATATCTGAAACAGGGCGGACTCACGCGAGTCCGCCCTTGTTTTTATCGGTTTCACGGCACCGGATCATATCCCGAACCTCCCCAGTCGGAACGCCGACGGCGGATTTACGATACCGTCATCAAAGAGGTCGGAATATCGGGTTTCACGGCACCGGATCATATCCCGAACCTCCCCAGTCGGAACGCCGACGGCGGATTTACGATACCGTCATCAATAAGGTCGGAATATCGGGATTCACGGCACCGGATCATATCCCGAACCTCCCCAAGGATGGCACCGCGCGATGCGTTTGACGGTCAGCCAACCCCCTTTGAATAGGCCGTGTTTACGCAGCGCCTGCAGTCCGTAGGCCGAGCAGCTCGGAGTGAACCGGCACGTCGGCGGGAAGAAAGGCGAGATGCAGTATTGGTAGATCTTTATCAGCGCGATGAACGGACTGATAGCTATCCATTTAGCTCCGCGCCAAAATCTGCTCCAGAATTCTTTCGACTGCATGATCCAGGGTTTTGAAATCGGGTATTTCATCGGCCGGGCAGATGAAGGCTATGTCGATCCGGCGTCCTGATGCGGCGCTCTTTTCGACCAGCGCCTGCTTCCTCCTGCGGTAACTCTCCTTGATGCGGCGTTTGATGAGATTGCGTTTCCAGGCGCGCTTGAAGGCTTTTTTCGGAACCGAGAACATCACCGAAACAGGAGCGTCCCCTTCCGCAGCCTCCGCGGCGATCCAGCAGTATTTCAGAGGATGCACGAAACCCCTGCGGCCCCCGCTGAAAAGGGCTTCGATGCGGCGTTCGGAACAGAGGCGTTCGGATTTGTGTAATGTTGCGGATCCCGGCATTTTACCAGATATTTATTTTCTTGATATTGCCGCGCAACCGTCATTGCGAGGAGGTAAAACCGACGAAGCAATCCAGATTGCCGCACTTCATTGCATTCCGCTCGCAATGACGAATGCCGTAAGCTCAGCCGGGACAAACTTACCGCTTTGTAGTGGCGCTGCTCCCCGGTTTGGCGGCCGGTTTTTTCTTGGCGCGCGCGCGGCGCAACTCTTTGGTCTGGTGCGCTTTGACGAACTCTTCGGCCTGGCGGTTGGGGGCGTCGAGCGACACGGGTGCGACCTCTTTCCCCGCGTTGATCTCCCCGATGAATATATCGAGCGCCTTCACCATCGATGGGGCTTCGGGGGTTGGGGCCATCGCGCGGACGGTCAGCCCTTTTTCGATAGCCTTGCGTGTGGTGCCTTCGCCGAAGGTGGCAATCATTGGCATCTCCCGGCCTTCGAACTCCTCGACGAGCGTTTTGACCTCCGGCGGGCTGTAGAGCGCCACTATCTGGTATTTTGCCAGGTCTATCCCCGACAGGTCCGAGTTGACGGTGTGGGCCAGGATCACGCGGTCGAACTTCACTTTGAGCTTTTCGAGCGTCTGCGGTATCTCGGGCTTGTGCGGTTCCGACAGCGTCAGCAGGAATTTTTCGTCCTTATGTTTGAGTATCAGTTCCATGAGTCCGGTGAAGGTACCGTCCGCGAACGAGATTTTGCGTTTGCGGTAGACGATGTACTTCTGCAGGTACAGGGCCACTGCCTCGGTGTAGCAGAGGTATCTCATGGTCTCGGGCACGACCGTTCGCGTTTCCTCGCAGATGCGGAAGAAGTTGTCGACGGTAGTGCGGCTCGTGAAGATGATGGCCGTGTGTTCCAGTATTTCCACCCTTTGCGATCGGAACTCCTTGGAGCTCACGCCCTGCACGTAAATGAAAGGCTGGTAATCTATCGCGAGGTTGTATTTTTGCGTCAGTTCAAAAAACGGCGATTTTTCTGCAACTGCCGGTGCGGGTTGCGACACCAGCAGGTTTTTGATCTTCAACATTCTGTCTCTCTCGTTAAACATTTTTCACCACCAGGAGCACCACAAGGCTCACGGGGAAGATTTCGACGGCGCAAAGGTACAAAATCCAAACCAAAAGTGAAACTTTTTGTCCCATAAACAGGATACAGGTTTTTACGGTGAATGCCGCCGTGATCGCAACCACCTCTGCTATAATTACATATCCTAAAATTGTGTCCCAGACGGGGTTCAGTCCGGTGTATAAAATAATCGGCGGAACGGCCAGAATGGCAGCCGCCGCCAGGTGCAGTTTCTTTGTTTGAACGACGGCGCCTGTCAACTCTTCGGCAAGCGTCAGTTTTCCGATGAGCTGCAGCACGCCGAACTGCAGGACTATTATCGCCGCCGCGGCCGCCGCGACCATCAACGCCGCCGGCGGAACGAACCAGCGAGGCAGCAGCGCTATGGATTGCGGATCGGCAACCGCCGAAACCGTTTTAACGACCATGATGCCTAAGGCGGCGACCGTTATCGTCACGGCGAAGTTGACGAAACCGTTGTACAGATGCCCGTGTTCGGCGGTGAATTTGTCTTCAGGCTTGAAATTGACGAGGCTCCTGAGGCACATCGCCGCCTGTCCGCGGAAGTAATATATCATCCAGCACCACAGCGCCAGCACGACTATCGCAAGTATCTGGAACCAGCCGTTCCCCGCGAGCGGACCGAGTCCGGCCGCGGTTTCCGCGGTTTCCTGCGCGACCCTCGCGGACTGCGTGCCGTAGACTGCCGCGGCGTCCCACAGATCGGCTGCGGGCAGGGTGTCCGCGAGCGGCGGAATGGAATCGCCCGGCGGCAGAGAGTCGGCCGCAGGCAGATATCCCAGGTCGAGCGTATCTTGCAGAATAAGCGGCATATGCGGATTAGCTGTTCAACAGTTTGAGTACGACGCGCATGGTTGTGCCTTTGCCGACTTCCGACTCGGCGACGAAGATGCGCCCTTTGTGGTATTCTTCGACGACGCGGTGGCTGAGCGAGAGCCCGAGCCCCCATCCGCGCGTTTTGGTCGTGAAACCGGGTTCGAAGACTTTTTTCCAGTTCGCGCGGGGGATTCCTTTTCCGGAGTCGGCGACGTCGATAAATATGTTGCGTTCGTCGTGCGAAATGCGCACATCTATGGTTCCGCGTCCCTGGAGCGCGTCGAGGGCGTTCTTGAGCAGGTTCTCGATCACCCATTCGAACAGGGCGTTGTTGATGCGCGCCCTGACCGGCGCCATCGCCAGGCCGTTGTAGTTCAATTCGACGTTCTTGGGGATTCGCTTGCGGAAGTACATCACCGTTTCGCCGACGACTTCGTTTATGTTTGCGGGTTCGAGCGGCGTTTCCGAGCCGATCTTCGAGAAGCGGTCGGCTATTTTCATCAGGTGCGTAAGGTCTTTCCCCATCTCCTCGACCACATCCTGGTCTATGGGCTGGGTGCGCAGGTACTCTATCCAGCCGAGCAGCGAGGATGTCGGAGTGCCTAACTGGTGTGCTGTCTCCTTTGCGAGCCCGACCCACACGCGGTTCTGTTCGTTGGTTTTGTTGGAGCGGAAGGTGAAGACTCCCAGCCACAGCAGCAGCGCGAATGCGACCACCTGCATGACGGGGAAGAATGTGAGGAAAACGAGCGTTTTGGATTTCCCGTAGAAGACCCTGTGGAGGCTGCCGTCCCAGAAGTGTATGTCGATGTAGCCGTTGACGTTCTGGTATCGCCATATCTGGCGTTCGAGGAGCCTTGGGGTATTGATCACCTTTTCGGGGATCGAGCGCGAGTAGTGTTCGACGGTTCCGCGTCCGTCTATCATGATGAAGGGTATGTCGCTTCCCATGACCATCTGCACGAGGGGTTCCTGCGGATTGAGGTTCCCGATGCGGCTCATCGCGTCGGCCCAGAGCCTGATGTAGTTTTCCTCCCTTTCGCGCACTTTGCCGACGAGGCGGCCGAGGATCCCCAGCGACAGCGCCATGAACACTATCCACAGGACGACGATCGCCCCCTGCCTGCTGAGGACAGCCCTTAATGCGGCTTGTATACGCTCGTTCATTTATTATTTCCTGTCGGTGTCCCTGACCGTCAGTATTTCGCGGTAGAGTTCCGGCGAGTGCAGCACCCTGACCGCTTCGGCGACGCCTTTGTCGCTTTTGAGGTCGTGCCGCGACACCCCCTCGGCGTAATAACGGCGCAGGATGATGCCGTCCTCGATTATCTCGGCCAATTCGTCGCGGTAGAGCCCCAGGTTCGTTTCGTTATCGTCCCTAAGCGATTCCTCTATCTTTTCGATATACTCCTCGATGCCGTCCAGGTAGCGTTCCTGCTTGGCATTCCGGCGCAGCTCCCTGATAGCCTGCTTCGTTCCCGATTCGTAGCCGAAATCCTTCTCTTTCACGAACTCGACGAACGCCCGGTAGTCGTCGTCGGTCAGCGCGAAACCGACCGGCTCCACTTCGCGGCTGCGGTTCGCGAGGCTCCACGCGTCCGTGAACTCGTCGATGTAGCCTTTTGCGTATGCTATCATGGCGAAGCGGCTGACGTATTCGGGCTCCATGCGGACATCGGGCATCACGCCTCCGCCGTCATAGACCTTGCGTCCTCCGGCGGTGCGGAACTCCCTGATGAGCGAATCGGGCACGAATCCCACTCCTCCGCTTTCGCTGGGGTGCGAGTAGTCGATCGCCTGGATGCATCGTCCGCTGGGGATGTAGTATTTGGCGGTGGTTATTTTAAGGTACGAGTTGAAACCGACCGGGATAGTGCTCTGCACTAGTCCCTTGCCATAGCTCCTCTGCCCGACGAGCACGGCGCGGTCGAGGTCCTGCAGCGCGCCCGCGACTATTTCGGCGGCCGAAGCCGAGTAGCCGTCCACCAGCACCGCGAGCGGGATCTGGGTGTCGAGTGGTTCGCTGGCGGTGAAATACTCTTTGTCGACCCCTTCGCCCCTTCCGCGCATGCTGACGGCTTCGGTGCCTTTCGGGACGAACATCGAGATTATTTTGACGGCCTCCTGCATTATCCCGCCTCCGTTTCCGCGGTAGTCGAGGACTATGGCTTTGGCATCCCGGGCCTTGAGGTCGGTAACGGCGCTCCGCATCTCGTCGGAACATCCGTCGGTGAATTCACTGTGGCGGATATATCCGATGCTGTCCGAGACGATCCCGTAGTAGGGTATCGCGGGGAGCGAGATCACTTCGCGGCGTATGGTGAGCGTCTGTTCCTGGCCCGAGTAGAATTTCCGCACCTTGACCTTAATACTGGTTCCTGCCTCGCCTTTGAGCAGCGAGCTGACGTCGGCGGTGGTCATTCCTTTGGCGCTTTTCCCGTCTATTTCGATGAAGGTGTCGCCTATTTCGAGTCCGGCACGGTCGGCCGGCGAGCCCTTGTATGGCTCGGCGATCTGGACCCATTCGCCTTTCTGGCGTATCAGCGAACCGATCCCGGCGTACTTTCCGGTGGTCATCAGTTCGAATTCGTCCATGTCGTCGGCATGGATGAGCTCGGTGTAGGGATCGAGGTCGCTCACCATTCCCGCGGCGGCGTTCTTGCCCAACTGGTCGGGATCGACCTCGTCGACATAGTACAGGAATATGTTGCGCATCATGTTTACGATGAGCTCGACGTTCTGCCCCAGTTTGAAATCCGACTTATACGCCGCGGTGGAGAGTCCTGCGACGCACACTGCCGCGGCCGCGATGATCCCGTATTTAGTTTTTTTTCCTATTTTCATCAGTTGGGAGTCGATTTAGTTTAATGAAAGATGAAAGATGAAAAATGAAAGATTATGGTGCAAGCGAAGCTTGCGTTTTATGGACTTCAAACAAAAAACAACCGCGGCATCTGCCGCACAATAATTTTTCATCTTTCATCTTTCATCTCCATATACCCGGGCATCCTCTGCTGCGCCTCGCCGACGAACCTGCGCGGCCCCTCCATGTCGAAACCGCCTGCCGGATTGCGCGTTACGGTTACGGCATCGTCCCACAGGAACCACAGCCTGCGTCCGATGCTTTCTCCGCGGAAGACCATTTTGCCGTCGGTTTCGTCCGCCGGAACCATGCGCCCCATTTTGAACACCTTTATTATAACCTCCCTGCCCTCGCGCATATCGTAGTTCGAGTGGCGCTTCACGAACTCCACTTTGGGGTAGACGGCGCTCCAGACTATCACGACGGCTGTGAAGAGCCATCCTTTCACGGTCCCGAAGTAGCCCGCGAAGAAACTGTCCCAGTTGTCGAAATTCAGAGTCGAGGTTTCGCTCCACATCATGAACGCGAAGAGTATGGCAAAAAGTATGAGCAGTTTCACGAGGTACTTCACCGCCCTCAGTATGTATTTTCCTGCAGACATAATTACTTTGATGGTTAATGGTTAAAGGTTAATGATAAATTATTATGAAAAGTAATTTATAATCAAAATAATGTGTTGGTTTTAATTAACCATTAATCATTAATCATTGTTGATTTATATAAGGTAAATGGTCAGCAGCGTCACGGTCATTCCGCCTAAGAACCCGGCGGCTACCTGTTTCCAGTCGTGCGCGCCGAGCCAGAGCCTTGCCGAGGCGAGCATAGCGGCCAGCCCTATCGCGGCGCAGAGCAGCGGCAGCACGCTTTCGGCGCCCGATATCACCATCACCCCGAGGAAAGCCGCGACGGCCCCCTGCGCGGTCATATGCAGGCTCACTTTCCAGAAAAATGTCACGATAAGCCCGAACAGGAGGCATCCTATCCCAGCGACGAGCATTTTTTTGACCGTGTATGCGAACGGTATGTCGCGTATCATGATGAAGCACGCGCCGTAGCAGATTATCATCACGGCCATGGGCAGTATCCGCCTGCGGAAGTCGGCGTTGGGGTTTTCGCGCCACAAACGCACCCTGTCGAACAAGAATGTGCAGATGGCTGGCACCAGCACCGTGTTGAGTATGATTACGGCCGCGAAGTAGAGTTTGGCCTGCTGTGTTCCGTAGGGCAGCAGCAGCCGTTGGCTCATCAGCACGAGCATCACATATACCGGCATCAGCACCGGATGGAGTATGACGGAGATGGCTTGGGATAGTGCTGTCAGCGTGCGGTTTCCCGCCGCGAGTGTCTGGGGTTCGGGCATTGTGTTTTTATAGTTCTTTGCGCAGTCTGGCGACGGGGATGCCGAGCATTTCGCGGTATTTCGCGACGGTTCGGCGTGCGATCCTGTAGCCTTTCCGGTTTAGTATATCCATCAGTATTTCGTCCTTCAGGGGTTTGCGTTTGTCTTCGCCGTCGATGCACTCCTGCAGTATCTGTTTTATTTCGTGCGACGACACCTCCTGTCCGTCCTCGGTCTGCATGGCCTCCGAGAATAGTTCCTTGAGCAGGATTATCCCGAACGGCGTCTGGACGTACTTGCTGTTCACGACGCGCGAAATGGTCGACACGTCGAGGTTTGTTCGTTCGGCTATGTCTTTGAGGATCATCGGCTTCAGATCGCTCTTGTCGCCGGTCTTGAAGTATTCGCTCTGGTAGTCCAGGATTTCGGTCATGGTGCGCATCAGCGTGTCGTGCCTCTGCTGGATCGCCGAGATGAACCATTTGGCCGAGTCGAGCTTGCTTTTGACGAACTGCATCGTTTCCTTGTCGCTCTGGGTGGGGCTTTTCCCCGCCATTTCTCGGATCATCTCGACGTACTTCTTGTTGACCTTGACCTCGGGTACGTTGTACGAGTTGAGCTTCAGGGTGAATTCGCCCTCGTGGTAGTCGAGCAGGAAGTCTGGTGTAACGTAGGGAACGGCCTCGGTGCCCCCCTCGTTGTAGAGGTTCCCCGGTTTCGGCGAGAGGTGGATTATCTCGTCCATTATTTCGCGGAACTCCTCCTCGTCGACGTCGAGCCGGCTCATCAGCTTCTCGAAGTGCTTTTTGGTGAACTCGTCGAAGTAGTGGGTCAGCACGCGCATCGCCAGCTGGCGTGTGCGGGTTTCGCCCGAAAGCGACTCGAGTTGCAGCACGAGGCACTCCTGCAGGTCGCGCGCGCCTATACCGGCGGGCTCCAGTTCGTGGATGACGTAGAGTATCTGTTCGAGTTCGTCGCCGTCGGTATCCATGCCCAGCATGAATGCTATGTCGTCGGCCACCGATTCGAGGTCGCGGCGCAGGTATCCGTCGTCGTCGATGCTGCCGACAAGGAACCTTGCCAGCGTCATCTGCCTGTCGTCGAGGTTCTTGTAGCCCAGCTGTTCGATCAGGTATTCGTGGAGCGAACGTCCTCCCGAGATCGTCGGGACGAGCTGCTTGTCGTCTTTCGAATAGTTGTTCGCCCTGGTTTTGTAGCTGGGCGTGTCGTCTTCGCGCAGGTATTCGTCGACGGAAATCTCCTTCGGTTCGTCCTCGTTTTCAGACTCCTGCTGCACGTCCTCTTCCAGCACCGGATTCTCTTCGATCTCCTGCTTGATGCGTTGTTCGAGCTGCAGCGTAGGGAGTTCCAGCAGCTTGATCATCTGGATCTGCTGAGGCGACAGCGTCTGCTGGAGTTTCAGTATTTGCTTCTGACTTAGATCAGCCATAATTTTCGGGTCATTTATTGCCGCCTAAAAACAATTTTTTGCAGCATCGGGTTAATTTTAATTTTCCGGACCCTTCATTTATATAGAGTGTTTGGTAGTTCTGTCTGTTTGCAGCCAAAAATAAATCGCTGCGGCCGTTGCCGCTAGAAATCAGCATTTTTGGGCGTGCGCGGGAACGGTATCACGTCGCGTATGTTGGCCATCCCGGTTACGAAAAGCATAAGCCTCTCAAATCCCAGGCCAAATCCCGCGTGAGGTGCCGAGCCCCAGCGCCTGGTGTCCATATACCACCACAGCTCCTCCTCCGACATTCCGTTCTCGTCGATGCGGGCCTTGAGCTTGCCGTAGTCGGCCTCGCGCACCGAACCGCCGATTATTTCGCCGATTCGCGGGAACAGCACGTCCATCGCCTGCACGGTTTTTCCGTCCTCGTTCTGCTTCATGTAGAATGCCTTGATCGCGGCGGGGTAGTTGACAAGGATAACGGGCTTCTTGAAATGCTTTTCGACCAGGTATCGTTCGTGTTCGCTCTGCAGGTCGAGCCCCCAGTCCACCGGGAACTCGAATTTTTGCCCGCTGGCTTTCAATATCTCGACGCCTTCGGTGTAGTCGAGCCTCACGAAAGCGTTGTCGACGACCATTCTCAGACGCGCCGTCAGCTCCCCGTCGTACATCTTTTCGAGGAACGCCAGATCGTCGGCGCAGTTGTCCAGCGCGTAGTTTATCAGGTATTTCAGGAAGTCCTCGGCGAGGTTCATGTCATCCTCCAGACCGTAGAAAGCCGCTTCCGGCTCGATCATCCAGAACTCGGCGAGATGCCTCGGGGTGTTGGAGTTTTCGGCGCGGAACGTCGGGCCGAAAGTGTATACCTGTCCCAGCGCCAAAGCTCCGAGTTCGCCTTCCAGCTGTCCGGAAACGGTGAGGCTGGTGTGTTTGCCGAAGAAATCCTCGGAGTAGTCCACTTTACCGTCCTCGGTGCGCGGCGGATTCGCCATGTCGAGCGTCGTAACCTGGAACATGGCGCCCGCGCCCTCGGCGTCGGAAGCCGTGATCAGGGGCGTGTGCACATAGTAGAACCCGTGATCGTTGAAATATTTGTGGATAGCGTAAGACATCGCGTGGCTCACGCGGAAAACAGCGCCGAAAGTGTTTGTGCGCGGACGCAGGTAGGCTATCTCGCGCAGGAACTCCAGCGAGTGGCCCTTCTTCTGCAGCGGATATGTCGCGGGATCGGCCTCGCCGTATATTTCGATCTCGGCCGCCTGTATTTCGACCGGTTGTCCCGAACCCATGCTTTCGACGAGTTTTCCCGAAACGCGCAGGCATGCGCCCGTCGAGATGCGTCCCAGAAGCTCTTCGCCGAATTTTTCGGGCTCGGCCACCACCTGTATGTTATTTATGGTCGATCCGTCGTTCATGGCTATGAAAGCCACGTTCTTGTTTCCCCGCTTCGTGCGCACCCACCCCTTGACAGTAATATCGACGTTCCGTTCCTCTTTTTTGAGAGCCTCCGCGATCTTTGTTCTTCCTCCGCTCAACATATTATGTTACAGATAAATTATGGTAATCTCTTTACAAGACGCAAATATCGTCAATTTTTTCGACATTCCGGCGGATTTCGCCAAAAATGGGTATATTTGTGTCGGACTGGCTGCAGGTGATTTGTTTTTTACACAATCGTCAGATTGTGCGCAAATCCCACTTTTCAAAAATCGTGAGCGCAGGCGCCGACTAAAATGGATTTCGCTGTGTGCGCAGCTCAGAGCGTACCATTTTAGGCAAGCCGAAGTGGATTTTTGGAAGGTGGGTCAGTTTTTGGTTACTTTTTGCTGACCAAAAAGTAATATAAAATTCTTATGTATTTTTACCCACCAAAAAAGTAAGTATAAAAATTCAACTGTTCAGATAAATGAAACGACTTCTCACACTGGCGGCGATTTTTACGGGCATCGCCGCAGCCGCCCAGCCGGGCACACCCGACAACAACGCCATAAAGAACGAAGGCCGCGCTCCTTACCGCACCGAGTTCGTCAGCTACGACATCCGCAAGGAGGCCGAACTGGGCGATCCCTACGGTTCGAAATACTACCGCCCGCTGACGTTCAAGCTCAACACGTCGGCGCGCTTCATCCTGTTCGAGGCGACGAGCGACCTGCCGCTGCTGTGGCTCGACCGCGACGTCTACCTCCGCGACACGGGTCGCACCGGGCGCTACCGGCTCAAGGTCAACGACCGCGAGGTGGGGCTGAACACCGACACCTGGGGCACCAACGATTACTATATTTCGCCCTACCTGAAGGACGGGATAAATAAGTTCGCGCTCGAATTCACCTCCGACATTCCGGGCGGCGAGATGGAGGCTTACACGCTCGACGAAAAGCGCCTCATCATCGAGAACCTGTTCGTCTGGTCGCAGCCCAAGGTCCATATTTTCGACTACATCGCCTCCGGGTATCCCGATCCCGAGAGCGGCGACGCGATACTCGCGCTCGACATAGTGCTTGTCAACGGCTTCAATATGCCCGAAACCGTCACGGTGGGCTACGACGTCTACGATCCGACGGGCAAGCTCAAGGAGTACAGTTTCGTCGATGTGAAGGTTCCGGGGCAGGGATGCGACACGGTGCGTTTCCGCAACAAGATATTCGGCACCGAAAAATTCCAGTACAGCGCCGACAATCCCCAGCTTTACAGCGTGATGCTGTCGCTCAAGCACCAGGGTCGCAACACCGAGTACATCCCGTTCAGGGTGGGTTTCGGCACCACGCGTTTCGACGGCGAAAACATTAAACGCAACGATAAGACCGTCCATATTTCGGCCGTCGAGCAGGACGCGCCCAACCAGCGCAACACCCTCCGCCGCCTTCGCCTGATGAAGCGGCGCGGCGTCAACACGCTCTATCTCACACATCCGCAGCAGCAGTGGTTCTACGACATGTGCGAGGAGAACGGCATCTACGTGATCGACCGAGCGGCCGTCGAGTGCGACCCGAAGGGGGGCGACCGCGGCCCGAACGGCACCGTGGCGAACAATCCGGTCTATCTTGCGCGTTTCATCGACCGGCAGCAGAACATGTACCAGCGCAACAAGAACCGCGTGAACGTGATAGGGTGGGCTATAGGCTCCGATTCGGGCAACGGCTACAATATGTACAAGAGCTACCAGTGGCTCAAGGGCGTCGAGCCCGGCCGCATGGTCGTCTACCCTTTCGCCGGCGGCGAGTGGAACACCGACATAGAGGTTCCGGCCCCGCAGCCCCTCGAACAGATACTCGAAGGAATGACCTCGCGCTAATCAATTACGAATTTCTAATTACGAACCGACGCCAAGCCGAGGGGCATCGAATTTATTCGAATGTCCGAGGCGCGAAGGAGGAAAAGCCTGCGTAGCAGAATTAATTACGAATTGCCGGGTACCGTCATTGCGAGGAGGCGCAGGCCGACGAAGCAATCCAGGGAAATAATTAGCAGTTAGAAATTCTCCTCCATGCTAAGGAGGAGTACCCTCGCGCAGCGAGGGGGAGGTGGTAGAATTATGAACATCGACCTTATAACGATAGGCAAGACCGACTCTTCCGCGGTCGCGGAGATCACGGGTGAATACTCGCGGCGGATCAACCGCTACGCGAAATTTTCGGTGACGATGCTTCCCGACGTGAAGAAGACGGGCCGCACGGCCGAATCGGCGCAGAAGAGGGCCGAGGGGGAGATGCTGCTGCGGCAGTTCGCGGCGGAGGATTTCGTGGTGCTTCTCGATGACAAGGGGACGCCTTACAGTTCCGTGGAGTTTGCCGCGTGGCTTCAGAAACGGATGAACAGCGGCGTGCGGCGGCTCTGTTTCGCGGTGGGCGGCCCTTACGGATTTTCGCCGGAGGTCTACTCGCGCGCCAACGATTCGGTATCACTTTCTCTTATGACTTTTTCGCATCAGATAGTCCGCATCATCTTTGTCGAGCAGCTCTACCGGGCGTTCACCATCCTACACAACGAACCCTACCACCATCAATAAGAAAGGCCTCCGGAGAGGCCTTTTCCCATATCTTTATCACTGTTATTTGAAACTCAACTTGGCGACGACCGGCCTGTGGTTCGAGGCTACGGGTTCGTTCAGCACGGCCACATTGTCGATCGAGAATCTTTTGAGCCTGTGGTTGTACATGAACAGGTAGTCCACCAGCGAGATGGGCTGGTCGGCGGGGTAGGTGCGCGCCGAGATATTTGTCAGCGGCGTAAAATCCCTTGCGAGGCTGCTGATGGTCTGCGAGCCGTAGCGCGCGTTGAGCGAACCGCCGAAGAAGAACGGCTTGCCGGCATCCGACGCTGCTTCTTTGATTATGGCTACGGACGCTATCTGGTCGCCCTGCAGGCGCGACATCGTTGCGCAGGCGAAGCAGAATTTTTTGAATTCGGCTATGAGCAGTACGTTCCCTTCGCCCCCGCCCGGCAGCTGTACGACCCGGGTGCGGACGGGTTTCTCCTTCGAGAGTATTCCGAGTCCTGTTTTGCCTCCTTCGAACGCGGCGGAGGGGGCATAGACGGCGTTCATCTCCGTCGCAGACGCGAGTTCGCCGAGGACGTATGCGGGATACCGTCCGGTCATGCTGTCGAGGGCCTGCAGCGCCACGACGTCGGGCATTTCAGCCTTGATAATATCGGCGATCCTTTGGTAATTGACGATGCTGTCCATCCCGAAGCAGTTGTTGACGTTGTAGCTCATCAGTTTGATCTCTTTTTCGGGGGAGCAGGCGACAGCGGCGGCCGCGGCGCAGAGCAGAAGTACAAAGTTCCTTGTTTTCATTTCCGTAAACGGGTTTGATCGGTTTTTATATTTTGGTATTGCTCCGGGTAATCAATACGTTTTCAACTTACAAAGATAGCGTTTATTTTTTGAATACCGCCTTAAAGCCGGTTTAAAAAGTGCCGACTCACGTACCGTCGTATTTCGTCCGAAATGCGGGCGTGACGGAATGCGTAATTTTTTAACAAATGCGATCGTAAGTGTTGGAAAGTTGGGATAAAATGTTTAATTTCACAAACACGGTTTTCGTCAAATAAAATTCCAAACCATCTAAAACTAACCCTGCCTATGAAAAAAATGCTTTAATCATCGCACTCTGCGTTTACGCGACCGCCTGCGTAAACCAGAAACAGAACGCCCGCATCGAGGGCTTCGAAAAAGAGATAGCAACCCTTAAAAACGAGTAGCCATGAAAAAGTTGATTAGTGTATTCTTGCTCTTGGCAGGAGTTGCCATGACTGCCGGGTGTAAAGACAAAACCCGTTGTGTTACGACCGACTATACGATCATTAACCGGATAGAGTCCGATATCGTCGTCGGGCTGAAGTTCGGGGACAGGCGGACTATAACAATTGAACCCGGCGAAACACGGATGTTTTATACCGGCGTGCAGTGTTATGAAGAGGGAGTTGCCTATTCCATGACTCCGGAGATACTGGATGCGGAAATGCGTATCGACGGAGAAGTTGTGCCAAGAAAAATATGGTGGGGTCAATATTGGGATGTCGAGTCGGTAGGTAATGATCATGTTGCTTACACCCTAACCGTTACTGATGAACTATTAGAGACAATAGATGCCCAATGACATTAATCCAAAAACAGCTATGAAAACGTTAAAAAACATCAAATACGTCATTGGAATTATAGCAGCTATTTTTATTGTTGCATGTACTGTAGACACTCTGGAAAATTCCATTCCAGAGGTGGAAACAAATGTGATTGATAATCCCGACTACGAAATAATACGATCAATGGGATTTCAAACTGAAGGTATTACAGAATGGGAAGATTTTTATATCGTTGAAGGAGACATTATCATCGACAAAGTTGATATAGACTCTCTTAAACTTAAACCGGCAACACGGCAGGCTCGTTATAAAAATTATATAACCAATGGCAGAGAAGAAAGTATAAGAGTAAAAATTACAAGTAATAATATACCTGATGCCAGTTGGCGCCGAGCTGTTCGCGATGCGGTAGATCTTTGGAACAGCGTTCCCAATTGCCGCGTTCGATTCTACAAAATAGAGAAAGAGGTTCTTTATCATGATGTGAAGGTCGAAATGAGCACATCTACCAGCGTAGCAGCCGCAAATACTCCTGTTAACGGCAGACCCGGTAAGAAAGTTTTATAAATCCTAATATTAGCTGGTACAATACTGATCACGAACAGAAAGTCTATATTCTGATTCACGAATTTGGACATATTTTGGGATTAGCTCATACGGATTATATTGCTAATTATAATGCGGATCCTGCCAACCATAGCTATGACGATCCTGCCAAGATTAATACTATATCTGGAACTCCGGTGACTGAAGATGCAAGCGTTATGTACAGTCATAGCGCAGGGCGTTATTGGGGAAATCCTATTGGGTTCACAGGAGGTGATATTCTAGCGATTCAAAATGTGTACGGCACTCCTGAATACAGTATAAGCATCGTCGGGCCGGACACATTAGCTAAGGGCGAAATCGCGACGTATAATATTGTAGCTACATCTCATTTGCAGGGCTATACGGGCGATTTTTCAACCCTCTGGTCTGCCGACGAAGAGATTGTTATTGCCGGACAAATACCAGTATTACCATACAATGTCTGCATTCTTCAATGCGTCGGACTGTCATAGCTGCTATTGTCAATTTCAATGGTAAACAGATGGTTGTGTCGCGTGTTGTAAATCATTAATGTTATCTAATTCTCAATTGTCAAGTGATTACCGAAAAGGTTTATTGTGGAGGCGGGCGCATCGCTCATCTTGACGCAATAGGCCTCGGGTAATGACAGCCATATCTACACAAAGCAAGGGAAACCACATCGGTGTTTCCCTTTTTTAGTTTCTGCAGCATTTATTCTGTAAATAAATTCGTAATTACCTCCCTCGCCGGATACCTCCCCCGGCCTGCGGCCGACGGTCGGTGCTCGGTCGGTGATTCTTTGCCCTGCAAAAAATTACCTCCCTCCGCTTTAACGGCGCCAGGCTTCGCCAGACCGGCCTGCTCCGGTCAGTGATTATTTGGCAAGCAAATAATTCATAATTCATAATCCATAATTCATAATTATTTTTTATCTTTATCGCCGTTGCGTTTTTCTCAGCAAAAATCTAAAATCTAAAATCTAAAAAACCAATACGACCATGAAAAATTACGAAACCAAAGAAATCCGGGACATAGTCCTGATCGGGGCGCCTGGCTCCGGGAAAACTACCCTTGCCGAAGCGATGGCCTTTGAGGGTAAGGTTATCGACCGCAGGGGTAGTATCGAAGGCGAAAACACGCTTTCCGACAACACGGACCTCGAGCACGAGTACAAACGCTCGATCTATTCCACTATCCTCTACACCGAATTCATGAACCGCAAGCTGAACATCATCGACGTTCCCGGTTCGGACGACTTCTGCGGCGGTCTTTTCGCCGGTTTCAAGGTCGCCGACGTGGGGGTGATGCTGTTCAACGCCCAGAACGGCTTCGAGGCTGGCAGTGAGATCCAGACGCGCTATTCCGACACGCTGGGCAAGCCGCTCATCGCCGTGGTGAACCAGCTCGACAGCGAGAAGGCTTCGTGGGACACCACCATCGAGAGCATCCGCGGCGCGTCGCACATCAAACCGGTGCTCGTTCAGTATCCGGTCAATCCGGGCCCCGATTTCAACGCGTTCATAGACGTGCTGATGATGAAGATGTACCGCTTCAAGGACGATAACGGCACACGCGAGGAGCTCGACATCCCCGCCGATCAGATGGACCAGGCCGCGGCTCTGAACCAGGAGTTGGTCGAGGCTGCCGCCGAGAACGACGAGGCGCTGATGGAGCTCTATTTCGACAAGGGCACGCTCACCCAGGACGACATCCGTTCGGGGCTCAAGAAAGGGATCGCCAAACGTGAACTGATGCCCGTTTTCTGCGCATCGGGCAGGAAGAATATCGGCACCAAGCGCCTGATGGAGTTTATCATCAATGTAGCTCCCGACCCGTCGTCGGCCGCTCCGCTCAAGGACACCAAGGGCAACGACGTCCCGGCCGATCCGGCAGGTCCCGCCGCGATATTCGTTTTCAAGAGCCAGATCGAGTCGCACCTCGGCGAGATCAGCTACTTCCGCGTCGTCCGCGGAAAGATAGCCGAAGGCATGGAGCTCGTAAATTCGCGCAACGGCAATAAGGAGAAGATTTCGCAGATATTCGCCGTGGCGGGCAAGAACCGCGTCAAGGTTACCGAAATGTCCGCCGGGGACATCGGCTGCACGGTCAAGCTGAAGGGCACCAAGACCAACGACACGCTTTCGGCTCCGTCGGCGCAGGTGGCCATCGAACCGATGGTGTTCCCCGAACCGCGCTACCGTGCGGCTGTCAGGGCCGTCAAGACGGGCGAGGACGAAAAGCTGGGCGAACTGCTCAATAAGGCGAAATACGAAGACCCGACCATTCTTGTGGCGTATTCGAAAGAGTTGAAACAGACCATCATACAGGGGCAGGGCGAACACCACCTCAATATCCTGAAATACCGTCTCTCGACCGAGAACAAGATGGATATCGAATACTTCGCGCCGAAGATCCCTTACCGTGAAACCATTACCAAGGTATCTCAGGCCGACTACCGCCACAAGAAGCAGTCTGGCGGCGCGGGGCAGTTCGGCGAGGTTCACATGGTCATCGAGCCTTATTACGAGGGCATCGACGAGCCGACCAAGTACAAGATCGGCGGCAAGGAGATCGCCGTGAGCCTCAAGGGCAAGGAAGAATACGAAATGGAGTGGGGCGGCAAGCTGCAGGTCTACAACTCTATCGTCGGCGGCGCGATCGACGCGCGTTTCATTCCGGCCATCCTCAAGGGGATCATGGAGAAGATGGAGGAGGGTCCTCTGACCGGTTCGTACGCCCGCGACATCCGCGTGGTGATCTACGACGGCAAGATGCACCCGGTCGATTCGAATGAAATCTCGTTCAAGCTGGCGGGCCGCAACGCGTTCAAGGAGGCTTTCAAGAACGCCGGTCCGAAGATCATGGAGCCGATCTACACCGTCGAGGTGCTGGTTCCGAGCGACAAGATGGGCGACGTGATGAGCGACCTGCAGGGGCGCCGCGCGATGATCCAGGGTATGAGCTCCGACAAGGGCTTCGACCGCCTGACGGCGAGCGTGCCTCTGGCCGAGCTTTACAGATATTCGACCACGCTTTCGTCGCTCACGAGCGGCCGCGCCTCTTACACCATGAAGTTCCAGGCCTACGAGCAGGTTCCCGCCGACGTGCAGGATAAACTTCTCAAGGCGTACGAGGCCGAAGACAAGGATGAGTAGGCTTCTGTTTTTTGTAAAAGGAAAATGCTCCCTCGCCGAGGGAGCATTTTCTCATACGGCGGAATTTCATTAACGGCCGAGAAGAGGACCCAAATCACTGTCGAGATACCACATCATTTCGCCGGGAAGTTTCGTGGCGCCAGTGCCGGTGAACGTCCAGGTCGTAATGTTGCCGCTTGCGGATAATACCATCCAATTCCAACCCTTTACAAAACGCATGTTCACAGACAGGTCGACATCGTCGAAATCGTAGACATCGACATCTCCTCTGCCCTTCATGGTAAAATCCGAGCTGCTGTATGAGGGCATTGCAATGGATATGGAAATATTAGGCATTGCAATGGAAAAAGAGGTATATATTAATTTGTCAATATAGTAGTCGTAACTATCGTACAGTTCGAGCGTCAGCATACCAGATTTGGCATCGGGATCGCTGACGGCAATGCCGGCGGGGGCGCCTGCGGAAGCCTTTTTGAGATAAGCGTCGGCCACCGCAGCGGGAAGCTGAAGCGAGAAACTGCCGCTGGCAGCCACATCACACGTGGCGACGGACAGTCTATCCTCATCGCCTTCCACGATGGCTTTCAAAGTGTAGCTTTCGACATCATCGGGCATATTATGGATGGTGCCGGAGATCGACGTGTAGCCGCCGCTGTGGTCGATGTTGTTTTTGTCTTTGCCTTTGCCGCAGGCGACAAGAACCATGGCTGTAGCCGCAATGGCCAGAATGATGGAAAATTTTTTCATAATCATTAAAAATTTCAAAGTTCAAGTGTAAATATATGAAAAATCCTTCATAATATAAAAATTGCGGTTATGCGTATGCCGAAATTTCCAGGTTACGGGAAGAGTTTCTGTATGGAAGCCTTCGTCTTTACAGTTTCAGATACTCTTTCAGAGTTTCGACGTAGCGGGCGAACGCTTCCGAACCGTTTGGCGTTATTCGGCAGACGGTCCGCGGCATCTTCCCCCGGAAAGTCTTCTCGACATCGATGTACCCGGCGGTCGCGAGTTTGTCGATCTGCACGCTCAGGTTTCCGGCCGTCGCACCGGTCTGCTCCTTAATAAAGGTGAAGTCCGCGCTTTCCACACCTATCAGTATCGACATCACGGCCAGTCTCAGTTCGGAGTGCAGCAGCGGATCAAGTTCCCGGAACATATGCAGTATTTTTTTGCGCCTTCTCTTTCCGGCAGGCGAGGTTGAGCATATGGCCGGGGATGACCTGTCCGAGGAGGAATATGGCGGCGAATATCGGGAATTGCCACATGTTGGGGAACCAGGGGATCGCGAAAGACAACGCCATGCCGAGGAATCCTCCGACCGCCACAGGCCGGAATTTTATAATAAGACCTGTCAGCGCGGTGGCCATACCCATCATCAGCCCGATGGTGAAGAGGATGTCGATGATCGGTCTTTCCGCGAATGCCTCCGACACGAAAGAGAATATCGAGCAGACGAGGCAGGCGGCGGCGAAGACTGTCCAGACGTAATTCACGGCCCTGTCGAGGTAGGTCTGCACGTTCCTTTTGTGCTTTTTGAAATGCAGGGCGGTGAAGATGCTGCCGATCACCGGCAATGCCCACCATATCCACATGGTGTTGTAATTTCTCGTGAACCAGAAGGCGACTGAAACGGCGATCGTGACGGCTACCGTTGCGTAGCCCCAGATAAGGAACATCGCTCCTCCTTTGTCGTTGAAGTTGCGGCGTGTGTTCTCGATCATTTTCGAGATCAGGTCGATGCTTTCCCGCGTCGACAGGTTTTTGTCTTCCATAGTTTTTATTGTTTTTTAAAGTTTGAAATTATCTTTCACGCTACAAATATAAACAAGTTTATAAAATAAACTAAATTTTCAGGGAGGTTTTTTCATAAAATTTTCCGCATCCGTTTCGCAGGCTCTTGTAAAGCACGCTTTTTGTTATCTTTGCTTTTGTTATAATGTTAATCGAAATCAAAATGTCATCCCGAGGGAACTGCGAGGAACGAAGCAGGACGAGGGATCTGTCTTATATCAATAAATTGGATTACCCGTATATAAATATCCACACCCACACGCGCACAGGCGAGGGGATAGAGCTGGTTTCGGCAATGGCCTTGTCAGGAGAGTTGCCCTCTCCGCCTTGTTCCGTGGGCATCCACCCCTGGCAAGCGGGGCAGATAGACATGGAGTCGGCGTTGCGAGAAGTGGCGTCGGCCCGGGTCAGCGCGGTCGGCGAGATAGGACTCGATTACAGCCGGCCGATCCCGCACGAATTGCATGCCGAGGTCTTTGAAAAACAGCTTCGAATTGCTGCCGAACGCGGCCTTCCGGTTATACTCCACTGCGTCCGGGCGTTCGAACCGGTGATGTCGATGCTTGCGAAACACACCCTCCGCGCGGTTATATTCCACGGTTTCACGGGGTCGAGGCAGCAGGCGGCGCGCGCAACGGAGGCGGGATATTGGCTTTCGTTCGGCGAGCGGAGCCTTGCGTCGCCGAAGACGGTCGAGGCGATGAAGTCGATGGACGTTTCGAAGATGTTCTTCGAGACCGACGACAGCGCCCTCTCCATCGCGGAGGTTTACAGCCGCGCCGCGATATTGATGCGGGCGGACAAAGCCGAAATCAAACGCGAGGTTTATAATAACTATATAAGGATTTTCGGACAATGATACCTGACTGGCTCTCTCGCACCGAACTTCTGTTCGGAGAGGAAAAACTCGAAACGATACGCCGGGCCAACGTCCTGGTAGTCGGACTGGGCGGGGTGGGCGCCTGGGCGGCCGAGATGATCGTCCGTGCGGGTGTGGGACGGATGACGATCGCCGACGCCGACGCCGTGGCCCCGAGTAACATAAACCGCCAGTTGGTCGCGCTCCATTCGACGGTCGGGCGGCAGAAGGCCGAGGTCCTCGCGGCGCGCCTGCGCGACATAAACCCCGAAATAGAACTGACGGTGGTGAACGGGTACATCCGCGACGAGTTGACGTGGGAGCTGCTGGACAGCACAAAATTTGATTACGTGGTGGACGCCATCGACACTCTTTCGCCCAAGGCGGCGCTGATAAAAGGGGCTTTGGACCGCGGCATCCCGCTGGTAAGTTCGATGGGTGCGGGGGCCAAGACCGATCCGACCAGAATAGAGATCAGCGACATCCGCGATTCTCACCACTGTCCCCTGGCGCATATGCTCCGCAAGCGGCTCCACAAATGGGATATCCACACCGGTTTCCGGGCGGTTTTCTCGCCCGAGCCGATACGCGAGGGTTCGATGATCTTATGCGAGGAGACGAACAAGAAATCGAACGTCGGCACCGTTTCATATATGCCGGCGGTGTTCGGCTGCGCCTGCGCTTCGGTGGTGATCCGCGGTTTGATAGGTGAAATGCATTGATCGGTCATTCCGAGGGAAGCGTAGCGACGAGGAATCTACCTTAATATTAGATGTTAGAAGCTTTCATGACATACCTGCTTGCCGAAAGGCGTTATTCGGAGCTGACGGTCCGCAACTACCGGCGCGACATCGAGGGTTTCTTCGAATACCTGGGTGTGCCGGGATCGGATTTCGATCCCGGGATTGTCACGGCCGACGATATCCGAAGCTGGATAATTTCGCTTTCCGAGGAGAGGAAACTATCGGCGGCCTCTGTCAACCGCGAAATGTCGTCGCTTCGTTCGTTTTTCCGCTGGCTGCGTGCCACGGGAGCGGTCGATAAGAACCCGTTTCTCAAGATCCGGATGCTGAAGACTCCCCAGCGGCTTCCGGTGTGGATACCCGAAAAAAAAATGGACGACATCACCGCCGATCTTCTCCGCCAGTGCGGATCGGAGGAGCCGGGCGAACGCCGCAACGCACTTATTTTACTTCTGTTCTACTCCTGCGGCATAAGACTTGCTGAACTCATAAATATAAGCGTGGATGACATTTCGGACGATTTCCGCTCGCTAAAGGTCCACGGCAAAGGAGATAAGGAGAGGGTGGTTCCGATTCCACAGGTTACATCTGAAATTTTGAGACGCCATATTGCTGAAATTACTTCGTCCGACATTTGGAAATCCGACAAAAAACCGCTATTTTTAACGGAAAAGGGAGAACGTATTTCCCGTGCCGCCGTGTACGGCATCGTGAGGGGTGAATTGGAGAAGATGGGGGTGCAGGGCAAGCGCAGTCCGCACGTTTTGAGGCACACGTTTGCGACCCACCTGCTGGACAACGGGGCGGATATGCGCGAGATACAGGAGCTTTTGGGCCACACGTCGCTCGCGGCGACCCAGGTTTACACCCACAGCAGCGTCGCCCGCCTCAAAAAGGCCTACGAAGGGGCCCACCCGAGGGGGGAGAAAAATGAAAAATGAAAGATTGGGACGCGACGTCATTGCGAGGAGGCGCAGCCGACGAAGCAATCCAGCGCTACCGATTAATAAGATACGAACCAACCCTCTGTTAAGCAGGGGAACCATATAAATTTTTAAAGACAAGCAATTATGAACGTGCAGATTCAATCCGTAAAGTTCGACGCGGACAAGCGTCTGGTCGAATTCGTTGAGAACAAGTTGTCGAAACTCGACAGGTTTTCAGACAGGATAGTATCTTCGGATGTTATCATGAAGGTGGACAGGGACCATGAAAATGGCAACAAAGTGGTGACGATAACGCTCGCTATGCCCGGAGAGGATTTGGTGGCCGAATCGCGCGGCCGCAGTTTCGAAGAGGCGGTAGACGAGAGCGTCGAGGCGCTTAAAAAGCAGTTGATAAAATACAAGGAAAAGTTCGCTAAATAATTGATCCACATACGAATTAACAATGAAGGGGAGCCCGCGAGGGCTCCCATTATTAATTGACAATTGGAAATGGCTACAAAATTTGAACCTGTCTCAAAAAGAGGCAGGTTTTTTTTGCAGCAATATTTTGATATTTTGCGGATAATTATTATCTTTATACTATTGATATAAAGCCGCTTGTGTATGTCATTTAAGAAGTATGACCAGAGTCAGTTATCCCTTTTGCCTCCGAGTTTAGAGGATTTGATCCCGCAGAATGATCCGGTTCGTGTTGTCAACGCGGTAGTCGACCGCCTGAACCTGAAGCAGGTCGAGAAGAGCTACAAGAAAATCGGGTGTTCGGCCTACCATCCGCGCATGATGATCAAGGTTATTATCTACGCCTACCTCCGCAACACGTATTCATCGCGCCGGATCGAGGACTTCGTAGCCAACGACGTTCGGTTCATGTGGCTGGCTGGGATGCAGCGTCCGGACCATAACACGATCAACATCTTCCGCTCATCGAAGCTCAACAGCACCCTGAAGGAGATCTTCGCGCAGATCGTTGGGATGCTGGTCGATGAGGGGCTTGTAAGCCTTGAACGTGTTTATACGGACGGCACTAAGATCGAGTCGGCGGCAGGTCGTTACACGTTCGTGTGGGGGAAGAGCGTCGGGAAGAAGTCCACGCGCATAGCGGATCAGATCAACGAGCTTTGGGAGTATGCGCGCAAGGTCACGGGGGATGAGATGCGTAATCACACGCCCGTTACCCCGGCCGAGGTAACCTCAGATCGGATCGAGACGTTGGTGGGGGATATCCAGCAGGCGCTGGACGGAGTGCCGGTCGACAAGAAAGTCAAGGCGAAACTGACCCGGGTTAAGAAACAGTGGAAAGAACAGTTACAGCAGGCCGAGGCGGACGGTGAGTCTATTGGAGACCGCGGTTCGATGAGCCGCACGGACCCCGACGCAACCTTCATGCGTATGAAGGAAGACCATATGGGTAACGGTCAGCTAAAACCCGCTTACAACACGCAAATCTCGGTAGAGAACGGTGTGGTGACCAACTACACCCTTCACCAGACCCCCTCGGACACGACCACTTACAAAGACCACCTCCAGGAACACAAGCGCCTGTACGGCGACTATCCCAAAGAGAGTGTCGCCGATGCGGGCTACGGATCGGAAGAGAACTACGAGTTCGCGGAACAGAACGGCATCACCCCTTTTGTCAAGTACAACTACTTCCACAAAGAGCAGAAACGCAATTTGCGCGAAGACCCCTTCCGTAGAGAAAATCTGCATTACGATCCGCAGCGCGACTGCTACTTCTGCCCGATGGGGCAACCAATGAAGCGCGTGGGCGAAAGCCGACAGTCCACCGTAACTGGCTTCGTTCAGACCATCATCACCTACCGTGCCCTGCGCTGTGCTGGCTGCCCGGTGCGGGGAGCATGCCACAAAGGCGCCGGCGAGCGGGTGATCGCCGTAAACCGAAACCTCGAACGGCACAAAGCCCATGTGCGCGGCCTACTCACCTCACCCGAGGGTCTGGCTCACCGCAGCGCCCGCCCCGCACAGGTCGAGCAAGCCTTCGCCAACCTCAAATCCAACAAAGCCTTCCGACGCTTCCTGTGTCGCGGGCTCGAAAAGGTCAAAACTGAGTTCGGGCTACTCGTCATAGCTCACAACCTATCCAAAATGGCCGTCGCACAGGTATAAGCACCGACAAAAGCCCCCAAAAAAAAACTGACCCCGCAGCCGAAAAAAATCAACCAAAATAGTGAAGCCGCCTCAAAACTGATTTGAGACGGCTTCTTTTTTATAAATATGTTTAACCTAAACCCTATGATTATGAAAAAGATTTCTACATTATTTTGTTGCGCCTTTCTGTTGGCGGGCGCTGCGTGTACCAGATTCGCAGAGCCGCCGCCTGTTAAAGACACTGAACGCGAGAACGCTCCATATTTAGTACGTACCCGCGCTGCAGGTACCACTTTCGACTCGCTTCCCGACCCATACTTCATCGAAAACATGCAGGCAATCTACGACGAATTTGACGGCAATATCGAACTTGAGCCTACCGACCTGTATGTTAGAATCATGCCACAGGACAGCCTGCAAATGGATGTACTGCTCCATGACTATAACCTCGACCTGTTCGATTATCCGCTCGATCTCGATATCCCCAACGGAGAAGAATATGTCGACCCTACTATTCCCGAAGGCGAACCCGGATGGTTATATACCACTGTGAAGCCCGACTTTGTTTTTCCCGAAGATATTATCTATGATACTTTGAGGGCGTGCTACATCCCCACCGAAGAAAACGGCGTTATCGAAGTTCCGCCCACCACACGCACAGAGGGATTTATCATAGATGTCGAGAGAGAGGCATACGAAAGGCTTGGATATGTCTTGGAGCCGCTGACTCGTGCAAGTGGAGACGACAAGCCGGAAGGTCGGGTTACCGTGTATGATAATTCCGGAAACGATACGGTGCCTGTTAAAAAAGTAAGGATAAAGGTCCGCCGCCATACAAAAACCGACAAGGTATATACCAATGACAATGGGGAATATAAAATAACTAAAAGTTTCCCTAAGGGAGAATTGAATTATATACTGATTTTCATAAACGAGAAAGATTTCGTTGTGCGGAAAGACCTGGCAGTCAGGGCTAAATACGACTATGGCAAACGTTCTAAAAGGGGATGCGACATACACTTAACGGAGAACTCCGGAGAAGTGTGGCAATGGGCAGCGATCAACAACGCCGCTTATGACTATTACTGTATGTGTGACGACACAGAGATATCAAGGTCTGACGGAACGTTGAAAATTTGGTGCAGGCCGAATAGGTCGTGGTCTTCTGCCCCCATGCTTGCCAGAATTGTACACATCGGAACCGAAGATGCAAATTACAGGAATATTTACAATACTGTAAGTCATGAATTAGCCCATACGAGCCATTACGCTAAAGCGGGCTATGATAATTATTGGAGACATTATATAGACTACATAATAGCCTGTTGGTTCAATGGTGAAAGCACCTATGGGAACGGAACGAGGAACCATGCCGGAATTGTCGAGGTAGGCGAAATGTGGGGACATGCGATGGGAGCTATTCTGGATTGTGAAAAACATAATATTACAAGGTTAGACTCTGTATATTATAATACTTGGCATTATTGGCATGGGAATCGTGATGATTTCTTCTACCGTGCCGGAGATGTTGTTAACGGTAGTAACTGGATACAACCCGATCCGATTTGGGCGTTGATCACGCGGGATGTGCTGACCAAGAAACAGGTTTTCGACTGTCTGACCTCAGACGTGGACACCCGCGCAAAACTTATCACGAAAATGCGCACGACATATCCCGCAAAAGCACCTCTTATCCAGCTCGCTTTCGACATCAACGATACGTTCAATCCGGCAATCGACGGGCCCGGCAG
>JAVBVG010000082.1:0-46844 GCA_031554415.1 Rikenellaceae bacterium | reverse complement strand
TCCGCCGAAGAAACGGGTACCGGGTTCCGTATCGTATTCCCAATGGAATTTTTCTTCCGGTGCGGCGCGCAGGGATGCGGTCCGGACTGATTCCACGGGAATCCAACCCATGCCGTGGCAGCCGATGGTCATGGCGTATTTTCCGGCCGGGGCGAAACGCTTGACGTCTTCCAATACGGAGGTTATCCACTCCCGTGTGGTCAATGCGGGCTCCTTGTAGTATTTGAGAGTCCTGCGGGCAGTAGTACCGTTGCTGCCCCTGAGTTCCAGCAGAACGCCTTTCTCCGGACTTTCCGATATGAAAGCCAGCACCCTGCGGCCCGGCAGCTTCATGTTGCCGAGAGTCTTTTCGAAGTCCGATATATTCCCGTAAAAATATTCCGTCAGATTATTGGACCAGGGGAGATACATAAATACCGTTTGCTCTACGGGCAGAATCACCTCTTCGCCTTTCGAGCACGATGCCATGCCGAAAACGAGCGGGGTAACGAAGAATAATATCGGCAGAAGTTTTTTCATCCTTTGCAGCGCTTCACATAAGCAAACGCAGATAACCTCGCATCCTGTATTCTGCAAATATAATTATTTTTCCACCACGTTCTAATAATGCATCATGTCCATCTGGCGGACGAAGTGGTTGATGATGCGGTAGTAGAGTTCGTCGCCCAGGATGGCGTCCTCGATCTCGTGGTCGATGCTTGGGTTGTCGTTTATCTCGATGACCACGGCCTTGCCGTTCACCACCTTCAGGTCGACGCCATACAATCCTTTTCCGATGAATGAAGTCGCTTTCACGGCGGTCTTCAGCACCTGCGCCGGAACCTGGTAGATGGGTATCGTGTCCACGAGTCCGGGCGTGCTTTTGCCGTTTTCGCCGTGCAGGTATATCTGCCAATGCCCCTTCGCCATGTAGTATTTGCAGGCGAAGAGCGGCTCGCCGTTCAGCACGCCGATGCGCCAGTCGAAATCGGTGGGGATGAACTCCTGCGCCAGCAGGATGGCCGATTTTTCGAACAGCACTTCGAAAGCGCGCTGCAGGTCCTCCTCGTTCGATATTTTTTTCATCCCGTGGGAGAACGATCCGTCGGGGATCTTCAGTATGAACGGGCTCCCCAGACAACCGCTGATGGCCTCGAACGAGTTTTCGTTGGAGCGGAAGACCAGCATCGAGGCCGGCGCGGGTATTTTCTCCTTTTCGAGCAGTTCGTTGAGGTAGACCTTGTTGGTGCAGCGGATTATCGACAGCGGGTCGTCTATCACGACCAGGTCGTTCTGCTGGGCCCTCTGCGCAAGGTGGAAAGTGTAGTGGTTGAGCGAGGTGGTGGTGCGGATGAACAGCGCGTCGAACTCCATCAGGCGCGTCGCGTCCTCTTCGGTGATTAACTCCGCGTGGACGTTCATGCGGCGCGATATTTCGAGAAACTTTCCAAGAGCCTTGTTGTCGCTCGGCGGGAATTTCTCTTCGGGATCGTAAAGTATGGCGAGGCTGTATCGCGACGATTTCGGGGAGCGCGGCGTGCGCCACACCTTCTTGTTGAAACTGTCGAGAGCCTCGGCGAACCAGTCCTGCTCGTCGCCCGTCAGCTGGTTGAGCGGCAGCGCCTGCACGGTTTCGATCTGGTTCCTCTGGCGGGTGTTGAATCCCACGCGCAGAATGGGGCAGGGGTAGTTGTCGAAGATGAACCGTGCGATCTTTTCGAGCCCTTTCTCCTTGCAGGTTCCGAAAAAAATGTTCAGGTACCAGATGTCGTCCGTGATGTTGTTCTTTTGTATCCACTGCCAGCACAGTTTCTGGAGCGTGCGGTCCATGCGGATACCGGTTCCTGTTTCGAGCTTGTTGATTATCTCGACGCCGGGGATGACCTTGTGCCCGCGCGCCTGCGCCAGCAGCGAGCAGTAATATCCTTCGGAGTTGTAGCCGTAGTCGTTGCTGAGATTTATGACCAGGCGGGTTTCCCTGCCGACCGATTTGTGCTTGAGGTAATCCGAAACGGTCAGCACGCTGCTGGTTTCGTAATACGGTTTCCAGTCGCCGGGACTGTCCAGAAGAATAACGACACTATTCATAGATAGCTTTATAAATGCGAGGCAAATGTAATCATTATACGTTCACGATAATGCGGGCGGAACGACAATTTTAGACTCCGCGGGCAAGTTTGCTAAAATCGTGCCGAATATCTATCTTCGCGGATGATCCCGATGAAGAAAATCATTATCATACTGGCTTTTTTCGCCTCTGCCGCCGCACAGGCGCAGCACGTTCACATCCATCCTGTCGGCTGCGACTGCGGAGAGGAGCACGCTCATGCGCACGAGGGCGGAAAGGCGGTCAGCCGCCGTTTTGTGGACGCCGCTCCGCGTTTCGGACTTGCGTGGCAGAAGGAATTTTTCGCCGAGGCGGGACTCTGCGTCGACATCTACCGGATAGGCTACACCGAGGCGAGCGAATTCGTCAGTTTCGGCTACCGCAACATCCGGCCCTATGTTTCGGGAGAGATCATGCTGCGCGGCGACAGGACGATAGGCGGCGCGAAGGCCGGGCTGGAGTTCATCATGTCGACAAATGTTTTCGGGATGGCGGTGGGGGCGGAAACCGCCTGGTACACCGACGGCCGCCGCGACGCCGTGGCGATCACGCCGCGCCTGTTGTTGTCATTTGTCTATGTCGAGATATACTACGGATACGGTTTCTTTGTCCGCAATGAACTGGAGCCCTGGCTGGGGCATCACCGCGTCGGGGTTTCGATGGTTCTGAACCCGCGTTTCTGGAAGAATAAAAAGGCGGTCTACGAGGATTACTACAACTCTTACCTCGAATAATGTGTTTTTGGGGCTCTTCATTGCCGTTGGCTTTAGCCGACGGATGAAAAAATCACACCCTCCCACTATGGCTTTAGCCCGTGGTTATACAGTTGGGCTGAAGCCTATAATATTGCAGCTTTGTTTCTATCCGTCGGTTAAAACCGACGGCAATGATTTATTTCCTGAAAACGGCGATCCACTCCTCGAACGCGGCGAGGAACGTGCGCATGAACTTCGCCGCACTTTCTGTAAGACGTTCTCCCTCCATTCCCGTCGAGGCGTTGAAATAGACTGCCGGCTGATTCATCACTGGCATATCGAGGAACGAGCAGATGTTGCGCAGGTGCTGCTGCGCCCCGAAAGTCCCGATGGGGCCGATCGATGCGCCCATTATGGCTGTGGGCTTGTGCGCCCAGACGTTCTTGCCGGGAGGGCGCGAACCCCAGTCGAGCGCGTTTTTCAGCACTCCGGGGATCGAGCGGTTGTATTCGGGCGTTACGATCAGCACCGCGTCGGATTCCTCCGCAAGTTTTTTCAGCGTGGCAACGCTTTGCGGAGGATCGTTCTCGAGTTCCTGCGAATAGAAAGGCAGCGACGCGATGTCCGCGACAGTGAACTCCAGCGAAGTTCCGCCCAGCGCCGCGACAGCCTCGAAGAAACGCCTGTTTAACGAGCCGGCACTGATGCCGCCTATAAGAACCATCACTTTCATTTCAGATCTTCTATACGTTTGAGTAATCCTGTGAATTGCCCGGCTTTTTCGACCGCGAAATGGGCAACTTTGCCGTCCGTGCCGAAGAGGTAGACCGTGGGGACGTTGCTGACCTCGAACGCGGCGAAAGCCGAGCCGTCGGTGTCGATATAGTACGGCATGGTGTATCCGGAATCGGCCAGGTATTTTTCCACGACAGATTCTTCCTCTTTAGAGATGGCCGCGAAAAGGATATCTCCCTCCCCGCCGAACTCCTCCCACGCCTGCTGTATTTTGGGCATTTCGCGCCTGCAGTCGCCGCAGGTGGAACGGAACAGCACGATGACGGTTCGTTTGCCTGCGAAGTCGGCCTTCGATATGGTTCCGTCGGGGCCCGAGACCGAGAAATCGGGCATATCGGCGCCCACCGCCAAGTGATCCGGTTCGACCGGTTTCTCATTCACGCAGCCCCCCATGCCGAAGAAAACGGCAAGGGCGCAGGTCATTATTTTCAGTATCATTTTCATGTGGGTTTACTTTACATTATCCACGGGAAACGGAAACAATCCTCGTCGTACAGAGCGTAGTCGGCCGTGCCGTTGACCGCGAAGGTCCTGACCACGGCGGCCTCTTCGAGCAGTTCTTTTGCCAGGCGTATCGTCGAGCCGCTTTTTATGCGGTCGTCGACGAGCAGTATGCGCTTGCCGGCAAAATCGAAATCTATGGGCGCGAGCAACTGCGGCGCGTCGTACCGGGGCTGCTGGCGTTCGTCGCGCAGGTTTATCCGGATAAGGTTGACCTCGACGCCGAGCCTCTGGTTGAGGATTCCCGCGGGCACGATCCCTCCGTTGGCGACGGCGACTATCATGTCGAACCGCTCGCCGATGGGAATGGTGCGGAACCTTTCCAGAATCTCTTCGAAACTCTTTTCGCGCACGGGCCTAAACTTTTTGCAGCGCTTTCAGCACTCCCCAGCCTCCGAACACCTGGATCAGCATTCCCGGAACGCCGATCCTGAAATCCTGCGCGGCGACCTTGAAACTGCCGGATATCGCCCATTCCGCCGCGGTTCCGACTATCTGGTAGGCCAAAACCGCGATAACTATTGCGAGCAGCGAAACCTTCCCGAAATATTTAGCAGAGTAAGCGGCGGCGAAAGCCAGCGCGACGGACTTTATGAGTATCGGGGCAAGCATCGCGGCAGGAGGCATTCCGAACAGCAGGTGGTTGGCCAGCGGCGACAGCACGGCCGTCAGCAATCCTACTCCGAGCCCGTATTTATAGGCCCCGACGAGCGTGAAGAAGTATATCGGCAGCAGGATCATCCCTCCCTGGGGTACGAGGTGGCAGAGTTGCGGCAAGGCTATATTGCCCGCTACAAAAATTACCGCCGCAAGCCATGCCTTGGCTTCCTTGAGCTTCAGCGAATATAAGGTTGCGTTATTTTCCATGATACGCTATGTTGTTACGATGTAAAAATAGTTAAAAAATTCCCGATACCAAACAGATAAACGTTCCGCGAGATTCCGATATTATCGACGGCTAAAGTTTGAGTGCGAGTTCCGCCATCATGGCGGCTCCGAAGACGAGCGCGTTCTCGTCGGGACAGAATGTCGGGGTGTGCAGCCTGCCTGTCGGTCTGTCCGCCGATCCGACCCCGAGGCGATAGAAAACCGAGGGGTAGAGTTGCGTGTAGAATCCGAAATCCTCGGCGGTGGGGCGCATATCGAGTTCCCGGACGGAGTCCTGTCCGAAAAGCGAGGCTGCGATCCGGGCCGCGCTCTCCGTCAGCCGCAAGTCGTTGACCACGCTTGGAAATCCCTTGTCGATGTCGGCTTCGACCGTCGTGCCGTGGCGCAGGCCGACCTCTGCACAGACTTCCCTGATGCGCTCCTTTATCTTTTCGCGCCACGCCTCGTCGAAAGCGCGCAGGGTCCCTTCTATGAAAACACTGTCGGGAACGACGTTGGTGCTGCCGTCGGCGATGACGCGGCCTATCGAGATAACCGACGGAAGCGCCGGGTCGGGATTTTCGCCGGGCAGCGCCAGCAGCGCCGTAACGAGCTCGGCCGCCGCCGCGACAGGGTCTTTCAACGCGGCGCGCATCGCTCCGTGGCCACCCTGTCCGCGCACCGTGAAACGGATCTCGTCGCTCGAAGCCATGTATTTACCCGGCCGGAAACCGAAGACCCCGGCGGGCAGTTCAGGCTCGACGTGTTCGCCGGCGAAAGCCCTCACGTTATAATTTCTGAACGGATCTTCGGCGATGACCAGCGTCGCGCCGCCCGGATTGCGTTCTTCGCCCGGCTGGAACAGTCCGAAAACCGTCCCGCGTATCTCTTCCCGGTGTTCTTTGAGCAGCAGTAACGCGCCGTACAGCGCCGCCGCGTGCATATCGTGTCCGCAGGCGTGCATCACGCCGGGGTTCCGCGACGCGAAATCGAGCCCTGTGTCTTCCGCGACTGGCAGCGCGTCGATATCGGCCCGCAGTACTATCGCCTCACGCAGGTCGCCGTTCCCCTCGATCCGCGCCAACACGCCCGTCCCGGCGATCGGAACGCACGGAATGTTCTCGGACTCCAGCGCCGCGATTATGTACCCCTGGGTCGCTGCCTCGCGGAACGACAGTTCGGGATGGGCGTGCAGGTGCCTGCGGAAAGCCCGCACCTTCCCGAAAACCGCTTCCGCCTGCCTGATTATTCCGTCCGTCATGGCGTCAGAAAACTTTTTTCACTATCCGCGCGATATTGTCCGTCCGCCCCATCGAGTAGAAATGTATGACCGGCAGTCCTGCTTTTTTGAGCCCTTCGGCCTGCATCGCGGCCCATTCTATACCCACTTTGCGCACCTCCGAATTATCTTTGCAGGCATCCACCGCGCGGACAAGCTCCTGCGGCAGGTCGACGTGGAATATCTGCGGCAGGACGGTAATATGCGCCTTTGTCGCTATGGGCTTGATTCCCGGAACTATCGGCACGGTGATCCCGGCCGCGCGGCACGAGTCGACGAAACCGAGGATCCGATCGTTGTCGAAACTCATCTGCGTTACGATGTATTCGGCGCCCGCGTCGACCTTGCGTTTGAGGTTGGCGACGCAGGTGTCTTGGTTAGGCGACTCGGCGTGTTTTTCCGGATACCCGGCGACGCCGATGCAGAAATCGGTGTGGTGGCCGCTTTTGCCCTCGCCGTCGATATAGATGCCGCGGTTCATGTCCGCTATCTGTTCGACGAGTTGGCAGGCGTAAGAATGACCCTGCGGATGCGCCTCGAAACGGTTTTCGCCTTTCCGGCAGTCGCCCCTCAGGGCCAGCACGTTGTCGATCCCCAGGAAATCCATGTCGATGAGCGAATCCTCGATGTCGTATTTCGAGATGCCGCCGCAGATGAGGTGGGGAACCGCTTCGATCCCGTAGCGCTTCATGATCGCCGCCGAGATGCCCACCGTTCCGGGCCTGTGGCGCACCAGATGTTTTTCCAGAAGCCCGCCCGGGCGCTCGGTGTACTTGACGTCCTCGCGGTGGAACGTCACGTTTATGTATGCCGGGTCGAGCGGCGCGAGGGTGTCGATGGCGTCGAAAACGGCCTCGGTGCCGTCGCCCTTGAGCGGTGGCAGCAGTTCGAAAGTAAAGCGGCAGCCGCCCCCGGCCTGCGTTTTATTTATTATGTCTATGATCTTCATAATGCGAATCAAAGGTTGAAAATATCGTCATTGCGAGGAGGTCCGAATGCCGACGGCGGAAGAACCGACGAAGCAATCCAGTCCCGTCATTGCGGGGAGTGCAACGACGAAGCAATCTGGATTGCCGCGCCCTGCGGGCTCGCAATGACGTTTAAACAAGGTTCATATTCTAAACAAGGTCATATTTTGCTTATCAGCCTTTTGATCTCTTCGACCGGTTTCCCGCGGCGGCGGGCGTAATCCTCGAATTGGTCCTCCCCGATGGGCCCGAGTGTGAAGTATTCGGCCCCTCGGTCGGCGACCATCAACCCGCACAGCGCTTCGCCCGGCTCGATCATGTAGTTTTCGGTGAGCCGCATCCCGGTGGTCTGCGGCACGGCCAGCAGCGTGAAGACATCTTCCTTGAGCGAGTGGTCGGGCGTGGCGGGATACCCGAAAGCGTAGCGCAGACCCTGGTATTTTCCACGCACGGCGTCCTGCGGCGCGATATCTTCGGACTGGTAGCCCCACGCCACGCGGCGCATGAATTCGTGGACCGCTTCGGCGAATGCCTCGGTAAGGCGGTCGGCCAGCAGCTTTGCCATGATGGCGTTGTAGTCATCGCCCTCTTCGCGGAGCTTCTCGGCGAACTCTTTCAGTCCGATCCCGGCCGTAACGGCGAAAGCGCCGATGTAATCCCGCCCCTCCTCCGAAACATAGTCGGCAACGGAGAGATTCGGGGTTTTTCCGGCTGACTGGCTGCGCAGCTGCGGCAGCCGGACCTCTTCGCCTTTCGTGCCGGTTACGATTATGTCGTCGCCCTTCCTGCGTGCCGGAAAAATCCCCGCGACGCCGTTCAGGCGCAGGATGTGTCCTGCCTTTATCCGCGCCAGCAGGGCTTGGGCGTCGTCGAAAAGTTTGCGCGCCTCGGCCCCTTTTTCGGGCGAATCGAAAATCTGGGGATACGCGCCCTTGATGTCCCACGCCGCGAAGAAATATGTCCAGTCGATGTAAGGCTCCGCGCTTTCGACAGGGTAGTCCGAAAAAGCTATCCGCCCTGTGTGCTGCGGTTCGACTATGCTCGCCGCCGGTTTCACCCAGCGGTTCTTTCGAGCGAGTTCCAGAGGAACCGAAACGCGGTTGTGTGCGGACACATTGAATATTTCGCGCTCGGCCTGCTGCTGTGCTTTGATCCCGGCGATGAATTTTTCGCGGTCCGGGCCGAGCAGTTGCGCGAGGATGCGCACATTGTCCGAGGCGTCGCGCGAGTGAATCACAACGCCCGAATATTCGGGGGCGATCTTCACCGCCGTGTGCAGTTTCGAAGTGGTCGCGCCGCCGATAATGACGGGGATCCGCAGACCGCGCCGTTCCAGTTCGCGCACCACCTTTATCATCTCGTCGAGCGACGGAGTTATCAGTCCGCTCAGCCCGACAGCGTCCACCCGGTTCTTTTCGGCTTCGTCCACGATGCGTTCGGCCCCGACCATCACCCCAAGGTCGATGATCTCGTAGCCGTTGCATGACATCACGACGGAAACGATGTTCTTGCCTATGTCGTGGACGTCGCCTTTAACGGTGGCGATCAGCACTTTCCCGGCCGCCGCGCCGGCAGCGTCACCTTTTATATAAGGGTTGAGTGCTTCGACTGCCCGGCGCATCACGCGCGCGCTTTTTACGACCTGCGGCAGGAACATTTTTCCCGCGCCGAACAGTTCGCCGACCTCAGCCATCGCCGGCATAAGCATCGCGTCGATCACGGCCAGCGGCGAACCGAGTTCTCGGTAAGCCTCCAGAGCGTCCTCGCCCGCGTGTTCGTCGATCCCCTTGAGCATGGCGTAGGAGATGCGTTCCGCGACCGGTTTCGAGCGCCACGACTCTTTTTCTTCGGCCTGCCGCGCGCCCCCGCCGTTGGCTTTCAGCTCTTCCGCATATTCCGAAAGCCTTTCCGTGGCGTCCGGACGGCGGTTCAGCACGACATCCCCGGTCAGTTCCAGCAGGCGCGGTTCGATGTCCGAGTATATTTGGATCATCGCGGCGTTGACGATGCCCATGTCGAGCCCCGCCGCGATGGCGTGGTAGAGGAACACCGAGTGCATCGCCTCGCGCACCGGATTGTTGCCGCGGAACGAGAACGAAAGGTTGCTCACACCCGCGCTCACCTTCGCGTGAGGCAGATTTTGCTTGATCCAGCGGGTGGCCTCGATGAAATCCACGCCGTAGTTGTCGTGCTCGGGAATCCCGGTCGCGACGGCCAGTACGTTGGGGTCGAAAATTATATCTTCGGCGGGAAAACCGCTCTCCGTCAGTAGCTTGTAGGCGCGTCCGGCGACCTCGACCTTGCGGGCGCAGGTGTCGGCCTGCCCGCGTTCGTCGAACAGCATCACCACCGCCGCCGCTCCGTAACGCCTCACGAGCCCCGCCCGGCGCAGGAACTCCGCCTCGCCCTCTTTCAGCGAGATAGAGTTGACGATGCTTTTCCCCTGTACGCAGCGAAGTCCCGCTTCCAGAACCTCCCAGTTCGACGAATCGATCATAAAGGGCACGCGCGCAAGTTCGGGCTCGGCGGCGGCCATGTTCATAAAGCGCGTCATCGCGGCAGAGCCGTCGATCATGCCGTCGTCCATGCACACGTCGACGATCTGCGCCCCGTCGGCCACCTGGTCGCGGGCGATGCCGACCGCTTCTTCGTATCTGCCCTCGCGGATGAGCCGCGCGAATTTCGCCGATCCCGCCACATTCGCCCTTTCGCCGATGTTGATGAAATTGCTTTCGGACGTTATTGCGAGAGGCTCCAGCCCGGCGAGCACGGTTATATGGCGTTTTTCGGGCAGCGGTCGCGGCGAGTATTTCCCGGCGACGGCGCTCACGAGCCTTATGTGTTCCGGAGTGGTGCCGCAGCAACCCCCTATAATATTTATGAAGCCTTGTTTGAGGTATTCCTCGACGTCGTCGGCGAACATCTGCGGGGTTTCGTCGTAGCCGCCCGAGATGTTCGGGAGTCCGGCGTTGGGGTGCGCCGAGATGCGGCATTCGGCGACAGCGGCCAGCCTTTCGAGGTATGGGCGCAACTGCCGCGCCCCGAAAGCACAATTTACCCCGATGGAGAGCAGGTCCCCATGAGCTAATGAAGTGTAGAAAGCCTCGACGGTCTGCCCTGAAAGCGTCCGTCCGGATATGTCGGCGATCGTTCCGGAGGCCATCACGGGTATTCGCACTCCGCGTTCTTTGCGCAGGCGGCCTATTGCGAAAAGCGCAGCTTTGGCGTTGAGCGTGTCGAAAATCGTTTCAACGAGCAGGATGTCCGCCCCGCCGTCTAAAAGTCCCCGCGCCTGGTCGTAATATGCCTCGGCCAGCTGCGCGAAAGTGGCGTCGCGCGCCGCCGGGTCGTCGACGTTGGCCGAAAGTGCCGCCGTGCGGTTGGTCGGCCCCATCGAACCCGCCACGAAACGCGGCTTCGATGGATTCCGCAGCGTGAATTTATCCGCCTCCGTTCGCGCGATCCGCGCCGCCGCCCGGTTCATTTCGTAGACGAACACCTGCAGGCCGTAATCCTCCATAGACACGGCGTTGGCGTTGAAACTATCGGTCGAGATGATGTCGGCTCCCGCCGCGAGGTACGCTTCGTGTATTCCGGCGATAACATCCGGGCGCGTCAGGACAAGTATGTCGTTGCAGCCTTTGAGCGGAGTGGGCCACCCGGCGAACCGCTCGCCCCGGTAATCCTCTTCCGAGAGTCCGTGCCGCTGCACCATCGTACCCATCCCGCCGTCGAGCACGAGGATACGCCGCGCGGCCTCTTCATATATCGAATATTTTTGCATTAAGTCTATTTGGTGTCGTCATTGCGAGGAGGCGTAGCCGACGCGGCAATCCAGACTGGATTGCTTCGGGCTTGCAGCCCTCGCAATGACGGTAATGTATAACTCTATTTCTTAAATATCTCTATCTCGAACAGCTTGTTCCACCTCTTGCCCGTGACGAAAATGCGCCCTGTGGCGGGATCATGCGCGATTCCGTTCATCACGTCGGTCGAGCGTGTCACGGCGAGTTGGGTGTATATCCCAGAAAAATCTATCACCTTTTCGACGCTGCCGCTTGCGGGATCGATCACGACGACCTTCGGCGAGGTCATTTCCCTGTAATCCTCGATGTAGAGGTTGGCCCATATCTTTCCGTCGATCCACTCCAGTTCGTTGATGTATTCGACCGGTTTGCCGCCGTTGCGCACCTGTATAGTGCGTTCGGTGCGGAAAGTCTGCGGGTTTACGACCGCGATGTTGGCCGTGCCGTCGCTCATGTAGAGTTTCGCGCCGTCTGTCGCGATGCCCCATCCTTCGCCGGAATAGCCGAATTCGCGCACCTTCTCGAAAGTTTCGGCGTCATAGACGAAAGCCTTTCCTTCGAGCCACGTAAGCTGGTATATTTTGCCGTCGAGCAGCGCCGCACCCTCTCCGAAGCACTTGGCGTCGAGCGGTATTTGCTTAATCGGCAGCCCGCTCTCCGGAACCACTTTCCGCAGTGAGGAGTGGCCGTATTCGCCGGTGCTTTCGTAAAGGTAGCCGTCGTGCCAGAACAGCCCCTGGGTATAGGCTCCGGTGTCGTGGGGATAGGCCTTGACGATCCTGTAACCATACTGTGCGGCTGTTGTTTCCGTTTTAGGGGTGCTGCGCGCCTGCGATTTTTTCTGCGTGCCGCCGCTGCGACTACCGCAGGCGATGAGGCTCACGGTGCAAAGAAGGAGTGCTATGGTGTATTTCATAAACTTTCCGTACTATGTATCACACAAAGATACTGTTTTTTTGTATCTTTGGAGCCTTGATTTAACAGCAATATTAGCTATGTTAACACTGAAACAGATAAGGGGCGAGCGCGCGGAGACCGTCGCGCGCCTGGCGGTCAAGGGATTCGACGCGGCCCCGGTCATCGACAGGATCGAACTGCTCGACGACCGCCGCAAGGCCATCCAGACCGAACTCGACAACCTGCTGGCGCAGCAGAACCAGGCCGCCAAGCAGATAGGGCAGTTGATGGGGCAGGGCAAACGCGGCGAGGCCGAACAGGCCAAAGCCGCCGTAGCCGCGCTCAAGGAGCGTTCGAAAGCTCTCGAAGAGGAGCAGAAAACCGTTGCGGACGAACTCAGCGCCGCGATAGTCCTGCTTCCCAACCTTCCTGCGGCGATCGTTCCCGAAGGACGTTCGGCCGAGGATAATGTGGTCGTTAAGATACGCGAGGACTATCCCGAACCGATGGAGAACGCACTTCCGCATTGGGACCTGGCCGCGAAATACGACATCATAGACTTCGAACTGGGTGTGAAGCTGACAGGCGCCGGTTTTCCCGTCTATAAAGGACAGGGTGCGGCACTCCAGCGCGCGCTGATCGCATATTTCATCGACCGCAACACGGCCGCCGGGTACACCGAGATACAGCCGCCCATCATGGTCAACGAGGCTTCGGGTTTCGGTACGGGGCAGCTTCCCGACAAGGAGGGGCAGATGTACCACGCCACGGTGGATAACCTCTACCTCGTCCCGACCGCCGAGGTACCCCTGACCAATATCTACCGCGACGTTATCCTCGACGACAGGGATTTCCCGGTGAAGATCACGGCCTACACCCCATGTTTCCGCCGCGAGGCCGGTTCCTACGGCAAGGACGTGAGGGGCCTGAACCGCCTGCACCAGTTCGACAAGGTGGAGATCGTGCGCCTCGAAAAGCCCGAAAACTCCTACGCGGCCCTCGACGAAATGGTCGCCCACGTCGAATCGCTGGTTGCGGAACTCGGCCTGCCGTACCGCATACTGCGCCTTTGCGGAGGCGATATGAGCTTCACTTCCGCGCTGACTTACGACTTCGAGGTGTGGTCTGCGGCCCAGGAACGCTGGCTCGAGGTATCTTCGGTGTCCAATTTCGAGTCGTTCCAGTCCAACCGGCTGCGCCTGCGCTACCGCGACGCAGACAAGAAGACGCAGCTGGCCCACACGCTCAACGGAAGCTCGCTGGCCCTGCCGCGCATAGTCGCCGCGCTCTTGGAGAACTACCAGACGCCCGAAGGCATCATCGTGCCTGAGTGCCTGCGCCCATACACGCGGTTCGATATCATCAAATAAGAAGGAACGGCATAAAATTTGCCTTTCCGAAGTAAAAAATATATCTTTGCACGTTTTTAACTAACTAAAATAGAAACATGGCTTACAAAATTGATCCCGAACTGTGTACCGCATGCGGCACCTGTATCGACGAATGTCCGGTCGAGGCTATCTCGGCAGGCGACGTTTACGTTATCGACGGCTCAACCTGCATAGATTGCGGCGCTTGCGCGGGCGTTTGCCCCGTCGAAGCTATCAGCGCGGAATAAGGAGAACGTTCTCCGAAAGTTCAGCCGTCCTCAGTGGCGGCTTTTTTATTATCTTTACATCGTGAACCGCGATAAAATACTCGACAAGGCCCTGCGCCGCGAACCGCTCGCCGAAAATGAGGGCATGCTATTATGGGAGAGCGTCCCGCTGCCCGAACTGGCTATGGCGGCTGACGAGGTACGGCGGTCGGTCGTTCCCGATCCGTCGGTGGTGACGTGGCAGATCGACCGCAACGTCAACATCACCAACGTCTGCGTCTCGGCCTGCAAATTCTGCAATTTCCACTGCCGCCTCAGCGAAACCGACAAGGCCTATATTTTGTCGCTCGACGAATACGCGCCGAGGATAGAGGAAACCCTCGCGCTCGGCGGCGACCAGCTTCTGCTTCAGGGAGGGCTGCATCCGCGCCTCGGGATAGATTTCTACGAGGGGCTGTTCCGGGAGCTGAAAAGCCGCTGGCCCCAGATACGCCTGCACGCCTTGGGCGCGCCCGAAGTCGCCCATATCGCCCGCGTAAGCGGCCTCACGGTGCGCGAAACACTGGAAAAGCTGGTCGCCGCTGGACTCGATTCGCTGCCGGGCGCGGGGGCCGAGATACTCGACGATGAGGTGCGGCGCGCGATCTCTCCCGGCAAACCGTCGGTACAGCAATGGCTCGACGTGATGCGCGAGGCGCACCGGATGAACCTTCCGACCTCGGCCACGATGATGTACGGCCACGTCGAAACCCCGCGCCACATAGTCCGGCACCTCCTGAAGATACGCGATTTGCAGGCGGAAGTTCCCGCCGGGAATCACGGGTTCATCGCGTTCATTCCGTGGATTTTCCGCAGTGCCGGGACCGTACTCGAAAAAGAGGGATTCGCGACGCGTTTCTCGCCCTTGGAATACCTGCGCGTGATAGCCTTGAGCCGCCTCGTGCTGAATAATATAGACAATATCCAGGCTTCGTGGCTGACCGTGGGCAAACCCACGGCGCAGATAGCCCTGCACAGCGGGGCCAACGACATGGGTTCGATAATGATAGAGGAGAATGTGGTTTCGTCGGCGGGAGCGGAGAACCGTTTCGATGCCGCCGGGATTCAGGCCGCGATCCGCGGGGCGGGTTTTACTCCCCGGCTGCGCGACCAGCTTTACCGTCCGCGCCCGTGGCCTGGGCCTCGTTGAAACGGCGTATGGCGTCGTAGGCGGCCTGCTGTATCTTGTAGCGCGCCTGCGAATCCGCGAAAGCCCTGCTGTCGCGCGTCGGATAGACTCGGTTGGTCAGCAGGACGTAGATCAGTTCGTATTCCGGGTCGGCCCACACGAAAGTCCCTGTAAATCCCGAGTGCCCGAAACTCGACGGCGAAACCGCCGGGGCGGGGTAGGCGTCCTTTAATTTAAGGGTGTCGTTGCCCGGGTACGGCTTGTCGAAACCCAGCGCGCGGCGGTTGTCGTTCTTCGGATACTGCATGCGCGTCCATTCGGTGATAGTGTTCGGGCGCAGGTATCGTTTCCCGTCGTAAATTCCTCCGTTCAGCAGCATCTGCATCACCACGGCGAGGTCGTGCGCCGTCCCGAAAAGCCCGGCGTTGCCCGAAACCCCGCCCATTATCGCCGCCGACTCGTCGTGGACGTAGCCGTGGATGGTGGCGTAGCGGAAATATTCGTCGTTCTCCGTGGGGACGATCTTTTCGCGGTCGACGGTCTTGTAGGGGTTGTACCGCAGCCCGACGCCGAGCGGCCTGTAAAACTCTCCGGTCACATACTCCTCGAACCCGCGGCTGGTAACCTGTTCGACGACCCCGGGGAAGAGAATGAACGGGATGTCCGAATAGCGGTATTTTTGCGGTTTCAGCTCGACGGTACCGATCTCGCCGAAGAGCATTTCGCTGTACCTGCGGTTGAGGTACATATCGTAGTACACATCGACCGGATAGCGCGCCGAACAGTTGTAGTTGAAGCAGTCATCGTTGTAGGGCATCTCGTCCCACTTCGCCTTTTTGTATTTGCTGTCCGCCTCCTTTTTCTTGTCTTCCTGCTCCTGCGCGTCGCTTTTCATCAGGCGGAGCATCAGTATGTCGGCGGGGAAACCCGCCTGGTGGGTGAGCATCTGCCGGAAAGTGATATCTTTTTTGTCGGTGTCGCGGAAGGGCCTGTAATACTTCGAGAAAGGCTCGTCGAGCCCGATCCGGCACTCCTCGGTGAGTTTCATCAGGGCGAGGGTGGCCGACATGATCTTCGTGATCGACGCGAGGTCGTAGATATGGTCGTTCTCCACAGGCGTTAATTCGGAATAGTCGTGCCAGCCCCAGCAGCGCTCCATGACCACCTTTCCGCCGCGCGCGACAAGCACCTGGCAGCCGGGAAAAGCGTGTTTCGCGATGGCCGCCGTGACGATCGAATCGACCGTATGATAGAGGTAGGTGCTGTCGATCCCGGCCTCGCGGGGCGATGCGGAGGTGAGCACCGGCGCGGCGCACCACCTCCCGTTCTCCGGCGGCGCAAGCTGCGCGGATGCAACGGTTAATGATAAATGGTTAATGGTTAATATAAAAGACACAAAAAAGAATCGTGCGATTTTCCGCACGAAACTTTTCATATTTATTTTGTCATTAACCATAATCATTAATAACGATGGCGCTGTGCCAATAGTTTCCGGTCGGCATCGGCCTTTATCATCAAGTCCGCCGCCGCCGTTGCGGCTAATATCGGTAGTGCTCGGCTTTGTAGGGGCCGTTCTTGTCGACGCCGATGTAGGCGGCCTGATCGTCGGTCAGCTCGGTGAGGCGCACGCCCAGGTTTGCGAGGTGCAGCCGTGCGACCTCTTCGTCGAGGTGCTTTGGCAGGCGGTAGACGTCGACGGCAAGCTCGCCGCGGTTCTGCCACAGCTCCATCTGGGCCAGGGTCTGGTTCGTGAACGAGTTGCTCATCACGAAAGAGGGGTGTCCCGTCGCGCAGCCCAGGTTCACAAGGCGGCCTTCTGCCAGGATGAAGATAGAGTGTCCGTCGGCGAAGGTGTATTTATCGACCTGCGGCTTGATATTGAGTTTGGCGACGCCCTTTTCGGCCTCCAGTTTCTCCATCTGTATCTCGTTGTCGAAGTGGCCGATGTTGCACACGATGGTCTGGTCGCGCATCTGTTTCATATGGTCGAGCCTGATTATGTCGCGGTTGCCGGTCGTGGTAACGTAGATGTTGCCCTCGGGCAGCGCGTCTTCCACCCTCATCACTTCGAAACCCTCCATGGCGGCCTGCAGGGCGCAGATCGGGTCTATTTCCGTAACGATCACGCGGGCTCCGTAGGCCTTCATGCTGCGGGCGCAGCCCTTGCCCACGTCGCCGTAGCCGCACACGACCACGACTTTACCGGCGATCATCACGTCGGTGGCGCGCTTGATGCCGTCGGCAAGCGATTCGCGGCAGCCGTACAGGTTGTCGAACTTGCTCTTTGTAACCGAGTCGTTGACGTTGATGGCCGGGAAGAGCAGTTCGCCGGCGTCCTTCATCTGGTAGAGGCGGTGGACACCGGTGGTGGTCTCTTCCGAAACCCCGGTTATCTCGGGTACCATATCGTGCCATTTCCGAGGCTCCTCGGCCAGCAGCGTGCGGAGCGTTTCGAGGATCACTTTCTCCTCGTAGCTGCCGGGGGCGTATTCGAGCGTCGAGGCGTCGTTCTCGGCCTTGAAACCCTTGTGGATGAGCAGGGTGGCGTCGCCGCCGTCGTCGACTATCACATTCGGGCCTTTCCGCCGGGCCACGAGAGCGCCATTGCGGTGCACCACCAGTATTCGGGCAGCGACTCGCCTTTCCACGCGAAGACCGGAACGCCCGCTTCGGCTATCGCGGCGGCGGCGTGGTCCTGCGTCGAGAAGATGTTGCAGCTGCACCAGCGCACGTCGGCGCCCAGTTCGACCAGCGTTTCGATCAGCACGGCCGTCTGGATGGTCATATGCAGCGAACCCATTATCCGCGCCCCTTTCAGCGGCTTCTGTGCGCCGTATTTCGCGCGCAGGGCCATCAGTCCGGGCATTTCGTGCTGCGCTATTTCTATCTCTTTTCGCCCCCATCCGGCCAGCGCGATGTCGGCCACCTTGTACGGTATGGTTAAATCTAAATACATATTTAATTATGAATTATGAATTACGGATTATGAATTACGGATTACGGATTTTTGTATGAAAATAATTAAAAGTGCGAAGCACACCTAAATTCATAATTCATAATCCATAATTCAAAATCCTTTGTATCTGTTCTTTGTCTTTTTCGATCTGCGCACGGAGCTCCTCCGGCGATGCAAATTTACGCTCCGGCCGGATAAATTCCAAAAGTTCGGCGGTGAGATTTTCCCCGTACAGGTCGCCTGTGAAATCAAAGAGGTGCAGTTCGAGCACTCGTCCGGTCCCGCCGGGGAAAGTAGGCTTTACGCCCAGGTTCGCCATAGCTCCGTAGCGCCGCCCGCCGTACTCGACAACGGCGGCATAGACTCCGTCGGCGGCTTCCGCGCTGTCGTCCACCGGAATGTTCGCGGTCGGATATCCCAGGCCGCGTCCTATCCTGCTCCCTTCCGCCACCCGCCCGGAGATACGTACGGCGCTCATATCTTTTCAGTCAGTTTCTGCACCACCCGGAACCGGCTGAAGAACTCTTTGGCGAATACCCTCACCACGTTATACGAGGGTATCGCCAGCAGCATCCCCCATATCCCGCCGACGCTTCCGGCCATAAGTATCACGATGAATATTTCGAGCGGGTGTGCGTTCACGCTGTTGGAGTAGAGCACCGGCTGCAGCACGAGGTTGTCGACTATCTGCGCGACTATGACCGTGATTCCCACGATCAGCACCATCGTCAGTATCGACGCTCCGGCGATGGGCGATATCACCCCTATTATGACGCTGATGCACCAGCTGATGATCGGTCCGACGTAGGGGATCACGTTCATCACGCCGACAGTGAGCCCGATGAACAGCGCGTCGCGCGGAGCCAGCCCGCAGATCATCAGCACCGTCGAAACGAATGTGAACAGGATCGTCGATTCGCTCAGGATGCCGATAAAGTAGCGTTTCAGCAGCCTCGTCACCGAGGCCATGGCGTGGCGTATCTTCTCCTCGTATTTGGCGGGACTGACCGTAACTATAATGTTTGTGAACATATCGTCCCCCTTGAGGAAGAAAAATCCGATGAACGTGACGGAGAAGGCGGCTATCGCGATCCCGCTCACCACCGACACAACCGACGACACGACGTTGTTCACCATGGCCGGATCGAACAGCCCTTTTATGAAGTTCAGCGCCTCGCCCCATATCGAAAAGTCTGCCCCCAGCGAGAAGGTGCTGCGTATCCACTCCTCGAGGCCGTAGAACGGGTCGAAGAACGAGTCGGGGAAGACGCTCGCGTCGGCCGACATCAGCATATTGACCTTGCTGACTATGATCGGGATGAAAACGAAGAAGAACGCAAGTATCACGCACCATATGATGATGACCGTTACGAGCGCCGCCAGCCAGCGGGGCGGATGCCAATTCTTGATCCTGATCTTCAGGAACAGATTCATCAGCGGGCCGCCCACTATGGCAAGCACCGCCGCGATCAGCACGTAGAACACGATCGAGCGGAAATACCACAGCAGCAGCGCGAGGATGACCGCACCCAGGCCTATAAGAATGTATTTCGGCACTTTGTTCATTGCTTTATTTAGTTTTAAAACGCGCTATCGGGGTTTGCCCGCCGCGGACTTTCTGTCCCAGTTCCACCGCTATTTCGGCGTCCGCCGGAAGGTAGAGGTCGACGCGGCTGCCGAATTTAATAAATCCGCAGGGGGTGTTCTGCACGGCCTTTTCGCCGGGTTTCGCGTAGGAGACGATCCTCCGCGCCACCATCCCGGCCACCTGGCGGAAGACCACCGGCCCGTGCACGGTTTCGACGGCCGTGGTGGTGCGTTCGTTGTCGTCCGACGATTTCGGATGCCATGCAACCATGAACCTGCCGTTGTGGTGCTTAAAGTAAAAGATCTCGCCCCCCGCCGGGAACCAGTTCATGTGTACGTTGGTGATCGACATAAAGATCGACACCTGTATGCGCATGTCGCCCAGCACCTCGGTCTCCATCACGTCCTCGGCGACCACGACCGTCCCGTCGCACGGTGCGAATATCACCCCGTCGTCGGCCAGCAGCGGGCGTTTCGGGATGCGGAAAAAAGCCACGACGAATCCCCAGGTTATGACCGCCGCCGCGATCCAGAAAGCCGCGATCCACCCATTGTACCACCACGCGAGCCTGAACAGCATGATTATCCCGGCGGCCAGCGCTCCGAGTATCACCGCAGCGATAGGAATTATCGCCCTTCCCTCCTTGCTTATCTTCATTCCGTTAGAAAAGTCCTGTTAGGTTTTGCAGTAAATTGCCGCTGTTCATCAGCAGCGCTATGATGAAAAATATGAACGCGAACGGCGCAGAAACCAGCATGGCGTCGAACCGGTCGAGCAGTCCGCCGTGTCCCGGAAGCGCGTTTCCCGAATCCTTCACTCCGGCGGAGCGTTTGAAGTTCGACTCCACCAGGTCGCCCAGCACCGCCGAAAGGGCGACAGCGAGTCCCAATCCCATCCACAGCCACACGTCGCCTTTGACGAGGTATTTCCCGACGACAGCCGCGACAGCCACAGCTCCGGCGAGCCCTCCGAAAAACCCCTCCCACGACTTCCTGGGCGAAAGCCTTTCGAAGAACCGGTGTTTGCCGAGGGTTATGCCGAAAAGGTATGCGAAGACGTCGTTGCCCCAGACGATCATGATGTAGGCGGGGACGATCAGCGGATTCCACGGCAGCAGCATCCTGTTGCCCACCAAAGGAAAAAGCGCGATCAGCGACACCGGCAGCGCAACGTAGGCTACTCCGAGGAACGTCGCCCCGATGTTGCGCATCGGGCTCCCTTTCTGCCGCCAGATTTCCATGATGAAGACCGTAACGGTCAGCAGGATGACGAGCACCAGCGCGATGCCCGTGTATTTGAGGAACGCGACGTTGCTGATGACCGTTTCGACCAGCATGAGATTGACGCCGACTATCAGCAGACCGATTAGCGATCCGGCGAGTTTCTGTGGCCGCGCGCCCTCTTTTTCCGTGAGTCCGTAGACCTCCCACATGCATCCGGCGGTTACGCAGAGCAGCAGCACGGCGAAAGTGAGCCTGCCAAGCAGCATGGCCGCAAGCACGACCGCCACAAAAATTATCCCCGTGGCTGTCCTGACAAGCAGGTTGCGAGTCTTATCGTTCATTTGTCCGGTCAGTAATTATTCGTAATTATCTCCTTCGCAAAATGCCTCCCCCGGCTTAAGGCCGACGGTCGGCGCTCGGTCGATGGTTATTTATAGCATAAATAATTCGTAATTCGTAATTGAATTTACGCCTCGGCGATCAGGGTTGCCCCTTCGGCGGCCTCTTTTGCGGCGGCTTTCTCCTCCTTGCCCGCTTTTTTGAGATCTTTTTTGCTCCTGCCGAAAATAGCCTCCATGTCTTCGGTGAATACCACCTCTTTTTCGAGAAGCTGTTCGGCAAGGCGGGTGATCCCCTCGCGGTTTTGGTCTATCACTTTGCGGCACAGTTCTTCGGCCTGCATCAGCAGTGCTTTGGCTTCCGCGTCGATCTCCTGCGCGGTCTTTTCGCTGAACGGCTTGGTGAAGGTCATGTCGTTGCCGGTCGAGTCGTAGTAGCTGATGTTGCCCAGTTTATCGCTCATGCCGTAATATGTAACCATCGCGTAGGCCATCTTGGTGGCGCGTTCGAGGTCGCTCAGGGCCCCGGTTTCGGTCGTCCCGAAGAAAATTTCCTCGACCATGCGCCCCCCCAAGAGCGACGCCATCTCATGCATGAACTGTTCGCGCGAGGTGTTGTGGCGTTCGTCCGGCAGATACCACGACGCGCCCAGCGAGCGTCCGCGAGGGATTATCGTAACCTTTATAAGGGGGTGGGCATATTCCAGCATCCAGCTTACCACGGCGTGGCCGGCCTCGTGGAATGCCGTCAGGCGTTTTTCCTCGGGCGACATGACGAGGCTGCGGCGTTCCAGCCCGCCCACGATGCGGTCGATGGCGGCGAGGAAGTCGGTCTTGTCGATGGCCGATTTATTGTTGCGTGCGGCGATCAGCGCCGCCTCGTTGCAGACGTTGGCGATGTCGGCCCCCGAAAAACCGGGAGTCTGCCGCGCAAGGAAACCGCGGTCGAGGTCGGGAACGAGCTTCAGATTCTTGAGGTGGACGTTGAATATCTCTTCACGTTCCTTGAGTTCGGGAAGTCCCACCTCTATCTGGCGGTCGAAACGCCCCGCGCGCATCAGCGCCTTGTCGAGTATGTCGGCGCGGTTGGTGGCCGCAAGGATGATGACCCCCGCGTTCGTTCCGAAGCCGTCCATCTCGGTAAGCAGCTGGTTCAGCGTGTTCTCGCGCTCGTCGTTGCCCGAAAAACCGGCGTTCTTGCCGCGCGCGCGGCCTATGGCGTCTATCTCGTCGATAAAGACGATGCAGGGGGCTTTCTCTTTCGCCTGGCGGAACAGGTCCCTCACGCGCGACGCGCCGACCCCGACGAACATCTCGACGAAGTCCGACCCGCTTATCGAAAGGAACGGAACGTTGGCCTCGCCCGCGACGGCTTTGGCCAGCAGCGTCTTGCCCGTTCCAGGAGGACCCACCAGCAGCGCCCCTTTCGGGATTTTGCCGCCCAGGTCTTTGTATTTCTGAGGCTTCTTGAGGAAGTCCACGATCTCCATTATCTCGACCTTGGCCTCCTCCAGCCCCGCCACGTCCTTGAATGTGATCTTCACCTGCGTGTCCTTGTCGAATACCTGCGCCTTGGCTTTGCCGACGTTGAAAACGGCGTTTCCGCCGCCCCCTCCGCCGCCCGCGCCCGACATGCTGCGCATGATGAATATCCAGATCACGATGAGGAATATCCACGGCAGCAGCCCTATCAGGATGCTGCCCCAGCCGTTCTTTTCATTCTTGTACGAGAGCGGGATGTCCTGTCCGTAGCGCGCTTTGGCCTGATCGAGGCTCGCCTCGAAGGTGTCCGCCGAGCCGATCACGAACTGGAACTGCACGTTGCCGGCCGCCGGGAGGCTTTTATATTTCTCCTCTTTTTTATACTTTTCGATCGACCCCTTTTTCAGGTAGACCTGGGCGTTGTCGGGCTTGACGACGATTATCTTTTCGACGTCGCCCTGGCTTATCATGGTTTCGACGGTGTCCCAGTCCGTCGTTATGGGGGCTTCGCGCCCGCCGAAGAACGACCAGCCGATAAGTATGGCCAGGATGATGATCCATCCCCACATGAAGGGGCTGCGCGGGTTCATCATTTTGGGCTGCTGCGGGGCGGGCCTGCGTCCCGGTCCTCCCTGGTTCTGTCCTCCCTGCCCGCCGCCGGATTGATTTTTATTGTTGTTTTCCATCAAAATTCCTAATTATCTCCTTCGCGCGATGCCTTCGCCAGCCTTCGGCTGACGGTCGGCGCTCCGTCGATGATTATTTATTGTATAAATAATTCCTAATGCCTAATTTGATTTACTCCTCATCTTCGTACCGCGTCGCCGGAGCGTCGGCCCACAGCTCTTCCAGTTTATAGAAACCGCGCATTTCGGTCTGGAATATATGCACCACGATATCCACGTAGTCCATCGCTATCCAGAGCGCGTTGGCCGCGCCGTCGACCCTCCACACGCGTGTTTTAAGCTCTTTTTCGGTTTTTTCCTCTATCCCTGCCGCGATCGCCCCCGCCTGGGTGGTCGAGTCGGCGTTGCAGATGACGAAATGGGAGCATATCGCTCCGTCCGTTCCCGTCATGTCGAGGGATACTATGTTCTTTCCTTTTTTGTCCTTGATCGCTTCAATTATCGTTTCGAGCAGTTTATCCATGCGTTATGTGTTGTTCTTTTAGATGCATATTTTACCACGTTACAAAGATATTAAAATAACTGAAATATATTTACAGTGATCCCCGCAATTCCGATGCCGGAACCGCGTATGCCGATTTTTGTGACAGGGTGTCAGGCGCGCACTGCCATACAGTCCATAACGGAGTCGCGCAGGGCCGAAATGATGGAGTGTTTGACATATGTGCGGCGCACGGCGAGGGCGATCTTGCGCGACACGGCGCCTTTGGCGAGCGGCTTGAGCTGGCCGCGCCGTTCTTCCGGAATGAACTCGGAGGCCATCTCGGGAAGGATGGTTATGCAGTTGGTGCAGTCGACGATGTGCATCAGCGTGTCGAGCGAGCCGCATTCGAAGTTGTAGCGGTTGTGCCCGCCGTTGCGGCCCTGGCACAGCTCGAGCACCTGGTCGCGCAGGCAGTGCCCCTGCGACAGCAGGATCAGGTATTTCGGGTCTATGTCCTCGATGCGCACGTTCGAGCGCTCGTACAGGTCGTTGGAGGGGGAGACGTAGGCGTGGAAACAGTCGCTGAAAAGCTCGAACTCCATGATGCCGTCGGGGGTTGTCCCGCCCGCCAGAAGGGCCGCGTCGAGCGCGTCCTTTTCCAGGGCACGGCAGATATGCATGGTCTCCATTTCGCGTATCTCGAGCTCGACCTTGGGGTATTTGGCGATGAATCCGGGAATGAACTTGTGCAGCAGGTAGGGGGCGACGGTGGGGATTACCCCGAGGCGCAGCGTGCCCGAGATTTCGCCTTTGAGTTCGTTGACAGACTCCTTTATGTAATTGTACGCTTTAATAGCCTCGCGCGCGTTCTTGATGACGATCTCGCCGGCTTCGGTGGGGATGACGGGTTTTTTTGTGCGGTCAAGAAGCACCACTCCGAGCTCCTCCTCGAGGTTTTTGATCTGCATGCTGAGTGAAGGCTGGGTGACGAAACACTGTTCGGCCGCGAGCGAGAAACTTCCGCAGTTGGCCACCGCCAGAAGGTATTCGAGTTGTACTATTGTCATTTCCTGAACTTTGCACGGTTAGTTGATACCCGCAAAGGTATAGATTTTATTTATACAACCAAACATTCGTATAATTTTCCTCATTGTCGGTTACGCATACCCTTTCATGAAAAGCTGATAATATACTGTTAATAACAATATTGCGGCGGTGATCATGAGGATCCCGTAGAGCATAACTATGAGCAGTGTCCTGAGGATTATGGCGGTTATGCGCGGCTGGTAAACCATCCGCAGCGACACCCCGAGGTATGCGATGGGTATCCATATAAGAAACACGTTCGTGCCGTCCATTCCGGGGAAGATCATCCGCAATATCAGCATGACCGACAGCAGCAGGAACATGAACGAATGGAAATGGAGTGAAAATATCAGATAATCGGCGTAATAGTAGTCTTTCCTTTTGAAGAAGAAATACATCAGAAGGGCGAAGAACGGCGTCAGGAGAAGCACCAGATAGGGGGACCATGCGGAAAGGAAACCTTTGAATTCGGGCCACGATATCGTATCGTTTAGTGTATCCCAGTCAAGTTCATCGGTTCCGATGTTCAGGGTGATCCCTTTATGCCCGGCGGCAGACTCCGTATTTTCGGCGTCGGCGGATGTCCCGGTCTTGGCCGCCGCGTTTTTAAGGCTATCTTCGTCGAATTTCACCTGGCTCCACAGCAGGGCGAAGAATATGATGGCCAGGAACCAGAACAGTTTCGAGGGGTGGATATACCTTACGATCCTGCCGTCGAGGTACTCCCGGGTGAGCCGACCGGGAAAGGCGACGAGGTACGCGAGGCTTCGCCATATTTTGTTGTCCCACGCGAAAACTATGTCGAAAGAGTTTTCGGCCAGGTCGCGCAACCGATGGCCGGTCCCGGCGAACAGGTCCTGCCCGCAGACGTGGCAGTAACGGCCTACTGTCCGGGTGCCGCAGTTCCTGCATACCGACTGCACGGGCATGGTTTTCAGCCGCTTCCTCTTCGAGAGTCTCTTTTCCGCCATAGGGTGGGTCAGTATTTCCCTTTCCATAGTTTTTCGATACGCTCGGCGTATTTCTGTTCGGCGGCGTTCTGCACGTTGGGTTCATAGAATTTCGTCCCTTCGATGCCCGCCGGCAGGAATTCCAGATCGGTGAAACCGCCCTCGTAGTCGTGGGCGTATTTGTAGCCTTTGTGGTAGTCGAGGTCCTTCATCAGCTTGGTCGGGGCATTGCGGATATGCAGCGGCACGGCGCGGTTGGTGGTGTCGTGGTTCACGAATCCCAGGGCGCGGTCGATCGCCATGTAGGCCGAGTTGCTTTTGGGCGAATTCGCGAGGTAGATCGTCGCCTCGGCGAGCGGGATCCGCGCTTCGGGCATCCCGATCTTGTGGACGATGTCGAAACAGGCGTTGGCCATCAGCAGGGCGTTGGGGTTCGCAAGGCCGATGTCCTCGGCGGCGAGAATGGCGAGCCTGCGGGCGATGAAGCGGGGCTCCTCGCCCCCGGCCAGCATCCGCGCGAGGTAATATATCGCGGCGTTGGGATCGCTGCCGCGGACGCTCTTGATGAACGCCGATATGACGTCGTAGTGCTGTTCGCCGTTCTTGTCGTACAGCGCGATATTCTGCTGAAGGGCGTCGGTAACGTTTTTGTCGGAAATAACCAGCTTGCCGTCGGTAGAGGCGGCTATGATGTCGAGGATATTGAGGAGTTTCCGTGCGTCGCCGCCCGAAAAGCGGAACAGCGCCTCGGTTTCGACCACCTCCACGCCGCGCTCCTTTAGTTCGGAGTCGGCGGTAACGGCGCGATCCAAAAGGGTCTGAAGCTCCGCGTCGTTCATCGGGTTGAGCACATAGACCTGGCACCGCGACAGCAGCGGCGAGATCACCTCGAACGAGGGGTTTTCGGTGGTCGCGCCTATGAGCGTTATAGTGCCCTGTTCGACGGCGCCCAGCAGCGAATCCTGCTGGCTCTTGTTGAACCGGTGGATTTCATCGATGAAGAGGAACGGCGAAGGGGTGTTGAAGAACTGCTGCTTGCGGGCGCTGTCGATCGCCTCGCGCACGTCCTTCACTCCCGCGGCGACGGCCGAAAGGGTGTAGAACGGCCTTTTAAGGGTGTTTGCCACAAGCCGGGCGAGGGTGGTCTTGCCGACTCCCGGCGGGCCCCACAGTATGAACGACGGCACGTTGCCGGTCTCCATGAAACGGCGGAACACCCCATCCTTTCCGACGAGGTGCGACTGTCCTATGTAATCTTCGAGCGTCTGCGGCCTCAGCCGTTCCGCCAGCGGTCTGTTGCTCATAACGTGAGTTTCAGATAAGGATTTGTGTTTCTTTAAGATCCGATAAATGTCGTGAAAATCCTTATCTGAAACTCACGTTATCGGCTTTTGCAAAGCCTTATATATTACGACTACCCCTCCCTAACCATCCTCTCGAGGGAAGGGCTTTTGTCGCGGCCTGAAAAGGCCGCTCCGGCAGGGAATCCCGTTTCCGATTCTTTTCGCGTAGCGCCAAATATAGTAAAAAATCATGGTATTACGTCATTGCGAGCGTAATCTAATGAAGCGAAGCGATCCAGAATAAACATAGATTGCTTCGTTGATGCTTCACATCTCCCCGCAATGACGTTGCGGATTATTTGCGCCTGGGATTTTTCGGGAACCACCCTTTTTCGACGCGCTTTTTCTGGTGGAAAAGTTCGCCTATCGACCACAGCGACGAAAAACCGACCACCCCCAGCAGGGCCGAAACGATAATATTCTCTACAAAAAGTGCCCCTGCGATTGCGGAGATGCCCGCGCACAGAAAAATCCACCAGCAACGCGTACCCAGATAGTATTCGCCCTTGATGACGAGCGGATGGAACAGCCCGATTATCGCGAAAGTGCAGAGGCCGATTATCACCCCCGAAAGATTGTACGTTTCAATGAATCCCATCGGAAATCAATTTCTAGTTACGATAACATTATTTTGATGATCGTAATTGCGAGCGTAAAGTAATGAAGCGAAGCAATCCAGAATAAACATAGATTGCTTCGTCGATGCTTCACATCTCCCCGCAATGACGATACGCCAAAATTAGTACAAAAATACTAAAAAAAGAAAACACCGCGCATACGTGGGGCGCGGCATCTTCCGTGAGAAACCGATATGATCAGATTATTTTTTCGAGCGTCTTGACGGTTTTTGCGATCTCCTCGTCCGACAGGTCGTAGTTCTTCAGTTTTCCGCTCAGGTACTGCTCGTAGGCGTAGAGGTCGATCACCCCGTGTCCCGAAAGGTTGAACACGATCGTGCGCGCCTCGCCCGCCTCTTTCGCTTTCTGCGCCTCGTTGATCGCCGCGCAGATGGCGTGGGTCGATTCGGGAGCGGGAATGATCCCCTCGGTCTTGGCGAACAGAACCCCCGCGGCGAGAGATTCCACCTGGTGGATGTCCTGCGCCTCGAAAAGGCCGTCCTTCAGCAGCTGGCTGGCGATCGTGCCGGCTCCGTGGTAGCGCAGACCGCCAGCGTGGATGTCCGCCGGATGGAAACCGTGTCCCAGCGTGAACATCGGCAGAAGGGGGGTGAATCCCGCAATGTCGCCGAAGTCGTACTGGAATTCGCCGCGCGTCAGTTTCGGGCAGCTTGCCGGTTCGACGGCAATCAGCCGCGTCTTCTTTCCCTTTGTGAGGTTCTCGCGCAGGAACGGGAAGGCGATCCCGCCGAAGTTGCTGCCGCCGCCGAAACATCCGATCACCGCGTCGGGATAGTCGCCCGCCATCTCCAGCTGGCGCAGAGCCTCCTCGCCGATGATGGTCTGGTGGAGGATGACGTGGTTCAGCACGCTGCCCAGGCAGTACCTGGCGTCGGGGTTCTTCATCACCATTTCGACAGCCTCCGAGATCGCCGTGCCGAGAGAGCCGCCGTCGTCGGGATTCTGCGCGAGGATCGCCCGTCCCGCCTCGGTCGTGTCGCTGGGCGAGGGGAACACGTCGGCGCCCCAGGTGTTCATCATCAGCTTGCGGTAGGGCTTCTGGTCGTAGCTCACGCGAACCATATAAACCCTCAGGTCGAGCCCGAACATCGCGGCGGCCATGGCCATCGCCGAGCCCCACTGTCCGCCCCCGGTTTCGGTGGTCATGCGGTGGAGTCCCTGCTTCGCCGCGTAGTAGGCCTGGGGAACGGCGCTGTTGGGCTTGTGCGAACCGGCGGGCGAAACGCTTTCGTTCTTGAAGTATATCTTCGCCGGGGTGTCGAGGGCCTTTTCGAGCTGGCGGGCCCTTACGAGCGGAGTGCAGCGCCATATCTTGTAGAGGTCCAGTACCTGGTCGGGTATGTCGATGTAACGCTCGGTGGAGAGCTCCTGCTCCACAAGTTCGTCCACAAAGATATGCTTGAGCATATCTTTGGTCACGGGCTCTTTGGTCTGCGGGTTCAGCAGCGGCAGCGGACGGGTGGGCATGTCGGCCACCACGTTGTACCATTGCCTCGGAAGTTCGCTGTCCGGCAGAAGGATCTTTTTCGTCTTGCTCATAGTTGCGATTTTTTTGTTTTTATGTTGTTTTTTATTCCATTGCTACCGAAACAGCGTCGCCGCCGCAAAAGTAATAAAAAAGCCCGCTGTTTCGGTAAACAACGGGCTTCTTCAGGGTATATGCGCAAACCGGCAGAACAATCATTGTTTACTTTCATTCAATGACTGCCACCACCAGTTTTGTATGTTCATCGTCTGTTTCATGCCTGCAAATGTAAAAAGAGTTTGTTAAATTCCAAAACTTTTTTGTGTAATTTTTAATAACACCGTTTTGTATTATCTGTAAACCGGTTTTTTAGTGGAAAATCATTTTGCAATGTGTACAATATCGGCGGAATCTTATTACATTTGTGTTTTGTAATAGAATCTTACAAATGAAGTGGATCGTCTTTATGCTGTTCTTTGCGGCGCTGCTGGCCGATGTCTATGTCTATCGCAGCGTGATCTGCAATTATTTCAAAAGACTTCCGGTCCGGATAGCCTATATAATCTTCGCCATACTGACCGACGGCGCCGCGCTCACCGTCTTCCTGCTTTACACTTTTGCCGCCGCCCGCAGTTCCGCCGCCGTGATCGCCGTCATGTGGATGGTGTGGGTTTTCTTCATCACCGCCCTGCCGAAACTTCTTTTCACAGCCGGAGGATTGATCGACGGCATAATTTCGCTCGCCGCCCGCCGCCGCGTGCTTGCTTTCCGCCCCGTTGCTGTTATTCTCTCCGCCGTCGCCGTGGCCGCCATGATATACGGGGCGACCGCCGGACGTACCAAAATAAAGGTCAGCGAGGTCGAAGTGTGTTCCGACCGGGTTCCCGAAGCGTTCGACGGCTACCGCATAGTCCAGTTTTCGGATCTGCACGCAGGCACGATGCCCAATGCGGCAAAGCGCGTCGGCCGCATGGCGGAAAAGATCGGCGGGTTGCAGCCCGATATGGTCGTAAATACGGGCGATCTGGTAAATATAAGCAGCGGCGACCTCACGCCTGAAATCGCGTCCGCCCTGTCGCGGATCGCGGCTTCCGACGGCGTCTGGTCGGTGTGGGGCAACCACGATCTGGGGTTCTATATTAACGACACTGTCGCCATGCCGCTGCGTGAGAACATTGTGAAACTGTCGGGAAAAATATGCGGCATGGGGTGGAACGTGCTTTCCGACGAATCGGTCTGTATCCGCCGCGGGGGCGATTCCATACTGCTTTCCGGATTGAACTATCCGGCGGACGGCATGCTGAACGGCAGTAACTCTGCGCTGTGCGGCGTGGATATGGATAAAACCTTTGCCGGGTTCCCTCCTGAAACGTTCAGCGTCGTCCTTTCGCACACCCCGCAGATGTGGCGCGCTATCATGGAAACGGGTTTCGGCGACCTGACCCTTTCGGGGCATACCCACGCGATGCAGATAAAAATCGGCCGCTGGTCGCCAGCCCGCGCTCTCTACGATGAGTGGAGCGGCTATTATATTGAAAATACAGGGAAAAAATATTCCCTGTATGTCAATGATGGCATGGGATGTGTGGGGTATCCAATGCGTATAGGAGCCTCCCCGGAACTGACTCTTTTTATACTGAAGCGATGCGAATAATACTCTCTGCCGCCATATCTGCCGACGGCTACCTCGACGATGCAATAGAGGGGGAAAGGCTGATCCTTTCCTCTCCGGAAGACTGGAGGGCGATCTACGCCCTCAGAGCCGAGTGCGACGCCATTCTTGTTGGCGCCGGTACTCTCCGGGAAGACAATCCCGCGCTCGTTATCCGCGATCCCGAACTGCGCCGGAAGCGCGAGGCAGAAGGGCGCAGCCCGGACATCATGAAAGTCGCCGTCAGCGGCAGCGGCAGGCTCGACTCCAACCTCAGGTTCTTTACCGAAGGCGACGGCGAGAAGGTACTGTTCACGATGGGCGCCGTTTCCAACGAAATTTCAGAACTTGCCACGGTCATCAGCCGTCCCGAACTTACCGCGACGATCATACTCAACCAGCTGCGCAAGATGGGCGTCGGAACGCTCATGGTCGAAGGCGGCAGCGCGGTTCTTTCGATGTTCTTCAAGGGGAAGAACTGGGATGAATTCCGGCTCGGCGTCGCCCCGATATTCGTGGGCGACGAAAAAGCCCCGCGCCTGGTCCTCGACGGAGAATACCCGCCGATGACGCTCGTCAGGACCGAGCAGCTCGGACAGACGGCGGTGCTCCATTTCGTCAACCGCTCGCAGTACCGCAAGGACTGCTCTTATATATACCGTTCGCTGCACAACAGCCAGCAGAGCGAATCATGCGATTCGTGCTACCGGGTGGGCGCGGTCGTGCTGACGCGCGACGGGCATGAGTTCGACGGATACACCCACGAAACAGGTGAAAACAACCATGCCGAGGAGGAGGCCGTCGCCAAAGCCCTCGCCGCGGGCGCCGACCTGAAAGGAGCCACCATCTACACCACGATAGAACCCTGTTCGAGGCGCAGTTCCAAACCCGAACCATGCGCCGACATCATCATAAGGCACGGTTTCGGCAGAGTCGTGTACGCTCTCCGCGAGCCCGACAGGTTCGTCAGGTGCGAAGCGACCAAAAAACTGATGAAGGCCGGCATAGAGGTGTGCGAGATCGATGCGTTCGCCGCCGACGTCATCCGCATCAACGACCATCTGCTGCAATAGTTCCGCCATCATGAATGAAGTAACCGCACCGGCAGGGCTGGCTCCGAAAGAGAGGCTCTGGACGCAAAGCTACGTGTTTATCTGCGTGGCGAATTTTCTGATCTGTTTCGCCTTCTACATGCTCGTGCCGACGCTGCCGTTATATCTGGGCGAGGTTTTCGGCGCGGGAAAGACCACGATAGGCATAATACTTTCGATCTACACCGTGGCGGTGCTGATAGTGCGCCCTTTTTCGGGCTGGCTGGCCGACACTTTCGCGCGAAAACCGATATTCCTCGCCGCCTATTTCTTTTTCGTCGCGCTGTTCGCGGGCTACCTCGTCGCCGGGACGCTGCTGATGTTCGGCCTGCTGAGGGTGGGGCACGGGCTCGCGTTCGGCATGGTCAGCACGACAGGCAATACTGTGGCCGTCGACATCATGCCGTCGTCGCGCAGGGGCGAGGGGCTGGGGTATTACGGCGTGATGAACAACCTGGCGATGAGCGTGGGGCCGATGACAGGGCTCTTCATCGCGACGACGGGAAACTATGACCTGATATTCTACGCGGCGATGGCTTCGGGCGGACTGGGGCTGATTTTCGCTTCGCTCATAAAAGTCGAGCGGAAAGTTCCCAGAACCAGCAACCGGGGCATATCGCTCGACCGTTTCGTTCTGAAAGCGGGGCTGCCAGCCTGCGGTTCGCTGCTGCTTCTGGCCGTTCCGTGGGGGATGACCATGACATTTATCGCCATGTACGCCGGGGAGATCGGGATGGCCGAAAACACCGGCTATTTCTTTACGGTGATGGCCGTCGGGCTGATAATCTCGCGCATCGGCTCGGGCAAGCGCGTCGACCGCGGAGAGATCACCCAGGTCATCCGGCAGGGGATGTACATAGTTTTCGCGGGGATACTCTGCGAGGCGTTCCTCGGCATGGTAACGGGCAAGAGCCTCACGGCCGGATACGCGCTCTATTACGCGGCGGCGTTCTTCATAGGCTTCGGCTACGGGACGATCTTCCCCGCCTACAACACGATGATAATAAACCTCGCCCCCAACGACCGCCGCGCGACGGCAAACGCAACCTATCTCACGGGTTGGGACGTCGGGCTGGGGCTTGGGATGTTCTTCGGCGGCCGCATAGCCGAAAAATGGGGTTTCGGTCCGCTGTATTACATCGACATTGCCCTTGCGTCTGTTTCGATAGTCTGGTTCACCGTCTACGTTACGCCCCATTTCCAGCGGCACCGGTTAAGATGAAAGATGAGAGATGAAAAATGAAAAATTAATGAGCGGCATATGCCGCAGGCTATTTTAAAAACGGCACGCAGGGCCACCATAATCTTTCATCTTTCATCTTTCATTTTTCATCTAAACAACAAAGGAGCTGCTCAGCTCCTTTGTTGTTTACATCGGTCCGAAGCTTCCGCGGAAACCTCCTCCTCCGCGGTACCCTCCGCCTCCTCCCGGAGGAGGCCCGTCGTACCTGCGTTCGCTGCCGGTGTTCTCGTACATCGCCGGATTCTGGGAGCCGTTCTTCCCGAACTTGCGGATGTTCCACGTGAACTTGACGCCGAAGTAACGGCCTATGGTCGAATTGGTCTGGTTCTGCATGTACTGGGACTGCCACGACCTGCGGAAACTGACGTTCTGGTTGAATATGTCGTTGCAGAAGAGGCTCACCTCTCCGCGTTTGTTGCGGAAAACCTTTTTGCCGACGCTTGCGTTGGCAATGAAAAAACTGCGGTCGAGCGGCTCTCCGGAGATCGATTTGTAGGAATCGAAATTGAAATTGGCCGCGACGGTGAATTCCAGCGGCAGCACGAACTTGCAGTCGGCGATGAGGATGTGCCGCAGGTAGTCGCTGTTGCTCGCCGAGGTGTATGTGTTGCGGACGTTGTTGTAAGATATGTCGTATCCCACGCGGAAGTCGATCCTTTCATTGATGTTGCTCCCGAGGGTCACTCCGCCGACCGCGCTCGCGTTGCGCGAGTAGTTGTCGTGTTCGGTCAGTATTTGGGTCACGCTGTCCCATTCGCCCATCCTCACGGGCGCCGCGTTGTAGCGGAGGTCGCCCTTCAGGTTGAGGTTCGATTTCATGAAAGTAAGCGGGAAGCCGTAGCTCAGCCCCGCGCTGGCCGACCACTCCCCGTTCATGTTTATAGGTTGGGAGTATCTGCCCACGGCGTCGAGAGAGATCGGATTGTTATCGGCGTCGCGGATCGGATTGCCGTTGAAGTCGAGGATCGGATAGCCGGGACTGTCGCTGACCGAGAACGAGGTGATGGAGTTGAAAGTGTAGGCTCCCATCAGGTGCAGGGCGAAAGTGCGGCCTTTCTCCACATTCGGGAATATGAGCCGCGTGTAGAGCCTGTTCCCATAGGAGGGCCTCAGGTCGGGATTGCCCTTGACGATGTTCTGGACGTTGGAAATATCCACAACGTTCTGCATGTCCTCCACGTCGGGGTTGCGCGTGTAGGAGTTGAGGAATACCCTCAGCGACGCGTTCCTGCCGAACTTCGACGTTACCATCAGCGAATAGGTGACATTGCTGAAGTCGGCCTCGAGGTCGTATTTCGCCGGCATCTCGCTGACGCTCGTCAGGGTGGAGTACTGGTAGAAAACGCCTGCCGAAAAGGTCGTTTCCTTCTTCTGCATGCGGTAGCCCGGCCCCACCCGGTGTATAATGTAGCCGCTGTTGTAAACGCCCGAATACTGGGGATCGAAGTCAGGATCGTATATGCTGAGGTCGAAGTCGTACAGGTAGGACTTTTTGTCGATATCGGAGTATCTGTAGCTCACGCTGTAGTCGAGGTTGATGAGCGAACTTTTGCCGACCGGCTCGGTGTAGGTCATCCCCCCCGCAAGGTCGTAGCCGTAATTGAATGTCGGGGTCCGCTGCCGCACTTTGGTCCTGTTCTGCCTTTCCGAATAATTTTCGCCCCTCCGGTCGCTCGTGTTGTAGCCTCCGTTGAAAAAGAGCGACAGCGTGCGCCCGGGTTTGCCCAGCCTCACGCGGTAATTTGCATTCAGCCCCGTGTTCCAACCGTCGCTGGCGCCGTCGTTCCAGCTGTTCAGCAGGACGGGAGGCAAGCCCTCTTCGATCGGAAAATAAGTATCGTCGCTCGACCGGTACCTGTCGTTGCCCTGGTATCTTATGAACGGACGGATGCGTAGTTCATGGTACTGGTTCGGTTTAAAGTCGATCTTCGCCCGGAAAGTGTGGTTCTGATTCAGACTGTGGTTGTATGAATCCATGGTGGCATTCGTGTAGTTCGAATTCGAGGTTTCGTAGTACTCCCTCTCGGTGTACGGCTCGTTCACCGTGTTCGTGTTGTTGTAGCGGTATGTGCCGTCGATCTTCCACGTGTCTTTTTTGCCCCAGGTGTCGATGTAGTTGGCCTGGAATACCCCCACCTTTGCGATGCCCTCGTCGCCGCCCATGCCCAGGAAGTCGTCGGCCGTGAAATTGCGGGTGTTGAGGTTGTTGAGCGTGCCGCCCAGCGAGATCTTGGCGTCGCCCTGGAATATGTTCACGTTGCCCGAAACCATTCCGTAGTGGTGCCATCCGTCGTCGATCTTATCCGGCGGCTCGACGCCATAGAGGGCCGACACCTGGCCCATGATACCCTGCCGCATCGATTCGCGGGTGCGGATATTGATCGCCTTGTAGCCTTCGCCGTCGTCGATGCCGGTGAATTCGGCGTTGTCGCTCAGCTTGTCGAACACTTCGATGGATTTGACCGCCTCGGCCGGCAGCGACGTGATGGCCGCGTTGACGTCCTCGCCGAAAAATTCGCGTCCGTCGATCATGACTTTCTTGACTGTTTCTCCCTGCGCTTCGACCGTCCCGTTCTCGACCTTGATGCCCGGCATCTTCTGCAGCAGACCCGAAACGTCGGCGTCGGCCGCAACCTTATACGCGTCGGCGTTGTATATAAGCGTGTCGCCCTCCAGCGACGTGCGCATCGCGACCGCCTTCATGATCACTTCGTCTATCACGATCCCCTGGCGCAGGTAAAGCGTGTCGAGCGCCGCCTTCGACGAAACCACCTCCACGCGCTGTCGGAGCGTTTCGTAGCCCAGCAGCGAAACCTGTACGTCGATCTGTCCCTGTGCGGCTCCGGTCGAGAAAGCGCCCCCGAAACCGGTAACGATATGGTTTATCTTCGTCGAATCGGCCGCCGGGGCCAATCCCACCACGGCCCCGACGAGGCCCTGTTTCGTGTCCGCGTCCGCCACGACGCCGCTGACTGTAGCTTTTTTCTGCGCATTGGCAGTTGCCACAGCCATCGTCAGCAATATAAGCGTAAAAAATCTCTTCATAATCCTTTTCTAAGAGCTTGTTTGGATTTTTCCACCGAAGCTATTTTATCGTTATTTTGGAGCGTTTTTTCGTCTGAAACGAGACGCAATGGGGGGCCATTGTAACGAGTTTCAGACGAAAAACAAGCCCGAAAGAGCAAAAAAGAGCGAGAGAGGGAAATTCCAAACAAGCTCTGAATGTCGGGGGGCGCACGAAAGTAATCATAAACCTCCGGAGGTATTCATTATTACAGGTCAAACGGAAAAAACGGAGGGTAAACCGAAACGATATTTAATGGAAAAACAGGGGCGTCCACCGCATTGGCGTCCAGGCTGCCCCTGTTTTTCACTCTCCAAACATCCTAACCTAACCTTGTGTGAATATCGTTTATTCGTTGCTGTCCGAAGGCTTTTCGCCCTGGGGCGCTGTCTGCGGCCTCTGTCCGGGCTTTTCTCCCTGCGGCTTCTGTTTGGGCTGCCCGTCCTGCGACGCTCCCTGCGGCCTCTGGCCGGATTCTCCTCCGCCACGGGCATTTTTCATGTTCTCCTCATATTTCGCGTATTGCTCTGCGGAGAGGATGCCTTTCAGTTTGGCGTTGTACTCGTCGCGGCTTTTTTTCATCTCGTCGCGCATGGCCGACTTCTGTTCGTCGGTCATATTCTGCATCTCCTCGCGCGACGGGCGGGGTGCGTTGGCGCGCTGTTCGGCCTGGGCTTTGTTTAGATCGAGGATTTTACCATACTGGTCGTCGGAGAGCGATAGCTGCTCTTTCATCCGGTCGGCCCGGTTCCTGGCCATATCTTCGGTCGAGCCCTGCGGACGGTCGGGTTTCTGCTGGCCGTCGTTTTGTAGCCCAGCCTGTTTGTCTTTGTCCTGGCCCTTGTTTTGTTTCTCCTTATTCTGTCCCGGAGCCTGTTTGTCCTTGTTTTTTTCCTGATTTTGTTTGTCGGCCTTCCGTTCGGTTCTCTGTTTCTCTTTTCCCGTTTCCTGTTCCTGCGCCGAAACCCGGGCGGCTCCCGCCAGCATCATGACGCTGATCGCGATACAGATGATCTTTTTCATAATTTTTACGTTTTTTTAAGGTTTAACGATCCTTTTTCCGGAAACAAATATAATACCCCGCCAGTTGATTCGGACGGGGTATTCTGCGAATCGCCGGAATGTCAGCGTAAACCGCCGGCAACCGCCGGTCGGATTTGATGATAAAGGTGGCTGCAGATCTGAAACTACTGGCACAGCGCCGCCGTCGATTACACTCCCATGAACCAACGTTTGAACCGAGCACTGAAAGGTGCGAGCTCACCGACGGAGGCCCGCATGTCAGCCGAAGGCTGGTGCGGATAAAGCCGACGGAGGTAACATTAAACGCCCATGAACCACCTCTTGAACTCCGGCACGCGGTCCTTGCTGATGACGATGCGTTCCGGGGCTTTGGCTCTCAGGTTGAGCGAGAGGCGGCTGCCGAACCACACCGAGATGTCGCTGATGGCGTTGCGGGCGACGATGAACTGGCGGTTGGCGCGGAAGAAATCTATCTCCGAAAGGGTCTTTATCAGTTTGTCGAGGCTGCGGTCCATCGGGTACGAGTTGCCTTCGTAGTCGAATGCGCGGACCTTTTCGTCGGTTGTGTAGAAGAAGGCCACGTTCTCGACCTTCAGAGGAACTATCCTGTCGCGGATAGGTATAAGAAAAACCTTTTGCTCGTCGCGGTTACGGGCCATCTCCGCAATCCCCTCTTTCCGTTCTGCAAGCTCGGTTTTCGACAGCTTGCGCAGCTTTTCGATGGCTCGCTCCATCTCTTCTTCCTTGATCGGCTTGAGCAGGTAGTCGATGCTGTTGACCTTGAAAGCCTCGAGCGCGTACTCGTCGTAGGCCGTGGTGAAGATGATGGGGCAGGGGATATCCACGCGGTCGAATATGCGGAAAGCCTCGCCGTCGGCGAGATGGATGTCCATAAAGAGCAGGTCGGGGCACGCGTGCGAGCCGAACCACTCGACCGTATCTTCGATGCTTTCGAGCGTGGCCAGTACCTCGACGCCGGGAATGACCTTGTTTATTATCGCCTGCAGGTTGCGCGCGGCGGCGGTTTCGTCTTCTATGATAACTACTTTCATGCGGGGGTTGTGTTAATGAACGGCAGGCGAACTGAGAACGTTTTGCCGTCGTTCGTGATTTCTATGTCTTTCCCGGTCAGCAGTTGCCAGCGTTTCGACAGGTTTTCGAGCCCTATGCCGGTGCCTCTTTCGGGGTCTATCTTCGGATTTATGGGATTCGACACCACAAGGTGATCCCCCTCGGTGCGAATGGAGATGCGCAGCGGCTTCGACCGCGTGATGCTGTTGTGTTTCACGGCGTTCTCGATCAGCGGCTGTATCGAGAATGTGGGCAGCGTCCAGTCGAGCTTTCCCTCCTCGACGTCGATGTCTATGAACAGCTTGTCGTCGTAGCGTATCTCGAGCAGGTACTTGTAGGCGTTCACGAATTCCAGCTCGTCGTGCAGCGTGGTCGTGGTGTGAGGCTCGTTCTGGATGGTGTAGCGGAAGGTGTCCGACAGCCGGGCGATGTAGGTGACGGCGGCCTCGTTGTCCCCCTCGCGCACCAGCGACGACAGCGTGTTGAGCGAGTTGAACAGGAAATGCGGGTTTATCTGGTTGATGAGGGTGTTGTAGCGAGCCTTCAGGTTCTCGTTCTTGAGCTGTTCGTTCTCCAGCATGATGTCCTCCCTCTGGTAGATGAGCTGGTACATCCGCCCGTAGAGCACGGCGAACACCAGCACGAACGAACATTTCATCACGTCCACCGGGTCGGCCACCAGTCGTCCCTTGTAGATATTCATCGCTTCGATGACCAGATCGCCGGTGCGGTGCTTCATGACCGGAAGCAGGAAATAAAGCCCCACGGCCGCAACTATACAGTATGTGGCGCGTATTATATAGAATTTCAGGTCGTTCCGGCCCCCCACGGTCATTATGCAGAGCAGGATGAGCGCGAACAGGAAATAGTACCCGAACTGCAGCCCCATGACAAGGTTGTCGCTCGGGCGGTTGTAGAGCGCCCCGTAATCGAACGGCTGGCCGTCCACTTCGAGCACTTTCCACAGGAACCGGTTTGCACCCGGCGTCTGCGAGTCGCGGGCCACGACGGTCAGCGTGCTGCCCTCCACGAGGCCCAGGCGGCGTATCATACCGGCGTTCACATAGATGCTGTCGCTGTGCCCTTCGTCGTGATACCCTTCGCAGATGACATATCCGTAGCCGTCTTTCGATATGTGCAGCGTGCCTTTGTGGGGGCTTTCCATGCCTCCTTCCGGCAGCCAGTGGGGCGTCCCGAAGTCGCGGCGGTCCTGTTCGCGGATGGCCAGCAGGTACGAGAAGTTTATCACGAGGCTGATGACCAGCGCAAGCAGTACGTTGATCGCTACTGCGTTATATTTCCTGGGGAGCATTTGTCATTCGGTTGTTATTCATACAAATATACATTTCACCGTTAACAATCCTTTCGTCGAAGGGGGTTAAACGGAAAAAAAAGGTGGTAAAGCGGGTGTCCGGAACACCGGCAGCGATTTAAATGCCATACCGGGCAAGCCGCTTCATTCCCGCGGACATAAAAAAGCCTCCCGGGGGAGGCTCATTTTCTGCAAAACTTCAAAGGAAACTATTCTTCTTCCCTGTGCAGCTGTTCCACGTAGACGGCGTGCTGCATCTGTACGCGCTTGGCGATCGAGGGTTTGGTGAAGTACTGGCGGCGGCGAAGTTCCTTGAGCACGCCTGTGCGTTCGTATTTCCTTTTGAATTTCTTGAGGGCCCTTTCGATGTTTTCGCCCTCTTTGATCGGCATTATGATCATTACTGGTAAATTTTTTTATTGTTTTTTATAAAAATTCGGCGTGAATTATTGGGCGGATCGCCCGAACAGCAGATACGGGGCCAGTTTTTCAGCCTCCTGCGGTGTGAATATTTTATCCTCTATTAACTGTCCGGTGTTGTTCCAGCCTCCTTTCAACTGCCTCAGCTTCAGTAATTTCCTTAATTGTTCGGCGTTGATGTAAGGATGCCGTCCGAGGAGTTTAGCGGATGCAAAGTTAATATCAATTTTCAGAATATCGCAACTGTCTACAAAAATTTGTGTGCAAATGCGTTCGTAGTTCTGTTCGGTCACTCCGCGCACTTCGGCGAGCTGCTCCGCGCGCACGAAGCCGCCCAGCCTTTCGCGGTAATCCATGATGCTTACCACGGTCTTTTCGCCGATGCCCGCGACTGAGCGCAGCGCTGTCGAATCGGCGGTGTTGAGATTGACGGGCGCGGCGGTTGCGGAACTCTTCGCCGCTTTTTCAGGAAAAACGAGGTACGGCTCCAGCCGCGCGAACATCTCGTCGGAAACCACGTAGCACTCCGCGAACTCCTCCGCCGAGCGCAGCCCGCCTTTCATATCCCTGTAATTGACGATGACCTCGGCCTGCCGCGCCGAAAAACCCAGCGCCCGCAATCCCGCCGAGGTTATGGTGTCGAGCGAGAAAGGCCGCAGCTCCGTCTGACGGGCCGCCGGTTTTTCCTGCCAGCCGCTGCGCTCTGTCCGCGCGGGATTTTTCAACCTGTACTCCTTGCCTATGTTAATATAAGGTTGCAGTTTGCGGTACATCGCCTCGCTGACCTGCCAGCACGAGGCGAAATCTTCGGGGATCTCGAAAATCTTTCCGCGTTCCCGATATTTTACTATCCCCAGCGCCTCGTTTCGCGTGAAACCCAGGCGGCAAAGGTCGTGGTATTCGATGGTGTTTGGGTCGAACCCGAAAAGCGAATCCGCGGCGGTTTCGGCCTCGGCCTCGGGCGCTGGCGATTCTTTCGCGGAGTTTACAAGGTCGGCGTATTCGGGCAGGGCGTCGTTGAAAGGCGGCCGCGCGATCTCCCACACCAGCCACGAAACCACCGCAAGCACAGGCAGGAGCCACAGCAGCGCACGCAGTTCCCGCGATGAAAACTTCCACGCCCTTGACCAATCTTTTCTGTTTTTGTTTTTACTCATTATTCAAGTTAATTGGGCTGGGAAGGCGTCAGAATGCGTGGGCATAATTTTGTGACCACCCCTCCCAAACCCTCCCCTTAATATGGGAGGGCTTTGTCGCAACTTTCAGTTGCTCCGGATAGCGTGATATATCGTTATTACACCTCGGCCTTATCGGACAGCAACAGTTTGCGGTAACGCGCGGAGGGCGATTCGATCCGTTCGCCGAGCCCGTATTCGCCCCAGCGGCGGTCGACCAGAGCGATGGTCGCCGCGTCCATTGTAACGACGTTGGGCCAGCGCGGCGGCATGCCTTCCGTTTTGGCGGTCTTGCTGCGGCAGTCGGCGACCGCGATCCCGCCGGTTATCGTGATGTCGCGCGCGGGGTCGGTGTTGCCGGTTCCGATCCACAGCAGTTCGTAAGGCGTCAGCCCCTCGGTCGCACTGTCGAAAACCGCGATCAGGTTGATTCCGGCGATCTTATTAGCGGCAATGAATCCTGCGATGTCGGGCTTCGCCGACGGTTCGCTCCTTAATATAATCACGCGCCACTGTTCGGCAGGCGAAATGTCTGCCGAGTCTATCCCCTCTGTCAGTTTCAACTTCGGAGGAAGCTCCAGCGGGCGTTCGGGGCGCGCGGAAGTGAGGCCTATGAGCAGTTTTCCTCCGCATCCGTTAGTCGCCGTTGCGTGGTCGAGGACATCGAGGATGCCGTGCCCGAAGACCAGATCGCGCGAAACGTCGATGCGGCGCAGCAACCCGGCAAGGGCGTTTTCGTCGCGGATATCGGCGTCGGCAGGGGCGGCTACGAGGTATTTGTTGAACATCATCTGTCCGGCTCCCCACAGCGCGTTGGCGACTTTTTCGGGTTGCCCGGCGTATGATGTTTCCATCGAAACTATGGCAAGATTGTGCGACACCCCCGGTTCGGGCATGTACAGGTCGCGGATCTCGGGTTGCAGCGCGAGCCGTATCGGGGCGAGGAATATCTTTTCGGTGGCGCGTCCCAGGTACGCGTCCTCCTGGGGCGGAATCCCGACTATCGTCGCCGGGTAGACCGCATCGCGGCGGTGGGTTATCGCCTCGACATGGAAAACGGGGTAGGGATCTTCGAGCGAATAAAATCCGGTGTGGTCGCCGAACGGCCCTTCGATGACTTTGGGCTCGGTTGTGTCCACGTATCCTTCTATCACGAAATCGCAGTCCGACGGCACGCGCAGGTCGTTGGTCACACATTTTACGAGCCTGACCGGTTTTTCGCGAAGGAATCCCGCCAGCAGGTATTCGTCCATCCCCTCCGGCATGGGGGCGGTGGCGGCGTAGGTGTAGGCCGGGTCGCCGCCTATGCAGACGCTCACGGGCATCCGCGCTATTCCTGCCCTGCGGTATGCGTCGTAGTGCCGCGCGCCGGTCTTGTGAACGTGCCAGTGCATGCCGGTCGACCGGTCGCCGAAGACCTGCATCCGGTACATCCCCACATTGCGGACGCCGGTTTCGGGATGGACTGTGTGCACCAGCGGCAGCGTCACGAATCTTCCGCTGTCGGCATTATGACTTCCCCCGCTCCGGTTCGTTCCGGTTCGTGACGCCATTTCTGCTAAACCGCTGTCGGCGTTCCGACCGCCGTCGGCGTTCCGACCGTCGCACGGCCAGCACTTCAATATGGGAAGCATCGACAGCCGCGCTTCATCTCCGCGCAGAACCACCTGCTGGCATTCGCCGCGTCCTGAAACCGTTTTAGGGAACCACCGCGCGGCTTCGGCAAGCAGCGGCACGACCTGCATCTTTTCGGAGAGCGAACCTTTCGGCGACAGCGCGTCGTGGATGAGTCCGTCGAGTTTCGCGGCTATGGCGTAGAGCGACTCCGCGCCGAGGGCCATCGCCATGCGCCTGTCCGACCCGAAAAGGTTGGTGACGACCGGAAACGCCGTGCCGGTATTCTCGAACAGCAGCGCTTTCCCGCCCGCTTTCGTCACGCGGTCGGTTATCTCGGCGATCTCCAGAACCGGGTCGGCCGGAGCGGTTATCCGCACCAGTTCGCCCTCGCGTTCGAGGAATTCGATATATTTGGTCAGATTTTTGTACATAGTGAAACAAAGATATTCATTTTAGCGTTACAACATAAGAGAATAATTGCTAATTTCGTCCGGTAAAATATAATGAAGAAACATCTGCTCATATTTTTTCTGGCGGCGCTGCTTGCGGCGGGGCTGAACGAACGGAATAACACCCGCGTCGCCTCTGCCGATTTTCCGACTTCGGAGCAGACCTCACTGTCGCAGACGGACGATGCCTGGCGCGTCGAGATCGCACGCGAGGCCAATTCTCTTTTTGTGCCGCCTGCCGCGCAGAATCTTTCGGCAGGCGATAACAGCCAGCAGACCAATTTCCGCATCCGCCACGCCGAAACCGCCGCGTTCACATCCGCCGCTACGGTCAGGGACGATCCCGCTCCCCCCGCCGCGGCGTCATATATCATTGCCCGCAACGGAGCCTTCCACAGGCCGTCGGACTATTATGTCTACACCCTGCGGCACATAGTCGTTTAGTTTCCGGTTTTTATCCTGTCATTTGATTTCCGCTTTTTCGTGCGACCGCGCGGAAAGAGCGGCGTACATGCACATTAACCTATTTATTAAAAAACCGAAAACATCATGGAAAACAACATAAAACATATCGACGGCGCGATCTACGAACTCGGCGCCGACAAAGTCATAAAAAAGAAAAAAAGCCTTATCCCCGGCCTGTTCACGCTGACAGTCGGCGCGGCAATGGTGGCGGCGGCGCTCCTGCCACCGGTAAGGGGCACCGAAAACCTCTCGTTCGGCCTGATATTCATGGGGGTCATATTCGCGATCATCGGCATCGTGCTGCTGATTCTGGTGCTTGCCGGTTCGGGCGGGCGTCCCTACCACGTTCCCACAAGGGAGTTCCTTAAACGCACCGAACTTTATTACGACTCGTCGCACCTGGGCCGTGTGCGCGAATGTGTCGGCAAGGGCGATTTCGCCGGGCTCGCCGCGATAGACGGCGGCCTGGGCACGGGAGTCATGGTGGTGATGTACAGGGGGAGTAAGACCGGTATTACCATTTGCCAGGCCTTCACCTACATTCCGCACAACTACGAGCCGGCCGACCCGATGCTGATTTTCGAAAAATCGGGCGCCGATTACGTGCTTGCATAAAAAACCGACAGCCGTAGGTTCAACGTCATTGCGAGCCCGCAGGGCGCGGCAATCCAGAGAATTGTTGTAGGTTGCTTCGTCGCTGCACTCCTCGCAATGACGGGGCCGGGCCTTCTTTTCAAATTAATTGTATAAAAATCCGGGCCTGCTGTTTTTTTGATAACAGCGGGCTCGTTTTCTTTATAAATAATTGCTAACTTTAACTTCGCTCCGCTCGTTTTAGATAGGCTGCGCCTCGGATAATCGCAAAAATTTTTGCATTATCCCTCGGCTTGCGCTATCTTTGGCGCGTTTCAAACAGAACAATCCAAATTCTTAAATATTATTTATAAATCGTTATGGCAGACAACAAAAAAGAGAAGCTGTTCGCCGAATTCCCGCCTGTTTCGACACAGCAGTGGGAAGAGGTGATCGCAGCCGACCTTAAAGGTGCCGATTACGACAAAAAACTCGTATGGCGCACCAATGAAGGGTTTTCCGTAAGGCCTTATTACAGGGCTGAGGACCTGAAAGCGATTCCTTTCCTCGACAGCGAAGCCGGGTGTTTCCCGTTCGTGAGAGGGGTATGCAAATGCAACAGTTGGAGGGTCCACCAGACCGTCGGCGTGAAGGATGCTAAAAAGGCCAATGCCGAGGCGCTCGCCGCGCTCGACGCGGGCTGCGACTCGATCGGCTTCTGTTTCTACGAAGCGCCGACCGAAGAGGAGCTCGACCGGCTCCTGAGCCAGATCATCCTGGGAGCGGTCGGGATCGTATTCCAGGGAGAGGGCATCTGCAAGGTTGCCGAAATGATGCTGGCGAAACTCGACGCGTCGGGCATCGATCCCGCCGGGGTGCGCATCTCGTTCGTGAACGATCCCATCATCAAAAGACTGTCGCTCCAGGGCGAATTCGGCTGTTGCGAGAGCGGTGAAAAATGCGTCGAATGCATCGCCGGGTTCGTGAAAAAGTATGAAAAGTACCCGAAAGTCAGGATGGCGGGCGTCAGCGGACACTATTTCCACAACAGCGGTTCGACCATCGTCCAGGAACTCGCTTTCACGCTCGCCGCGGGGCACGAATATCTTGTGAAACTGATGGAGGCCGGCCTCAGCGCCGACCAGGCCGCGGGAACGATCCGCTTCAGCATGGCCGTCAGCTCCAACTACTTCATGGAGATCGCCAAGTTCCGCGCCGCGCGCATGCTGTGGGCCAACATCGTGAAGCAGTACGGTCCCGAAAAACAGTGCTCCGAAAAGATGTTCGCGCACGCTGTGACTTCGCGCTGGAACCAGACCGTCTACGACCCCTATGTGAATATGCTGCGCGGCACGACCGAGGCCATGAGCGCCGCCGTCGCCGGGGTCCACTCGCTGGAGGTGGTTCCGTTCGACAAGGCTTTCGAAACGCCTACCGATTTTTCGAGCCGCATCGCGCGCAACGTCCAGTTGCTTTTGAAATACGAATCGCACTTCGACCAGGTTTCAGATGCGTCTGGCGGTTCATATTATATAGAAACGCTTACGAACAGCGTAGCCGGAGAGGCTTGGAAACTCTTCCGCGAGGTCGAGGAAAAGGGCGGATACATCGCCGCGTTCAAGGCCGGTTTCGTCACTTCGGCCATTGAGGCTTCGGCCGCCGCGAAGGATAATGCCGTCGCAACCCGCCGCACGATCCTGCTGGGTGCGAACCAGTACCCCAACTTCACCGAGGTAGCCGACAAGGCCGTAACGGAAGCCGACGTGGTTCCCGCAACCGGCGAAAACGTGCTGCGTCCCTGCCGCGGTTCGATGCCTTTCGAACAGATCCGCCTCCGCACCGACCGCAGCGGCAAAACCCCGACGGCGTTCATGCTCACATGCGGTTCGCTTTCGATGGCCCGCGCCCGCGCTCAGTTCGCATGCAACTTCTTCGCCTGCGCAGGTATCAGGGTTCAGGACAACACGTTTTTCAAAACAGTCGAGGAGGGCGTAAAAGCCGCTCTGGCCGCAAAAGCCGATATCGTTGTGATGTGCGCCGCGGATGACGACTATGCGACCGCCGCTCCCGAAGCCGCAAAATTGCTGGGTGATAAAGCTATTCTGGTCGTCGCGGGCGCTCCGGCGTCGCAGCCCGAACTCGAAGCTCAGGGCATCACGCACTTCATCTCTGTGAAGAGCAACGTACTCGAAACACTTAAATCGTATCTCAAAGAATTGGGAATCTAATCGCACGGGAAATATGAGAAAGAAATTTTCAGATCTGACATATAGCGGAGCCGCCGGCAAAGAGTGCTGCGCGTCCGCAACGCCGTGCGAAAACAACGTGTGGCTCACTTCCGAACGCATACCCGTCAAGTCGGCGTACACGGCGGAAGACCTCCAGGGTATGGAGCACCTCGATTACGCGGCCGGTATCGCGCCGTTCCTGCGGGGGCCCTACTCGACAATGTACGTGATGCGTCCGTGGACCATCCGCCAGTACGCGGGCTTCTCGACCGCCGAGGAATCCAACGCTTTCTACCGCCGCAACCTCGCGTCGGGGCAGAAAGGGCTTTCGGTGGCGTTCGACCTCGCGACGCACCGCGGCTACGACGCCGACCACCCCCGCGTGGTGGGCGACGTGGGCAAGGCCGGGGTGTCGATATGCTCGGTCGAGGATATGAAGGTGCTGTTCGACGGCATTCCGCTCGACCAGATGTCGGTTTCGATGACCATGAACGGCGCGGTGCTTCCCGTGCTGGCGTTCTACATCGTGGCCGGCATGGAGCAGGGCGCGACGCTCGGCCAGTTGAGCGGTACGATCCAGAACGACATACTGAAGGAGTTCATGGTGCGCAACACCTATATCTA
>JAVBVG010000018.1:0-4555 GCA_031554415.1 Rikenellaceae bacterium | reverse complement strand
GCCGACGGGCGGCGCTCCGTCGGTGAGCTCGCGCTTTCAGCGCTCGGTTCCAGTTCCCTGCTACGATTTTCCTTCTCATTTTTCCGATTTATTGTCCCAGATAATGGTTAAAACCCTGCATTTTCAATGCAGCTACTTTAGTTTCTATAAATTTTAGCCTCCACCGTCATTGCGAACCCTGTAAGGGTGAAGCAATCCAGGTCTTTGTTTTCTGAATTGCTGCGTCGCCTGCGGCTCCTCGCAATGACGTTGCTTGCGAATTTCATTCGCTCAAAAACCCATACACTTTAAGTGCATGGTGGTTTATTTAGATAATTTAGATTTCACCTGTCTTCTCTGATATATTATTGACACCACTATGTTACCGACCATCACGACAAGAAATCCCCACCGCGCCGTGTAATCCAGCCACGAAGGCATCTCGATCCTGCGGTCATAAATAAGGAATACTAAGTACAGTACCAAAAAAATTATGGCAAAGACATAGTACGCCTTCATCCACGCGGGATACTCCCTGAACTTCATCATGCTTCCGGTGTTATTATCCATGTAGCTACTTCGTCCGTCGACGGATTTTTCAGCCCCAGTTTGTTCTTTTTGTTGAAGCCGCAAAGGTCGTTGAAGAGTTTGGCGGGAGGAAGTTTGCGCACAGATTCGACCGTGATATAGCCCATTTTCTGGATCACCGGAACCCATTCCGCGGGCACCCCTATAGCGGTGTAGTTCTCCGCAGGATCGTTCACGACAGCCTTCAGGGGCTTCATCTGCGGGAAGAACAGCACTTCCTGGATCGTGGGCTGGTCGGTCATCAGCATGGTCAGGCGGTCGATGCCGATACCCATCCCGGAGGTGGGCGGCATGCCGTATTCGAGCGCCTCCACGAAGTCCATATCGATGAACATCGCCTCGTCGTCGCCCTTTTCGCTCAGTCTGAGCTGCTCCTGGAAGCGCTCCAACTGGTCGATCGGGTCATTCAGCTCGGAATAGGCGTTGCACAGCTCCTTGCCGTTGACGAAGAGTTCGAAACGCTCGGTCAGCTCGGGATCCGTGCGGTGGCGCTTGCACAGCGGCGACATCTCGATCGGGTAATCCATTATGAATGTGGGCTGTATGAGGTCCGCCTCGCACTTTTCGCCAAAAATGGCGTCGATCAGCTTGCCCTTGCCCATTGTTCCGTCGACCTCGATGCCCAGCCTCCGGCACTCGGCGCGAAGTTCATCCTCGCTTTTGCCGGTGATATCGAAACCGGTCTTTTCGCGGATGGCGTCGGTCATGGTAAGACGGCGGAACGGAGGGGTGAAGTCGATCCCGTTGCCCCATGCCTGCACTTTGGTCTTTCCGTGCAGAGCCGCGGCCACCTCGGCGATCATCCGTTCGGTGAACTCCATCATCCACAGGTAGTCCTTGTAGGCGACGTAGATTTCCATGACGGTGAACTCGGGATTGTGCGTGCGGTCCATCCCCTCGTTGCGGAAGTCCTTGGCGAACTCGTAGACGCCGTCGTAACCTCCGACGATCAATTTTTTGAGGTACAGCTCGTTGGCTATCCTCAGGTAAAGCTCCGTGTTAAGTGCGTTGTGGTGCGTGATGAACGGGCGCGCGGCGGCTCCCCCGGGTATCGGCTGGAGGATCGGGGTTTCGACCTCGACATAGCCGCAGCTGTCGAAAAAGCGGCGCATCGTCGAGATTATCTTCGAACGCTTGACGAAGACATCCCTCACCGCCGGATTCACCGCAAGGTCGACGTAGCGGTGGCGGTAGCGCTGTTCGGGATCGGTGAAGGCGTCGTAGACCTGTCCCTCCTTCTCCTTGACTATCGGCAGCACTTTCAGCGACTTGGAGAGCAGGGTAAACTCGTTGCAGTGCACCGAAAGCTCGCCTGTCTGGGTGATGAAAGCGAAACCCTCCACCCCGACGAAGTCGCCTATGTCCAACAGTTTTTTGAAAACCGTGTTGTACATCGTCTTATCCTCGCCCGGACAGATATCGTCGCGCTTGATATAGACCTGCATACGCCCCGTGTGGTCTTGCAGCTCGAAGAAAGATGCGCTGCCCATGATGCGGCGGCCCATTATGCGCCCCGCGATGCGGACCTCCCGGAAATTATTTTTGTCGGCGGAATAATCGCGCGTTATTTCGGCGGCTGTGGCCGTAACCTCGTATTTCGCAGGCGGATAGGGGTCTATGCCCAGGCGGCGCAGCTCTGTCAGCGACTCGCGCCGCAACTGTTCCTGCTCACTTAATTCTGTAAAACTCATATTGCTTATAGGTTATTTCGAAAGTGCAAAGGTAATAAAACCAATTCCTAATTCGTAATTCCTAATTCCTAATTTATTTGGGAGCTTTGATGTAGAGCCAGACGGCGATGACCGCGAAGATAAGGTTCGGCATCCACACCGAGATCGTCGCGGGCAATACCCCCCCCTTGGCGAATTCCTCGGCGAAACGGCCGAAAAGAATGTAGGCGAAACAGAGGCTGATGCCGAGCCCCATGTGGAGCCCGGTCCCGCCGCGGATCTTGCGCGACGACAGCGAAACCCCGATAAGGGTGAGGATGAACGTTGCGATCGGGTACGAGAAACGGCTCTGCCGCTCGACCTCGAAGACGGGGATCATGTCGGAACCCTTGTGCCGCTGCTGGTCGATAAAATCATTCAGCTCGGTGATAGTCATCGTCTTGATCAGTTTGTCGACCTTGCCTAACTCCGCCGTATTGAGGTTTATCATGGTGTCGAGGCGCTGGAACTGCAGGAACTCCTCCTCGCCGTCGCCGTACATCCGGCGGATGATGTATTTGGGCGCCCGCCAGCGTCCGGTCGTTTCGACGTAGGTGGCGTCGGCTGCCTCGAGGGCCTCCACCAGTTTGTTGTCTTCATACTTCTCGATGGTGAAGTAGCTCGCTTTCTGGCTCTCGCCCGTGAAGCTGCGCAGGTAGACGAATGTCCCCGGTGCGACCTGGCGGTATATGTCGGTGTCGTATTTCGGATTCTGGTTTTTCGTGATATACTTCATCTCGAAATCGAGTTTCCGTTCGTTGGTGCGCGGGATCACCCACAGGTTAAGGCTCAGCGACAGCGCCATGATGGCGAAGGCCGAGAGGAAATAGGGCCACATCAGGCGGCGGAAGCTCATCCCCCCCGAGAGCATCGCGATGATCTCGGTGTTGGAGGCCATTTTCGAGGTGAAGAAGATGACCGCGACGAATGTGAAGAGGCCGCTGAACTGGTTGATGAAGCCCGGTACGAAATTGAGATAGTAATCGAGGATTATCGACGAGAACGGCGCCTTGTTCGTAATGAAGTCGTCTACCTTCTCGGCATAGTCGAAAATTATGACGATAATTATGATAAGTGCAATGGCGAACAGGTAGGTTCCGAGGAACTTACGCATGATGTACCAATCGAGGGTCTTTATGCCGGGAAATCTGAGCTTCATCTATAATCTTCTTCCGATCTTTTCGCTTATCTGCGGTTTCCACTCCGCATATGTGTCGTCGAGTATATGCCTGCGAGCCTCGCCCGCGAGCCACAGGTAGAACGCCGTGTTGTGCAGCGACGCGATCTGTGCCGCCAGCATCTCGCCCGAAATGGTCAGGTGGCGCAGATAGGCCTTCGTGTACGCCGTGTCGACGAACGAAACGCCCGCCGGATCGAGCGGCGAAAAATCGGCCCGCCACTTCTCGTTGCGGATGTTGACGATACCCTCGGTGGTGAAAAGCATCCCGTTGCGTCCGTTTCGCGTCGGCATCACGCAGTCGAACATATCCACGCCCCGCTCGATCGACTCCAATATATTTATAGGAGTGCCCACTCCCATCAGATAACGCGGTTTCGACTGCGGTAGTATGCCGTTGACGATTTCCGTCATGGCGTACATCACCTCGGCCGGCTCCCCCACCGCAAGTCCTCCGATAGCGTAGCCGTCGGCGTCGAACCGCTGGACGAACTCGGCGGACTTCGCCCGCAGGTCGGGATATGTTACTCCCTGCACTATCGGGAATAGCGACTGGCGGTGCCCGTATTTCGGTCCGGTGCGGGCATATTGTTCGAAACAGCGCTCCAACCAGCGGTTGGTCAGCTCCAGCGACTTCGCCGCGTAAGGCTTTTCGGCCGTTCCCGGAGGGCACTCGTCGAAAGCCATCATTATGTCGGCGCCTATCGAGCGCTGGATATCCACCACTTTTTCAGGAGTGAACAGGTGCTTCGATCCGTCGATATGCGAACTGAAGCGGCACCCTTCGTCGCTTATTTTGCGGCAGTCGGCCAGCGAAAAGACCTGGAACCCACCGCTGTCGGTCAGCATCGGTCCCGTCCAGGATGAGAAACGGTGCACCCCTCCGGCCTCCTCCAGGATCTCCGTTCCCGGCCTCAGATAGAGGTGGTAGGTGTTCGCCAGGATGATCTGCGCGCCCGCGTCCTGCACCAGGTCGCGGTGGAAGATCCCCTTGACCGTCGCGGCGGTCCCGACCGGCATGAAAATCGGGGTTTCGATCACCCCGTGATCCGTGGTGATCCGTCCCGCCCTGGCCGCGCATCCCCGCGCCGTATGCTGAAGT
>JAVBVG010000089.1:0-13258 GCA_031554415.1 Rikenellaceae bacterium | reverse complement strand
ATAAAGGGCGCTTCGAAGGATGACCAGTTCGCCAAGATACTCGCCTACATGAGCGGCATGGCAAACCGCAAACTCACGGTCATCGACGAACTCTATGAATCCGAAGCCGCGACCAACCGGCACAACCGCGCCATAGCCATGCTGTTGGACGCATACGGGCATATGTGGGCCGATCCGATCGACGCCTGCGACAGCTACACCAAGCAGTGCTCGATCGGCGTTACGGCCGAAGACCTCGCCAACATGGGCGCGGTGCTCGCCAACGGCGGGGTGCATCCCGTGACGGGAAAACGCCTGCTCAAAGCGGAATATGTTCCCAAAGTACTCGCCGTAATGGGCATGGAGGGGCTTTACGAAGCAACGGGGCTGTGGATGTACAGCGTGGGGCTGCCCGGTAAGAGCGGCGTCGGAGGCGGCATCGTGGCCGTGCTGCCAGGCAAAATGGCCATCGCGGCTTTCTCACCCCCCGTCGACAAGACCGGCAACAGCGTCCGCGCATGGAAAGCCATAGAATACGTCGCCGGAGAGCTCGGCGCGAACGTTTATAAAGCCGGTAAATAGGTTTGTTTCCGCAACGTGTGAACACGGCCGCCCGCAGGTTTACCCGCGGGCGGTTGTTTTTTACCGTGTCGAGTTTTTGACGACTATTAAGGTGAAATTATCGATGAAATAATGTTTTTCATCGACCGGTTTAAAATATTTCAGTATATTTGCGTTTGAACCTGCCGGATCAACCTAAACACTTCATGGATATGGGAATCAAACGAATGCTTAAAGCGAAGGTCATCGAAAGCGCGATGAGGAAAAACCGCCGGGAACACCCTTTCGATGTCGAATACGCCGACAACTACCAGCTTCCGGCAGACGCCGAACGAACCCACAGCAACAGCCACTACTATTTCCTGACCGACTTCAAGAGCGACGAAACCCTCTTTTTCCGCAGCGCGGTGCGCGGGGGCGACAAGACCGACGAACTGTGGTTCATGTACAGCGACGGCCGGGGCAATATCCTGCTCGCCGAAAAGGACCATATCGAAAAGGGTGAGAGGAACCCGGTCAGCGTCGAGTGCGTCGAGGCGGGCAAACTGCTGAAATTCCGCTACGACGGCAACGTGGTTCCCGGTGTGAAAACCGACGATGGCTATGTACCGCAGAAGGGTGCCGCGCCGCAGAAACTCACCATGGAGGGCGTGTTCACAGGAACAAGCCCCGTTTTCGAATTTTCGACCCATATGAGCCCCAAGCTGATGTCGAGGGCGATCAGCCGCGAGAAATTCGACAGATCGTTCCAGGAAACCATGTCGGCGATCCACCAGGTGCACCTCGAACAGTCGGGCCGCGCCACCGCGGTCATAAACACCGGTGGCAGGGAGATCCGGCTCGAAAATTTTCCCGCCGCCCGCGACCACTCCTACGGCAAGCGAGAATGGAGCTATTTCGACCGCTACATCTGGACCATCGCGCTGCTCGAGAACGGCGATTTCGTCCACACGAGCATGATGCGCTATCCGGCGGTTTCGTACCTCCAGGCCGGTTTCTACATCTCCGGCGGCAAGGTCATAAGCCTTCTTAAAGCCACCGAAATGGACGAGCTCCCGACTCTGGGAACCGTTCCCGCCGCCATAGAGATAACCGGAGTGTACGAGGACGGCAAACAGAGGATTACCCGCGCGAAGAACGACTTCAAGGTGCCGTACCTTTTCGACGAGGATTTCAAGGTGGTCGAGGGGGTGTCCGATTTCGAGATCGACGGCGTTAAAGGGCGCGGTATAACCGAATTCGCGTTCAACGCTGACAAATCCCGCTGGGGTAGGTAAAGCAAAAACTATTATGGAAATTTACGATCTGTCGAACATACCCGGCCATGTTCTCGAAAACATAGGCGGAAAGGCCAAGGGACTCGCGCTGTTGGCCTCCTATGGGTTCAACACGCCCAAAGGAACCGTGGTCAGGGAGCTTGGTTCGGACGCCGACTACAGGCGGGCGGCCGTGCTGTACGAACGCTACGGGAACCGCTGCGTGGCGGTCCGCTCGAGCGCAGGGGCCGAGGACGGAAGCGACTTCTCGTCGGCAGGCCAGTACGCTTCTGTGTTGAACGTCAGCGGCAGGGAGAGTTTCGTCTCGGCCCTGAAGGAGTGCGTGGCGTCGCTCGGAAGCGAAACCGCCGAAAGCTACTCCTCTTTTTTCGCCGGTGCGCGCTCGTCGGAGATGAACGTGGTGGTGCAGGAGATGGTCGACGCGGCGTGCGCCGGCGTATGTTTTACGGTCGATCCGGCCACCGGCGAAGAGAAGGTGATAATCGAGGCCGTCGAGGGGCTGGGCGAAAGCCTGGTGTCGGGGATGGCCTCCGCCCAGCATTTCGAGATCCCCTATAAAAGGGAGGGCGGCGGCAGGATGTATTTCGAAGTGCCGGACGATATGGACGGCGGCATGCTGGGCAGGGGAGTGATGATCACGATCGCGCGGCAGGCCCTCGAAGCGGCCCGCTGTTTCGGTTACCCGCTCGACATGGAGTGGGCGGTCGACCGCGGCGGCGCGCTGGTGTGGCTCCAAGCGCGTCCCGTAACCACCGGCCGCGAGATAGGCATCGGCGAGCTCGACCACAAGGGACTGCCCGATAATACCGTCTTCACCACCTGCAATATCGGCGAGATGCTCCCCGGAGCCGTCACGCCCCTTTCGCTCAGCACTTCTGTGATGGGAATCGACATGGGGCTGCGCCGCATGCTGGTCTGCGCCGGGGCCTACCGAAATGTTAACGAGATGCCGGCCACAATAACCAGTTTCTCGAACCAGCTCTTCTTCAATCTGACGTCCATCTACAAAATGGGCTACACCGTCATCGGCGTCGACAAGCAGAACGTCGAGAACAGCATCTGCGGAAAGATACTCGACACCCCCGATCCGGGTTTCAAACACAGCAACGGCCTTGTGAGAATGGCGAACGCCGTCAGCTATGTAAGGTTCCTCTTTTCACTCAAGAAGGCGATGAGGAAGCTCGACGAAATGGCGGAAACCTTTGCGATAGAGCCTTCGGACGATATAGAAACCTATTTCAACCGCATAGACGCCCAGGTCGTGAAATGCGTCGACTCGGCGTGGTACCACTACGTTTCGAGCTCCTATTCGGGCGCCATGAGCTGCACGCTGCTGACCATCATCAAGTCGGGCGGTATGGAGGACCGCGAGGCGCGTTCGCTCCTGGCGGGGCTGCTGGAGGATATCGACGATATCGAGAGCGTGGATATACTGCGTTCGATGCGCCGGCTCGCCTCGGCGGTGGCGGCGGAGCGTCCCGACGCCGGAAGCATGACCGCCGTGCAGCTCGAAGAGTTCGTGCTCGCTTCCGGGGGAGATGTCCGCGACGCCTGTGAATATTTCATTAAACGCCACGGACACCGCGGAATACGCGAGGCCGAAATGCGCTCCCCGTCGTGGGCCGAAGACAGCGAATCGCTCTTCGGGAACGTGCTGACCATCATAAACTCCGGCTCATTCACCGCCAGGGAACACCCGTCGCGGGCGGGATTCTACCGCGAACAGCTTCTGGAGGGTAAAAAAGGGGCGGCAAGGGCGGCTCTCGGCTGGCTGCTGAAGCAGGCCCGCTGCGGGGTTTACTGCCGCGAATATACCAAGGCGCGCTATATCAAGGTGCTCGACGTGTTCAAAAAGGCCTACAAACGGCTGGGCGGCATGCTGGCCGAAGCCGGGGCGTTGCCAGATGCCGACCTCGTCTATTTCCTTACGCACGACGAACTCCGCGACCTCGTGGTCGGAAAAAAGGCCGGATTGATAAAAACCGCGCTCAAGCGCCGCCGCCTGCTCCCCCAGCAGCAGGCCGTGAAGTATAAGGATGTCTATGTGGGCGAACCCGTGCCGGTAAAGCGGGAGATCGTAGCGGCCGGGAACGGCGCCGTCCTTACCGGGATCCCGATTTCGCGCGGCGAGGTGACGGGAACGGCGCGCGTGGTAACCTGCGTCGAGGATGCCCGCAGGCTCGAGAACGGCGAGATCATGGTCGCCGCATTCACCGACATCGGCTGGTCGCCCTACTACAGCGTGATCGGCGGGCTGATAACAGAAGTCGGTTCGGCCCTTTCCCACGGCGCGGTGGTGGCGAGGGAGTACGGGCTGCCGCTGGTCGTCAACGTCGCCAACGCCACCGGGACCATCCGGACGGGCGACGTGGTGATGCTCGACGCCACGGAGGGGCGCGTGGTCATCGTCGAAAGCGCCACGGAGTGCGGCGAAAACGAAAAAGCCGCCTGATCGGTATCATCTTTAATCATCTAAGCAACCAATCAATCATCAGAACCATGGAAAAAATAAAAAGATCGAGGGCGCTCGGCTTTCTGGTAATACTTGGAGTATATATCGTCGCGGCGGCAGTCGGGATCGCGGTTTTCACACTCCTGCCCCAATACGACGACATAGTGCGGCTCTTCGTCGCCGACACAGCCGCGACCGTGGCAGTGTGGATATTCAGCACCCTGCTGAAAAACGCATCGGTGTACGACCCCTACTGGAGCGTCGCACCCGTAGCCATGCTTACCCTGCTGGCGTTCCGTTACCGGGCCTTCGACGTGCCTTCGCTGCTCGTGCTGGCCGGAGTGTGGGTGTGGGGCATGCGGCTCACGGCGAACTGGGCATACACGTTCGAGAACCTGAGCGTGCAGGACTGGCGCTACAGTAAATACCAGGCCGATTCGAAAGGGCTGTGGCCTGTGGTGAATTTCTTCGGGATACACTTCATGCCCACGTTCATAGTGTTCCTGGCCATGGTGCCGGCATTCAGGCTGATGACGCTGCACGCCGAAGCCAACCCCTTCACATGGCTCGCTTTCGCGCTTATGATCGGTTCGGCCGCCCTGCAGCTCGTTTCCGACACGCAGGCCCACCGCTTCAGGAGGCGGAATCCCGGAAAGGTTTGCGACGCGGGGCTGTGGAAATATTCGCGCCATCCGAACTATCTGGGCGAGGTGGCGATGTGGTGGGGCGTTTACTTCGCGCTGCTGTCGGCGGCTCCGTCGGAATGGCTCGCGGGGGTCGGGGCGCTTGCGAACACCCTGCTGTTCGTTTTCATCAGCATCCCGCTGATGGAAAAGCGGCAACTGGAACGCAAACCGGGCTATGCCGCCTACAGGAAGCGGACTAGCGCGCTGCTGCTGTTGCCCCCGCGAAAGAAATAGGGCCTACTGACCGTTTGCCCCTGCCTTTTAACCGCCCCGCGACACGCCGCCCGAAGGCCGCTCCTCAATGGTTGTTCGTTTCGCTTAAGCGAAACTCACGTTAATATAGCAGGCGGGAATGTCTTTGAACCTGCGTAAACCGCACCTCATTTCATTGCTCGCGGCTGAAGATCTATATTTGTCTATATCATTACACTCCTGACCGCCATACCTTTGAACCATAATCAACCTCAAAAGTTTAATTTTTTTGAGTGGATGAAAAAATGAAAAATACCTGATAGTTCATTTATTATCAGATATTTGTTGCTACTATTGTGCCCCGGGACGATTATGTTATTACCTATCTGTCTGACGGTCAGCTTCAAGAGAATTGGTCGAAAAGAAAATCTACGGATTGCCCGCTGACGCAATAAAAAATGATGCAAGATAAGCAGGCCCGCATAAATTTCGTAAAAAATGATTCTATTTCCCGGCAGGAATGATCCCGATCTTTTCCCGTTCTTTGGCCAGTAGTCCCTGAATTCTTCGATGTTCATACCGTAAAATTACAATTTTTTTCCGTTTCGGTCTGCCGCTGCACGTGTCAGAATGAGTATTTCAGCCGCAGGAAGGCCATCGCCGCGCGGGTTTTCACACCCGGATTGCCGGTGAAATACTGGACGAAGGCCGAGAGGTCGAGGCTTTCGGCCAGCGAGAACGAAAGGTCGGCGCCTACATAGACCGTGCGGATGTCCGTGAAATACATGCTCGAAACGGCGGCTGTGAAACGGGGTGTGACGGGGTAGGAGGCGGCCCCGAAGATCGTCCAGTCGCTTACCGAAAGGTATTTGGACGAGAGAGGAGCCGTGTAGAGGGCGAGTATCCCTGCATCGCCGAAGGCCGCACCCACGTTGTTGTAAAGCACCTCGGCCTGCAGCATCAGCGAATTGGAGAATATGTAATCCACTCCCAGCGAGGCCGCGATAGTGCCCAGGGTGTCGGCGAAATTGCGCAGGGGCTGGTAATATGTCGCTTCGGCGCGCAGGTTCACCCCTTTCACCTCGCCCGTAACGGCACCGCCGACCAGGACGTCGCCTTGCGGAAAAGCACCTCCGGAGGCTTCGGCGGCCGGGGGAAGGCTTCCTCCCGCGTCGAGCACCCCGCCGATGATCTGGTAGTCCACCCCGCGTCGGTTCCAGCGGTGCAGCATGGCCGCCGTAACCCGGTTGTAGCGGTCGAGACTTGCTGCAGCTTCCGTCGAGGCGGTTTCGTTATGGTAAAATGTCACGCGCAGGGCGTCGCAGCCCGGCCGCTCGGGATAGTCGATGTCGAAATATGAATAGGTGTTGAAGATGTCGTTGGGATTCCACACGAGGGTCTGGCCCCAGTTGACCCGCTGGCGGCCGAGTTTGACGTTCCATTTCCCGCCCTCGAACGTGACGAAAAGACGATCCAGGGCGGCGTTGAGCAGCACTTTCTCCCCTTTCGCGATGTTCCACGACAGGTCGGCGCGGCCGCGGTCGAAACCTATCGACTCCGCGTAACCCGGCATCGAGAGCATGTCGCCCGCGATGAAGCGGGTGCGCAGCCCGGCGTCGAGTTGCCAATGTTCGAAGGGGTTCCACCTGAAATTTAGGCGCGCCTGCAGCTGGTTGTCCCACATCAGCGGGCTGGCGGGGTCGGTCATCGTCACCGAGGGCATGTCGCTCGCATAGCCCGCGAGCGAGCACCGCCTTACACGTGACTCTGCGGGGTCGTCGGTAGTCCATGCGGAGGCGGAAAGCGTGTCGGCGGGCGCCGTGTCCTGCGCGGCCGTAACTCCGCAGACCGCAAGCAGCGCCGCCAGCGTTATGCCCGCCCGCCGGTTCATTTCGTTTCGTCGGAGATGATCCTGCCGTCCTGCAGCGTGATCACGCGGCGGGCTTTGGCCACCACCCGCGGGTCGTGGGTCGAGAAGATGAACGTGACGCCCTCCTCGCGGTTGAGGCTCTCCATGATCTCCAGCAGCGTCTCGGCCGAGTGGCTGTCGAGGTTGGCCGTAGGTTCGTCGGCCAGGATGAACTTGGGTTTCGGGGCCAGGGCGCGCGCCACGGCCACGCGCTGCTGCTGCCCTCCCGACAGTTTGGCGGGCCGGCTCGAGCCCCGGTCGCCGAGTCCCACCGCACCGAGAAGTTCGGCCGTGCGTGCGCGGCATTCCTGTTTCGGGCGTCCCTGCAGGTCCATCACGAAGGCGACGTTCTCGGCGGCCGTGAGCACCGGGATCAGGTTGTAGGACTGGAAGACGAAGCCTATGTTGTGCAGGCGGAAGTCGATGAGCCGCGAGGGCTTCATGCCGCCCAGTTCGCGGCCGTCCACCCTGACCTCGCCCGATGTGGGGCTGTCCAGCCCGCCTATCATATTAAGCAGGGTTGTCTTGCCCGACCCGGAGGGGCCTACAACGGCGATAAATTCCCCTGCGGCGATCTTCAGTTCGACGCCGTCCACGGCGCGGACCTCGTTCACGCCCTCGTTGTATATTTTGCGCAACGCGCGGGTTTCGATAATGCTTTCCATGCTATTCGGTTCTTATGGATTCGACTGGATTGAGTTTGAGCGCCTTGACGGCAGGGTATATGGCCGACAGCAGGCCGGTTGCGAACACGAGGATGGCGATCGTCGAGAACATCGCGGCGTCGAACTCAGGGTAGACCCTGTTGCCGAAGCCGAAATCCTCGAAATCGCTGCCGATCAGCGGCGCCAGGTTTATGCCCGACTCCGCCGTCAGGCGGATGGTGAGCCAGCCCAGGAAGACGCCGGCCGCGCTGCCGAGGAATGTGAGCAGCAGAGTTTCTGTCATGATCATCCGGAACACGCGGCGGCGGTTCATGCCGATGCACATCAGCATGCCCAGTTCGCGCTGCCGCTCGAGCACGGCCATCAGCATCGTGTTGACGATCCCGAACGCGAGTGCCAGCATGAAGATGGCCAGGATAATGATCCCGATCATATCCATCCACCCCAGGGTCAGCGAAAGGGCCGGGGAGAGCGTACGCCAGTCGTCGACCTGCAGCCCGGGCAGAAGGGACGCTATGCGCGGTGTCATGGCGCCGTCCCTGTCGAAAGCCGTAAGGCGCACGGCGGCTTCGTGGTAAGCCCCATCGGGAAGGCCGGTCGCGGCGGCCAGATCGGCGTGGCGCACGTAAATATTGCTTTCGTCGAAAGCGGTGTTCGACGTATGGAAAATGCCCGTCACGCGCAGGGCGAAACTGACCATCTCACCCTGTACGTCCTGAAAGGTGACGACCACTTTTGAGCGCAGGCGGACCTTGAGCTTTTCGGCCGTCTTTTCGCTGATGACGACCGGTATGCTGCGCGCAGCGGTGTCGGCGAACCAGCCCCCGAGCGAATCGGGGATGGCCTGCCAGAGGGTCGCCGCCCGGCGCTCGGCATCCGGATCGACCATATTGACGCGCACCCCCGCCGCGCCTGCCGCCGAGGCGACCATGCCGTCGATGCGGACGCGCCAGGCTATGTCGCGCACGGCGGCCACCGTGTCGAGGGATGCGTCCACGCCGGCGCGCAGGAAGTACTCGGAAATGTCGTGGTTGTCGGTGTAGGCCGGCCGGTGAATTTGAATATCGCCGATCTGCTGGTCGACGTCCGAACGGATCTGGGTGTTGACCCAGCCCGACATGAAAGCCACCACGAACGTGCCGGCGAACAAACCTATGACGATGGCGCCCGTGATGATGCCGCTGCGCACCTTGTTGCGCCAGATGTTTTTCCAGGCTATGGGAAGTATGGTCATGGCCTCAAGGATTTAATGACGTTCAACCGCAGGATATGCCGCACGGGATAGAGCACCACGACGGCCGAAATAAGCGCTACCACACCCGCCTGTCCGGCGAAAAGCCCGAAGCTGTTATCGGCAGGGAGAATGGGCTCGATCCCGAACTCCAGCATGGCGGTGGCAAACTCGCCGCCCAGGGCCACGGGATGCGCGGCGTAAAAATTGATCAGCGGCACGCTCACAGCCAGCCCGGCCGCAATGGCTAGGGCGATCATCAGCGCCAGCTCAACGGCCGTGGTGGCAGCCAGCCGCCCGCGCTGCATCCCCAGCGCCACGACCACGCCGAATTCGTGCCTCCGCTCGTTGGTCATCATGATCACGGTGCTAAGTATGCCGAAACCGACTATCATATAAAGGATGAACATTATGATCTGAAGGAACAGCAGATCGGAGTCGGCCTGGCGCAGCAGTTTTTCCATCGTCACCTGCCACGGCAGCACCTCGTAGACCCCATTTTCAAGCGTGTTTTCGATCGCCGCCACTGCGCGGTCTATCTGTTTGGGGTTATCGAGCGTGACCAGCAGCCCGCTCAGGCCGCCGTCCAGTCCCACGAACCGCCGGGCCGAGGGGAGGGTAGTGTACACTGTTCCCTGGTCCATTTCGGGCATTGCGAGCGAAACGACGCCCCGCACCACGTAGAGCCCGTAGGCGCTCGCCCCGTGGTAGCCCTGCCCCACGAGGGCCAGTGTGTCGCCCGGCGCGGCGCGCAGGTATTCGGCCAGTTTGCCGCCAAGCAGGATGCCGTCGGGGTCATTTTCCGCAAGATATGCGCCTTCGGTCACGCGCGAGGCGAGCGACGACATGCGGTCCTCGCGCGCCGGGTCGATCCCCGTCAGCGCCACGGGCTTGCTCACCGTGCCCAGCGAAGCCATCGCGAAGGTTTCCAGCCGAGGAGAGGTGTATGCCACGCCCGGTAATGTTTCGATGCGGGGCACCTGCGCGCCGTCCATCGTCATCAGGTTGTCCACCACCGGGTCGTCGAACCAGCCGGCCAGATGTACCTGGATGTGCCCCGCCTGGGTGCGCAGCATGCTCTCGATCATGTAGCCCCACGTCCCTTTCTGCGTCGACATCAGCAGCACGCAGAACAGGAAGGCGAAAAACACCGACCCCATCGTGATCAGGCTGCGGCGCCGGTTGCGCCATATATTGCGCCATGCGAGCTTTAACATATCATTTCAGTGTTTTCATGTTCTGCTGCGAAAAGAACGATTCGGGGATGTCGCGGCTGAAATCGTACGACTGCACCGAGAGTACCGTTTTTTGATTCGGCTTATCGGCCGGCACGACCTCCATGCGGGAGGGGAGGCTGCGGTCGCCGAACTGCCGTATGTCGAAGCCATTCATCGTGTTGACCAGCACGCCGTCCTCGTCGTAGGATTCGGTCTTTATCTCATCGCAGCCCGTTTTCGAGATCCACATTATCACTTTGCCCCACACCACGGCAGCGTTCTCCTTGGGGGTCAGGACGATCTTCCAACACTCGAACTCGCGCACCTTTTCACTGCCCGCGAGCGCGTGCGTATAGTCGTTCACGATGCTCGATTCGCGCACCATGTCGTCGTTCGTGAAGTCGCTGCCCATCCACGACTGGCCCATTACCGACGACGACATCTTGATCATCCGCTCGATGCCCGGAACCCAGTTCCACAGGTCTTTGCCGCGCTTGAGGAACGCCTGCCCCTTTTCGCGGGCGGGCGAGGTAATGAGCGTCATCGAGTAGTTGCGCCCCCGCGACCATCCCTTGATGCCGATCTCGCGCGTCCATGTGGGGCGCACGATGGTCATCGTAATTTCAGAATAGGATGACTCGCCGCGCAGCTTGTCGTCGGCCTTTTTCACTATGTCGTACGCCGAGGGCTCCTGCGCCCACACTCCGCCAGCCAGCAGCAGCGCTGCGGCGGCCATCAATCTCTTTTTCATGATTTTATCCCGAATTTTTCTTTATAGTAATCCATGATCGTTCCGCGCAGCATACCGATCTGCAGCACGTTTTGGCTCTTACCGTACATCGACAGGATGGCCGCCCCTTTGGCGAGTGCCGACATGAAGAGCATCTCGCGCATGGCCTCCTCCGGGCCGAACTGCCGCACGAAGAACGCGTAAAGGTGGCGCAAACCCTCGGAGTAATCGCCCTGAGCAAACCCGGACAGCAGATGGGCCACCCCGGGCTGGGTGCTCAGGGCCGTGTAAAGCCTGTAAAAATCCCTGTGCCCGTCTACCAGCGCGAAGATGTCGCCGATATAGCGCAGGAAATCTTCGGGGGTCATATTTTCCGTCAGGCGGCCTGCCCAGACCGATTGCACCCCCTCTTCGAGAATGGCCAACAGCAGCGCCTCTTTGCTCTCGAAATAATTATAGAGCAAGCCTTTGGATATTCCGGCCTCATGGGCGATCCGGGAGATGGATGTGTGCGCGTAGCCGTCCGACGCGAAAAGCGCCAGCGCCGTCTCCACGATCAGTTGCCGTTTCTGGCTGCGGATCGTTTCGTTCTGTTGTTTCGTCCTGGGCATTTTATCTCTCTTGTATGTGTGCTGCCTGCAGAATATTTTTCCGTTTGTTTAATATTTTTGACTGACCGGTCGGTCAAAAATAAGTATGATTTCCGGGAAAACCAAATAAAAATGCAGAAAATATAATTTTCTGCCAGATGGAATTCCCAACTTTTTCTGCACAAAAAGTTATGCCTTGATTTGAATTTTTGAATTCCTGACGTAGGGCGGATTATACTTCATACGCACAGTTCCACTTGTCCTTCTCCCGGATGACGGAGTACTTTGGCATGCAGTTTGTTAAGCAAGTCTGCTTTCTCAAGGGAATTTTAACCATGCTTTTATGCAGATGATTTAACAAAAAGTCCTGCGAATAACACAATCGCATCGTGTGGACATTTTGTGAAACTGCGGATAAGTATTGGTGCCTATTTTGAGAATCATACGGCAAAACACATTGTTTTTATAAATTTTGTAGTAATTATAATATGTTTTTTGAAAAATTAGAACTATGTTTGCAGGTTGTTAATTTGCGAAATTCATAAAAAAAATTGGACAAATATGGCCGAGAATGTAATTTAGTGGGAGTTTTCATCTAAATTTCGCCAGACTTACAATAAGCCGTATATCCTGTTTTTATTATTAGCAACATAATTTAATATGGGATTTTATTTTAGGGCAGGCATGTATTGTGCGCTGCTTATTATTCTGACAACCGGTCGTGCGGTCGGGAGTTCTCCCGCCCCTGAATCTCCATTACAGGATACCCTTAAGCAGATTGCATTACTGTTTCCGTTCGACAGTTCGGAAATAGACATCTACTTTATGGACAATCTTCAAGGAATTAAAGATTTACACGATATAATGACGGATCGGTCCGTAATATCTAAACTCGAATCGATCACCATTACCGGGGCGGCCAGTCCCGACGGCTCCCACGCACATAATTTGCACCTCGCGCAAGAGCGTGCCGACGCCTTAAAACGCTATATGTTGGACGAGTATCCGTATATAGACATCTCTATGATATCCACGCGCGTGGAAGGACGATATTGGGAAAGGCTCGAAGATGTAGTAAGGGAAGATCCGAATGTTCCGGGCAGGGAGGTGCTGCTGAAAATAATCATGAGCCCCACCCATTCCGACAACATCAAAAGCCAGCGCATGATGTCCATGCTGGGGGGACGCACTTTCAGGTATCTCCGCGACAGCTATACTTTGCGCCATCTCCGCACGGCTTCCGTGGCGGTCACCTTGTGCTATATGCCGGACACGGCGGCCGTGCCGGAACCCGAACCGGAGCCGACGGTAGCGACCACAACCAAGCCGGGAACAAAACCCGGTACGGAAATAGTAACCGAAACCACGACAGAGGTGGTGCAGACGCCGGCAAAACCGGCCATGGAAATCAGGCCGGGGGTTTGGACCAAAGCGGAGCCCGCCACTGAAACGGTCATCACGACCGTTAAGGCGACGGAACAGATCGCCACAAAAGAGATCATGCCGGGAGTATGGTCGAAACCCCAGGTCGTGGCTGAGATCGTTACCGTAACGTCGACCAGGCAGATCCCTGCACAGGAGATCAGGCCGGGCGTGTGGACGAAACCCGAGGTGATCGAAGAGATCGAGACCGTGACTGAGACCATACAGGTGCCGGCGCAGGAGATCATGCCGGGGGTCTGGTCGCAGCCCGAGGCGGTGGTGACGGAAACCAAGACGGTAAGGAAGCCCGAAACCGAGATCAGTCCGGGCGTGTGGACCAAGCCGGA
>JAVBVG010000133.1:0-7184 GCA_031554415.1 Rikenellaceae bacterium | reverse complement strand
CCTATACCATATAAAGACCGTTGAAATATCCGCGGAGCTTGCCAAACTGCCCGCCGAAGAGGGATATGTGAGCGAGATACGCATCATACGCCGCCGCGACCTGCGTCCCGAAGACGACGATTGGGAGCTTCCCGAAGAGGAAGAGCCGAAACACAGGAAAGAGAAGTCGACGGGGCTGGAAAAATACGGGGTGGAACTGACGCGCGCGGCCCGCGAGGGACGCATCGACCCGGTCGTCGGACGCACCAGGGAGATCGAACGGCTGGTCCAGATACTCGGCCGCCGCAAAAAAAACAACCCTATACTGGTCGGCGAGGCCGGCGTGGGAAAGAGCGCCATCGTCGAAGGGCTTGCGCTGAGGATCGCCTCGGGCGAGGCCCCGGAATCGCTCAGGGGCAAGAAAGTGTGGTCGCTCGACATGGCTTCGCTGATCGCCGGGACCAAATTCCGCGGCGAATTCGAGGAACGGATCAAGGGGCTGATGACCGAACTGGCCAAACAGAAAGACTCCATCGTCTTTATCGACGAGATACATACCATTGTGGGCGCGGGAAGCTCCCAGGGGAGCCTCGACACCGCCAACATACTGAAACCCGCCCTCGCGCGGGGCGAAATGCAGTGCATCGGCGCCACGACGCTCGACGAGTACCGCGAGAACCTCGAAAAGGACGCGGCGCTCGAACGCCGTTTCCAGAAGATCATCGTCGAGCCGACAAGCAAGAGCGACACGCTCGAGATCCTGCGCAACATCAAGCCGCACTACGAAAAGCACCACTCGGTGGTCTACACCGACGAGGCGCTGCGCGCCTGCGTCGATCTTACGGAACGCTACATCACCGACCGCCACTTCCCCGACAAGGCCATCGACGCGATGGACGAGGCGGGTTCGAAGGCGCGCATTTTCGGCGGCATCGGGAAGGATTCCGCGGCGGAGATCACGCCGGAACAGATAGAAGAGATCATCACCACGATGACGGGGATCCCTGTCGAAAAGGTTTCACAGTGCGAGCAATCGCGCCTGGCGACGCTCCAGAGGCATCTTTCGGAGGTCGTCATCGGACAGGAGGCGGCAGTCGGCAAGGTCGCGCGGTCGATCGTACGCAGCCGCGCCGGACTCAAGGACCCGGGCAAACCGATAGGGGTGTTCCTCTTCGTGGGGCCTACCGGAGTCGGCAAGACGCTGCTAGCCAAGGAGCTGTCCAAATGGATGTTCGACCGCGGCGACGCGCTGATCCGCATCGACATGAGCGAATTTTCGGAGAAGCACAACGTTTCGCGCCTTATCGGCTCGCCTCCCGGATACGTGGGTTACGGCGAAGGGGGACAGCTTACGGAAGCTGTCCGCCGCCAGCCCTACTCGGTGGTGCTGTTCGACGAGGTCGAAAAGGCGCACCCCGACGTCTTCAACGTGATGCTCCAGATGTTCGACGACGGGCACCTGACCGACGGACTGGGACGAAAGGTGGATTTCCGCAACACCATTATAATAATGACTTCCAATATCGGGTCGCGGGCCATAGCGCAAAAAGGTCCGGCCGTGGGGTACAACACTTCGAAAACCATCAGTAGAGAGATTGTCAATAAGGAGGCGGATTACCGCAGTGCCCTGGGCCAGACCTTCGCGCCCGAATTTATAAACCGCATCGACGACGTCGTGATATTCAATACTTTGACCGACGACGACGTGAGCCGGGTGGTCGAACTCGAACTCGGGGAGCTGGTGGCGCGCGCCGAAAAGCTGGGCTACAGGCTCGAAATATCGGAGGCGGCCAAACGCGAACTGGCGGAGGTGGGCTACGAACCCGAATACGGGGTGCGTTCGCTGAAGCGCGCGATACTCGATCGGATCGAGGAGCCGCTGGCGCAGATGATCGTCGAGGGCGGAATAAAGCCCGGCGAAACGATAGACATCGTCCATTCGGGCGAAACCATAGAACTGCTCGTCAAGGCGGCGTAACGAGAAACCGCCGTACTGAACGGCATAACGACAAACCGCCGGCCAAAACAATTTACGGCCAAAGGCGGCGAAACCCGAACAACCTTAACATGATTTGAAACCTGACCTTTGTTGGCGGCCGCCCCTTTCCCGGGGCGGCCTTTTTTTATCGTCAACCGACAACTTTTGCGACCGCCCGTTTCAGCATATTTTTCACGACCAGACCGTGGAAAGGACGGATGGCGAAAAAATAGATGCGGCCGAGCCGGTTCCTGAAATGGACCAGCGTAATGACCGAAACGCTCCCCTGCCCGGTGTAAACGGACATATGGGCGTCCAGGTGTTTGTCGCTCAGCAGCAGGACGGTTTCGCGGCCGTTCTTCGCGGGAACGGACGCAAAGCGGTATGCGCAGCCGGAACGTATGCATTTTTCGAACTCTTCCGGAGCGCCGCCGCCCGAACCCTTCAGTCCGGCGAACCGCGCCAGAAAATCGCGCAGCCTGAAAAGCGCGTCCGCCCAGCCCGGCATATCGGTCCAGAAACCGACCATGATATCATCGGCGGTGACGGCTTTCGCCGAATCGGTTTCACACGAATAGACATCCGTATAGTCGGCAGGGAGGTAGTTGCGGCACAGGCTGTCCGCCGGAATTTCGGTTTTTATTACCTTCATTTCACTCTGAGTTCGCGGACGAGTATGGCGCCCGAACGCATGTTTATTTCGTCGCGCAGGAACGAGCGCTTCATGAAAACCTCATGGCGGACGACCGGGGAGGTTATTTTGACGGTCAGGATGCCGTGCTTAAACACCACCTCGTCCGTGTAGGCCGCCGCCAGCGGGCCCGCGGCCTCGGCCCACGTATCGGGCAGCCGCCCTTCGGCGATCTTCCGCCGGATCGTCGGATCGCGGAACAGGTCGTCGACCAACTCCCCTACTTTAACTGTCCGTGTGCGCCGCATGCTTTATAGAAAATGAAAAAAGTTTGCTGCAACGTCATTGCGAGGAGGCATATGATGCCGACACGGCAATCCAGAAATAAGAGCTGGATTGCTTCCCGCTTCGTAAACTCGCGGTCGCAATGACGAAACCGTTACCCTCATTTTAAATTATCAATTTCTGTTATTATCCCGTCGCGAAGCTCAAACAGCGAGTATTCGCGTCCTCCGTTGCGGAGGATGGTTTCGAGCCTCGGAAGACTGCAGTCGGATATGAACACCTGCCCGAACTGCCCGGTATCGACCAGGGAAATGAGCCTTTCGACGCGCCCGGCATCGAGTTTGTCGAAAAGGTCGTCCAGAAGCAGTATCGGCTTTTCGCCCAGCGCGTCGCGCACGATGGCGAACTGCGCGAGTTTCAGCGCTATGAGGAACGATTTCTGCTGCCCCTGCGAGCCGTATTTCTTGAGCGGATACCCCCCGATGCGCATCACTATGTCGTCGCGGTGGATGCCGGTGGTGGAGAACTGGTTGATGAAATCCTTCTCCCGCGCGGCGCCCAGGACCTCCAGGAAATCGCGCCCCGTGATCTCGGAGCGGTAGCGCAGTTCCACCTCCTCGCGGTCGTCGGAAAGTGTCCGGTAATATTCGGCGACGAGCGGTTGCAGCTTTTCGACCACCTCGGCGCGTTTGTCATATATTTTCCAGCCGTGTTCGGCCATCTGCCGGTCGAGCACGTCGAGTATCTCCATCCTCGCGGAGTTTACGGGCTGTTTCAGCAGGCGGTTGCGCTCCGTCAGGACGGTGTTGTAGCGCATCAGCGCGTTGAGGTACTCGCGGTCGAGCTGCGAGATGAATGCGTTGAGCCACCGGCGGCGTTCGTCGGCCGCGTCGACTATCAGGAACGCGTCCGCGGGCGACACCATCACCACCGGAACCACTCCGACATGGTCCGACAGGCGTTCGTACTCCTTTCCGCAGTATTTCAGCTTCTTGCCCGCCTGGGGCGAGAAAGTGCAGACGACGTTCAGGCTGCGCCCCTCGTCATCGGTGTACTCCCCTTCGGCGACGAAGAACTCCCCTCCGTGGCGCAGGCTCTGGCGGTCGGTCGTGCCCAGCGAGCTCTTGCACATCGACAGGTAATGCACCGCGTCGAGCACGTTGGTCTTCCCCGCGCCGTTCTCGCCCACGAAACAGTTGATCCCCGCCGAAAATTCGGGCGCGGCCGAGGCTATGTTCTTGAAGTTGACGAGGGACAGTTTGCGCAGTTTCATAAGTGGTACGTTTTCGCTCTTCAAAGTTAGCAATTACTTTTTACGCCGCCTAAAATTTCAACCGCCGTATTTCTTTTTTATATAAAAACTTCTACCTTTGTAGCCTGATTTTGAAAAACTAAATAAGAAAACCTCATATGGCAAAGCAAGCAGGCTCAACCGCAAAAAAGGCCGCAGTTGAAAAAGACCCCGAAGTAAAGATCGAGAACGCCCTCGGCAGGACCGAACTGTTCTTTGAAAAGAACTGGAAGACGCTGACCTTCATCGGCGTCGCAGTCCTCGTTCTGGCAGGGGCGATCTACGGCTACCAGATATTCTACAAAGCTCCGCAGGGTAAAAAAGCGGCCGACGCGATGTTCGTGGCGCAGCAGCTATTCGCACAGGAAGACTGGGCGACCGCGCTGGGCGGCGACGGCAACAACCTCGGTTTCGCCGACATCGCGGCCAGCTACAAAGGCACACGCCAGGCGAGCCTCGCCGCACATTACGCCGGCATCTGCTGCATGCAGAATGGCGACCTGGACAGCGCCCTGGAATACCTGTCGAAATACAAGGCCACCAAAGGCGCGCCCAACAGCCTCGTCAACGCCGAGAACGAAGGACTCAAAGGCGATATCCATGTGCAGAAAGGCGACTACGCAACCGCCGCGAAACACTTCGAAAAGGCCGTCGCAGCAGCCGACAACATGGTAACGGCCCCCATGTACCTCAAGAAACTGGGGCTCACCTGCGAGGCGCTGAACGACTACGCCGCAGCCGTTAAGGCCTACCGCCGCGTTTCGGACGAATATCCGACCAGCCTCGAGGCCCGCGACATCGAAAAATACGCATCCGCCGCCGAGCAGAAACTGTAATTCCGATCCATGGCTATTAAGAAAAAAGACCTCTCGCAATTCGACTCCCCGCTCCCCGCCGCCGACGACATGAAGTTCGGCATCGTGGTGTCGGAATGGAACCGCGAAGTGACCGAGGCCCTGCTCACCGGGGCCGTCCGCACTCTCCGCGCCGCCGGTTGCGCCGAGCATAACATCCTTATCAAATACGTTCCAGGGACTTTCGAACTTCCGCTGGGGGCGCAGTTCTACGCCGAATACACCGACGTCGACGCCGTCATTGCCCTCGGATGCGTTATCCAGGGCGAAACCCGCCATTTCGACTTCATCTGCCAGGGGGCGACGCAGGGCATCGTACAACTTCAGATGACGTGGAACATGCCGATCGCCTTCGGTGTCCTCACGACGGAAAACATGCAGCAGGCGATGGACCGCGCGGGCGGCAAACACGGCAATAAGGGCGACGAAGCCGCCGCTACGGCCGTCAACATGGTGAAGCTCCAGAACGAGATGGAGCAGTCGGCCGAGAACATCAACCGGGAATTCACGAGAAACGTGAATTAGCTATTAGTCTGATATGCTCATAAAGCAAAACCCGCGAAATAAATCGCGGGTTTTTCATTTCAGACTAATTTGCGAAAAAATGTCATCCCCTCATGAACTCTTCGACCTCGTCGGTGGTGACGGGGATGCGGCGCGCGCCGAGCAGGCGGTTGCCATCGGCCGTCACCAGAAGGTCGTCCTCGAGGCGGATGCCGCCGAAATCGTAGTAGTCCGCCAGCCTGTCGAAATTAATGAATTCCGCGCACAGGCCCTCGGCGCGCCATTTGGAGATATAGTCCGGAATGAAATAGATGCCCGGCTCGACCGTAACGACCATTCCCGGCTGCAGGCGGCGCCCCATGCGGCAATGGCGGACGGAAGGATGCGCCGAACGCGGGGTTTCGGCGTCGTAGCCGACGTAGTTCTCGCCCAGGTCCTCCATGTCGTGGACGTCCAAGCCCATGTGGTGCCCCAGTCCGTGCGGCATGAACAGGGAGTGGACGCCCGCCATCACCGCGTCGTCGATATTTCCGCGGACGAGGCCCAGCGAATGAAGCCCCTCGACAAGCACCCGAGCGGCCGCGAGGTGGACGTCGACGTAGCGGACGTCGGGCGCGGCGAGCGTGAAGGCGTGGTCGTTGGCCGCGAGGACTATGTCGTAGATATCTTTCTGCTTTTGGGTGAACCGCCCGCTGACCGGAATGGTGCGCGTGTTGTCGCTGCAATAGTTCGACACCGCCTCGGCACCCGCGTCGATCAGCAGCATCCGCCCGTCCTGCAGGATGCCGTCGTGGCTGTGGTTGTGGAGCGTTTCGCCGTGCTGCGACACGATCGAATGGAACGACACCCCCCAGCCGTACTGGATGGCGACGCCTTCGACGGCCCCGGCGATCTCCCTTTCGGGCGTCCCGTGGCAGCACATCCGCATCGCCAGCGTGTGCATCCGCCAGCCTATCCCGCACGCCTCTTCGATCTGCACTATTTCCTCGTCCGATTTCTTGTCGCGCATCGAAACCACGCTGCGGATCAGTTCGTCGGAGGGGGTCAGCCCGCCCGGGACGAGCTTGTCTATCAGTATCTTTGTTTCACCGCGGTAAGGGGGCAGGATATGGATCGGGCGGCCTTTCGAAACGGCCACGGCTATGGTTTCGGCGAGCCGGGAGAAAGGCGCGGTATCGCTGACGCCGACCTCCGCCGCCAACTCCTGCACACTGGGCTGCGGCCCCATCCAGATGATGTCGTCGATGGTGAAATCGTCGCCGAAGATGGTGTCCCCGCCGCTGTCGGTGTCGATCACGCCGGCGAATCCGGGCAGGTCGAGGCCGAAAAAGTATAGGAAGTTGCTGTCCTGACGGAACCGGTAGGCATTGTTGGGATAGTTCACTGGCGATTCGACATGGCCGGGGAGAAGTATCAACCCCTTGCCCTGCATCTTGCGGCGCAGCGCGTCGCGTCTTTTCGTGTAGGTTTCCTTTGAAAACATAAGCATATATTTTTATATTTTTACACTTCAAAATAGATTGCTTCCTGCTTCGTTCCTCGCAGTTCGCAATGACGGTAAGTGCATCCTTCACTCTTCACTCTTCACTCTTCACTCTTCACTCTTCACTCTTCACTCTTCACTCTTCACTCTTCACTCTTCACTCTTCACTCTTCACTCTT
>JAVBVG010000028.1:0-20079 GCA_031554415.1 Rikenellaceae bacterium | reverse complement strand
CTAAAGTAGCTGCATTGAAAATGCAGGGTTTTAACCATTATCTGGGACAATAAATCGGAAAAATGAGAAGGAAAATCGTAGCAGGGAACTGGAACCGAGCGCTGAAAGCGCGAGCTCACCGACGGAGCGCCGCCCGTCGGCCGCAGGCCGGTGAAGGCATCTTGCGACGGAGGTAACTAACAACAAAACATAAAGTCTATAAATAAGGATTCGGAATTATGAGAAGGAAAATCGTAGCAGGAAACTGGAAAATGAACACCACGCCGGAGCAGGGTGTAGAACTCGTTAAAGCGATCATGAAGGGACTCGGCACATCGTGTGGCGCGGTCGATTACATCGTCTGCCCGCCGTACACCCACCTTTCGGAAGTGACGAAAGCCACTCTCGGAACGGCCGTGAAAGTCGGCGCGCAGAACTGCGCCGAAGAGGCCAAGGGCGCCTATACCGGCGAAGTTTCCGCCGAAATGATCGCGTCGCTGGGCGTGCAGTATGTGATACTCGGCCACTCGGAACGCCGTCAGTATTACGGAGAAACGAGCGCCACGCTCAACAAACGCATGAAGCAGGCCTATGCCAACAATCTCGTGCCCGTCTACTGCGTCGGCGAAACCCTCGAAGAGCGCGAAAGCGGCAAGCTTTGGGATGTAGTCAAGGCCCAGGTCGAAGAGGTGGTCTTCAACCTCACCGAGGATGAGTACAAGAAGCTCGTCATCGCATACGAACCCGTTTGGGCCATCGGCACCGGCAAAGTCGCCACTTCCGACCAGGCCCAGGAGATGCACGCGTTCATCCGCAAAACCCTCGCGGCCAAATTCGGCGCGTTCGCCGACAAAACGCCCATCCTCTACGGCGGCAGCGTGAAACCCGAAAACGCGGCTGAGATATTCGCCAAAGCTGACGTCGACGGCGGCCTTATCGGCGGCGCGTCGCTCAAGGCCGATGATTTCCTCGGCATCGGCAAAGGTTTCTGAGCCAAACTATTTAAACAAAAAAGGAGCTGATTTTCAGCTCCTTCTTTGTTGTTATCTAAACCGTCACTTCGAACATGGCTCGGGTTTCGGTTCTATCTTGTCTATGCGTTTCTGATGGCGGCCGCCTTCGAATTCGGTTTCGAGAAATATCTTTACGCACTCCTGCGCCGTGGCGTTATCCATGAACCGTCCGGGAAGGCTCATGATGTTGGCGTCGTTGTGGCGGCGGGAGAGTTCGGCGATCTCCGGCTCCCAGCAAAGCGCGCCGCGTACCCCGCGGTGCTTGTTGACGACTATGTTGATGCCGACGCCCGATCCGCAGACCGAAATCCCGCGTTCGAATTCGCCTTTGCTCACAGCCTCCCCGAGCGGATGGCCGACGTCGGGGTAGTCGCAAGGCTCTTCCGAGTAGCAGCCGAAATCGAAGACTTCGTACCCCAGGGAAGTGAGGTATCCGACGAGGTATTCTTTCAGTTCAAAGCCGGCGTGGTCGGCGGCAATCCCAATTTTTTTCATAATGCAATCAGTTGTCTTTATTGTAGTTAATATTCATAAACTCAAGCAACGCTTCAGCTGATGCTCGTGGCTCTTCGACGAACCCCATATGCCCCGAATTTTCGAGCCACACCACCTTTGCCTGCGGCTGGTTCTTGATCGTCGCCTCGGCCGTTTCCTGCGTAATGTACCCGTCATTTCGTCCGAAGATGAACAGCTGCGGCACTTTCAGGCCGCGGAGCATTTCGTTCATATCCGGCCGCACCTCCATTCCCCGCAGCAGCGCCACGATGCCCTCATCCTCGGTCAGCATCACCTGTTCCGCGAGGTCCTCGATCTCGTCCGCAAATTTCGTGCAGTTTTCAGCGGCGAACCCTTTTCCGGGCAACGTCCTGGAGAGCAGCTCCTTTTTTCCGCCCAGCACGATCTGCACCTCGCGTTGGCGATCCTCGCGTTTTTCGGGAGAGTCGGGGTTCGGGGTGGAGGAGAACAGCACCAGCCCGTCGAGCATCTCCGGGTATTTCGCGGCGAACGCCAGCGCGGCATATCCGCCCATCGAATGTCCTGCGAGAGTGCATTTTGCGACGTTCAACTCAACCAGCGCTGCATGTACGACATCGGCAAGAAACTCCATCGTGTGGACCCCGCCTTTTACCTCCGAAATGCCGTGTCCGGGAAGGTCGGGCGCGATCACCCTCACATATGGCTGGATCAGTCCGGTGAAATCGTCCCAAACGTTCAGCGATTCCAGGTAGCCGTGAAGCAGCACGACCGTGCGGCCGCCCTTGAGCGTGTCCCCAATGCGGATTGCGCATCCGTCCGCGATAATGAATTTCTCCATCTTTAGAAACAAAAAATATAAATCCTCCCGCCGCAGCACGGCGGCAGGTTATCAGAAAATACTAATGTGCGGGGGAGTCCCCCTTTCTATCACTCTTCGTCGTCGTCGAAGTAATCGAGCACCGACTCGCGCTTGCCGTGGTAATCGAGCTCTTCGTCTTCGTCGCCTAATTCGTCATAGAGCGAACGGCGTTCCTTGCCGCTTTTGCGGATAGGATCGAGCCTGGCCGGTTTCCTGATTGCGTCGTCTGGATCTGTTACACTCTCTTTTAACTTAAAATCCGCGTGCGATTTCATCTTCAAAGGGAATATTTTGGAAAGCTGTCTTGGGGAATGGTTTGTCAGAGGGTTGCCGGATTACAGTAATCCGATGAAATTGTCGGTTTCGAACTTGCCGTGGAACACTTTGCGCGCCTCGCCGCGCAGCCATACGTCGGTGAAAATGCCGTTGTCGCCCGGGTTGAAAGAGACGGTCAGCTGTCCGCCCTGCGCCGTTATCGAAAAACGGCTGCACGAGGGTTGTTTCGCAAGACGGACGGCAATGGCCGCAGCCGTGGCGCCGGTGCCGCAGGCCTGTGTTTCGTCTTCCACGCCGCGCTCGTAGGTGCGCAGGCGGAAAGAGCCTTCGCCCGTGATCTCCACGAAATTGACGTTGATGCCTTTGGGGCCGTATGCGGGATCGTAGCGTATCTCGCGCCCCATGCCGGCCACGTCCACATCGTCGATGTCCGTCACGAACTTCACGTAATGGGGCGAACCCGTATCCAGAACGAAACTGTCGTTCTTTTTTTCCACCACCCCCGCGTGGTTGAGCTGGAGGTCGATTATGCCGCGCAGATCGTCGGCTTTGGCTATCTTGGCGCGGTGGACTCCGTCGGCCCCGCAGAACACCTTTTCGCGGCTGCCGATGCCCTGGTGGTGGGCGTAGAGCGCGATGCAGCGCCCGCCGTTGCCGCACATGGTGGTTTCGAAACCGTCGGAATTGAAGTAGCGCATATTGAAATCGGCCTTGCCGCCGCCCACTTCGAACAGCATCAGTCCGTCCGCCCCGATCCCGAAATGACGGTCGCACAGGGCCGCAACGAATTCCGGCGGGAACTCGAAATCGAGCGCGCGGGCGTCGATGATAATGAAATCGTTGCCCGTGCCTTCATATTTCACAAATCCGATGATCATTCGCGGTTTCCTTATCCTTGCAAAGGCAAATATAGTGAAAGCCGAGAGGCAAAAACAAGCTTGCTTGGATTTGTCCGAGGCGCATCCTATATTATGCAAATATAATTAAATTCCTTAAAAGTATCAGGATTCTTACTATTTTTGTCTGTCCAAAGAAGCCTGCACTATGATAAAAGAGATAGCGGAACACCGTTCCCATCGTAAATACCTTCCCGATCCGATACCCGCCGATGTGATGCGCCGGATGCTCGAAGCCGCCGCCAGGGCTTCGAATACAGGCAATATGCAGGTCTACAGTGTAATAGTAACAACCGACCCGGAGCTGCGCCGGCAGCTCGCACCGTGCCATTTCAACCAGCCGGCCATGTCGGCCCCGGCGGTATTCACTTTCTGCGCCGACGTGAGGCGGTTCAGCCGGTGGTGCCGCCTGCGCGGCGCGCAGCCCGGATACGATAATTTCGTGTGGTTCCTGAACGCCATGTCCGACGCTCTGCTGGCTTCGGGAAACCTCGCCCTGGAAGCCGAGGCGCATGGATTGGGGATATGCTACCTCGGCACGACTTTCTACACAGCGCCGAAAATATCTGAGATACTGCAGATTCCCGACGGCGTGATCCCGGTCATGACTGTAGTTGCTGGCTATCCGGCCGAAGAAGTTCCCCTTACCGGCCGCCTGCCGCTCGAGGCGGTCGTGCATGAAAACGTCTACCGTGATCCGACGGATGCCGAAATAGAGGCTTTCTGGGCCGAGAGGGAGGCCTCGGACGAAACGGCGGGGCTGCTCGAGGTCAACGATCTTCCGAACCTCGCACGGATTTTCACGGAACGCCGCTATAAAGGGGAGGACAACCGCCATTTTTCGAAAGTCTATTTCGACGAACTCGTCCGCAAGGGCTTTTTTAACCGGTAAATAAACTGAACGCCGTAAACCAGATGATCCGCAGGCGACTGATACTTCTGTTCGCGGCCGCCATGGCAGGTGCGGCCCTGTTGTCGTGCAGCGTTACGCGCCATATACCCGAGGGAAGCTACCTGCTCAAGCGCAATGTGATAGAGGTCGACCGGGACACCCCGCGCAGCGAACGCATTATGGCGGGCGAGCTCGACCATTACGTGCAGCAGTCGCCCAACAGGCGCTTCCTCGGCACGAATTTCTACGCCTGGGTTTACTCGCAGGCCAAACCCGAAAAAAACAACGGATGGCACGATTTCCTGCGCCGCGTGGGCGAAGAACCGGTGATCTGGGATCCCGACAAAACCGAACTGTCGGTGGGGTACTTCGAAACCTACATGGCCTCGCGCGGCTTCTTCGAAAGCGAGGCGTGGTACTCGGTCGACACCATCCGCAACCGGAAGATCAAAGTCACCTACGGCGAACGGCAGGGTACGCCCTCGCGCATAGCCTCTATAAAATACGATTTCAGGGACAAGTTCCTCGAAGATATCGTCATGCAGGACAGCACCGAAACGCTGCTCCGTGCGGGCGACCTGTTCGACACCAACATGATGGCGGCCGAGCGCGAGCGGATAACCGCAAACCTGCGCAACCGCGGATACTACGGCTTTACGGTGAACAACATCACCTTTGAATATTGGCCGAGCGGCGATCACCTGATCGACCTCACGATGATCGTGCACCGCCAGCTGGACAGCTACCGCGAGGACGGGACGCCGATCTACACCAACCACCGGATATACCGCCTGAAGGATATATACGTCTATCCCGACTACAACCCGCTGGCCGAAACCGACATCTCGGTCTTTCCCGATACCGTCCGGTCGCGCGGGCTGAACATCATCTACCACGGCGAAAAACTGAGGATCAAGCCCAAGGCGCTGCAAAGGTCTATAAAATTCAGCTCCAACTCGCTCTACTCGGCCGGGCGCGTTTCGGTCACTTCGAGCGAACTGATGCGGCTCGGAGCGTTCCGCAGCGTCAGCATACTGTTCGACCCCGTCGAGGGCGGCGCCGACGAAAGCCAGGTGACGTTCGTGGGAGGGGAGGGCCATGCCGGGAGCGGACGCACCGAAACAACCGCGGAAAATTACCTGCACTGCGACATCCGGTGCGTTCCTGCGCTGCGGCAGAGTTTCCGCATCGACCTCGAGGGAAGCACCACATCGAGTTTCTACGGGCTGCGGACGACGCTCGGCTATCAGAACCGCAACCTGTTCCGGGGGGCCGAACTGTTCGACGCGTCGCTTACCGCAGGGTTCGAATTTCTGAAATCAAACGCGCGGAAACTGTCGTATGAGCTCGGAGGGGCGGTTTCGCTCACATTCCCGCGGTTTATCTTCTTCTGGAATGTCGACAAATACAACAGGGCGAAAAATTCATCGTCGAAACTCGCGCTTTCGGCCAACTGGCAGGACCGCGTCTATTATAAACGCGCGCTTTTCGGTCTGAACTGGGGCTACACCTGGGGCATCCGCCGTTTCGAGAGCCTCTCGATCCGCCCGCTCGATATCAATGTGGTGGACATGGGGTATCTCGACCCTGGTTTCAAAGAGCAGTTGGACAACCCCTACCTGGTGGCAAGCTACAAAAGCCAGCTTATCGCGGGCATATCGGCCTCGTACGTCTATAATAACCAGCCGCGCGACCTGAACGCCGGCGCGGTCGTCCTGCGCGTGAATGCCGAAACTACCGGCAACCTGCTCAGCGGGCTGGCGCACGCCTTCTGGCAGCCGACTTCCTCGGGGTATTACGACGCTTTCGGGATCCCGTTCTCGCAGTATGTCAGGGGCGATGTGAGCTTCAGCCAGAATGTCGTGTTAGGTGAAAAAACCGCGTTCGCATACCGCGTGCATGGCGGCGCGATATACTCATACGGCAACTCGACATCGCCGCCGTTCGACAAACAGTTCTTCGCGGGAGGCGTCAACAGTATGCGGGGATGGGCGGTAAGGACCCTTGGTCCAGGTACGCAATTATATGAATACCAGGCTTATCCGGCAAAGACGGGTGACGTGAAATTAGAGGCAAACCTCGAACTGCGCTTCCCGGTGTGGAATATCCTGCGCGGGGCCGTGTTCTTCGATACGGGGAACATCTGGTTCATGCGCTCGAACCCCGGCGAATATCCCGATTCGGCGGTGTTCCACTTTAATAAATTCTTTAAGCAGATGGCGCTCAACACCGGCCTGGGAGCACGAATCGACCTGCGTTTCGTCGTCCTGCGGTTGGACTGGGGGATACAGCTTTTCAGCCCCAACAGGCCCCACGGAGAGCGTTGGATACACGATTTCAAGTGGAAAAACACCGCGCTGAATTTCGGGGTGGGGTACCCGTTCTAAATTACGAATTACGAATTACGAGAGGATTCGATTTTTCCTAATTCCAATTTCGTGAAGTCTTTGATTGTCATTATTACACCAGGCTCCTTCTCAAGTATTTGTTTAGCTATAGTGGTGGTTAAGGCAACAATCCCGATCCCTGCCGCACGGGCTGCCTGGATACCTGCCAGCGCATCCTCGAAAACAATGCATTCGCCGGACTCCAGTCCCAGTTTTGAGAGCGCCACCTGATATATCTCCGGGTCGGGTTTGCAGCGCGTTACCATGTCGGCGTTGACGATCACGTCGAAGTATTTGCGGATGCCGAGCCCGTCGAAAACAAAATCCATATTGGCTTTCGGAGCCGAAGTCCCCACGGCTATTTTAATGCCCGCGGCTTTCAGGGCGTAGAGGAATTCGATAAGTCCGGCGGTCGGAGCGAGCCTCGGGGCGTATATTTCACGGTAGACAGCCTCTTTTTCAGCACCGAGGGCCGCAGAACCCACTCCGGCGACCGTTTCGGCGGGGAAAAGCGCCCCGAATATCTCGTCGTTGCCCTTTCCGGCCATCCCGAGCGTCTTTTTCAGGTCGATCGCGATCCCGTAGCGGCGCGCCATCTCGGTGAAAGCCTCCATGTGCACCATCATATTGTCGACCAGAACGCCGTCCATGTCGAATATCACTCCCTTCAACATTCTTTCAGTCATTTTTGCAGTTATCCGCGTCATTGCGAGCGCAGCGAGGCAATCCAATCCCGGATTGCTTCGTCGGCGTTCCGGCCTCCTCGCAATGACGGATGCTTCGGCCATAGCTCTTTTCATTTGCAGATGGCAAAGGTAAGATAAATGTTATATTATGGGGTGGCGGTTCGTTATTATATCGTAAAAATCCTATCTTTGTTAGTTGAATAAATCACACGACACCATGAAAAAACTTCTTTTCGGGATATTGCTGGCGGGCCTTGCGGTATCCTGCGTCGAAACTTCGGTAATCAGGGGCAGCGGAAAGGCCGCCAACGGCGAATTCGACATCAGCACCAACTATACTGAGCTGTCGGTTTCGAGCGGGATCACGGTCGTGCTCGTCGAGTCGGAAAGCCCCGTCGGCACCATCACGGCCGATGAAGAGGTGATGGATTACGTTTCTATTACCGAAAATAACGGGAAGGTCAGGGTCAAGTACGATCCGCAGATAACGATGCGTTCCCGTGTGGAAACGGTCGTGACTATTCCCCTCAGCCGGTCGATCTCGGCGCTCGGGGCGAGTTCGGCCGCAGTGCTCAAATCCGACGCCAGGATAGCCGCCAGGCAGTTGTCGCTCGACAGTTCGTCTGCAGCTAAAGTAACGCTTGATATAGAAGTGGGTGAACTTGCTGTGGATATGGGGAGTGCGGCTGAGTGCAATTTGACCGGAGTTTGCGGATTATGCAAAATCTCGGGAGGCAGCGCGGCCAAGTTTTCGGGCACGCTTGCCGTCCGCGAATGCTACGTGGACCTGGGCAGCGCAGCCAAATGCAATATCGAAGGGACGGCCGATTACTGCCGGGCCCAGGCCTCCAGCGCCGCCGATTTCAACGGCTACGACTTCGTCTGCAAAAAAGCCGACACGGATGCCGGCAGCGCCGGATCGATAAAAATAACGGTCACCGAGGAGTTGGGCGCGAACGTGTCGAGCGGAGCTTCGGTGAAATATAAAGGCGAACCGCGCCTAACCGCCCACGACGTGTCAAGCGGCGGTTCGCTCAGGAAAGCAGATTAATTCCACGGCATGAACATACCCGAAAAAACAGTCGAACGCCTGAGCGAGTACCGGCGCAGCCTTCTGGACTGCCTCGATCAGGGCATCACGCACATATTTTCGCACGTATTGGCCGGAATGCACGGCATAACGGCCGTGCAGGTGCGCCGCGACCTGATGCTCATAGGCTTTTCGAGCGACACCAAGAAGGGTTACGACGTGAAGGTGCTGGCCGAATTCATCTCGTCGATCCTCGACAGCGAGGAGCCGATGAATATCGCCATTATCGGCATGGGGCACCTGGGGCAGGCGATCACCAAGTATTTCAACGGCAAGGGGTTGAAACTCAAGATAATCGCCGCGTTCGACATCGACGAGCGAAAAGTCGGAAAGGTTATCGACGGAATAAAGTGCTACCACATGGACGATTTCGAAGATGTGGTCGAAAGGGAGGATATCAATATGGTGGTGCTTTCGTCGCCCACGGAGGTGGCGTCGGACCTGGTGCTGCCAATCATAAACGCGGGAATAAAGGGGGTTCTTAACTTTACTTCGCGCCCGCTGAATTTCCCGCGCGGGATAGTCGTCGAAAATTACGACATCACGACGCTGCTCGAAAAAGTCGCCTATTTCGTCAAGGAGGGCGAGGAGAGCGAAGAGTCAAATATTCTCTGACACGCAGGTATGAGGGTGTTTACAGATATGGATGCGCTGCCGGTTTTCCGGAGTCCGGTCGTGACGGTCGGCTCGTTTGACGGCGTCCACCGCGGACATAAATACTTGCTTGATATAATGCGTGAAAGAGCCTCGGAATCAGGAGGAGAAACCATTGTCGTCACATTTGCAGAGCATCCCCGCAATATACTTAAATCGGCAGATGAGGTACGGCTGCTTACTTCACTGAACGAAAAGGCATTCCTGCTCGAAAATGAGGGCGTTGACAACCTTGTGGTGATGCCGTTCGACGCCGTGGTGAGCCGCCTCTCGCCGGAAGACTTCATCAGCGGTTTCATCGTCGGAAAACTCGGTGCGAAAGAACTGGTCGTCGGATACAACCACCATTTCGGCCACAACAAGCAGGGGGATGCCGCGACCCTGCGCGAAATGGAGGATAAATACGGTTTCCATATCTATGAGGCGTCCCGCTTCGGCGACGGCGGCGAAAAGATAAGTTCGACCGCCATCCGCGGCGCCATATCGAAGGGAAATATGCGCCTGGCCGAACGCCTCATGGGGCATCCCTATATTATTATGGCGTATGTCGGTGAGAACGGCGGGCTGATGACCGACGAGCCGCTGAAAATGCTGCCGCCCGCCGGACGCTATTTCGTGGGGGTTAACGGCGCGAATGGGGTTTTCACCGTCGGGGAAGACGGCGGCGTAACGCTCGAAACGTCCGCCCCGCCAGCTCCCGGAACCACGTTGTTGATAAGTTTTTAGACGGCGGGTTTTCCGTTTTGGCAAAGATTGCTTATCTTTGCGCAACTTCTTAAACAAAATACCTATGTCATTTTTTGGTGAAAAAATTGTCACGGAGGGACTTACATTCGACGATGTCCTTCTGGTGCCTGCCTATTCCGAAGTGATGCCGCGCCTGGTGGACATATCGTCGCGTTTCTCGCGCAACATTCCTCTCAACACGCCGATCGTTTCGGCCGCTATGGACACGGTGACCGAGGCCGGAATGGCGATCGCCATCGCAAGGGAAGGGGGCATAGGGGTGATACACAAGAATATGCCTATCGCCGTACAGGTCGCGCAGGTGCGCAAGGTGAAGCGTTCGGAGAACGGCATGATCTATGATCCGATCACCATTTCGAAGGATCAGACCGTCGGCGACGCGCTGGGGCTGATGAAGGAGCATCGCATAGGGGGCATTCCGGTCGTCAATTCCGGCAATATTCTTATAGGTATCGTAACAAACCGCGACCTGCGTTTCCAGAAGGATATGGGCCGCCGCATCGAGGACGTCATGACGGCGGAAGGGCTCATCACGACACAGGACCCCGACCTGCAGAAGGCGGCCGAGATACTGCTGCAGAACAAGATAGAGAAATTGCCGGTGGTCGACGCGGGCGGCCGGCTCGTGGGGCTGCTCACTTACCGCGACATCACCAAGCTCAAGGATAATCCCAACGCTTCGAAAGACGCGAAAGGGCGGCTTCGCGTGGCCGCAGGGGTGGGCGTCACGGCCGACACGATGGAGCGCGTCAACGCGCTGTACGAGGCCCACGCCGACGTTATCGTGATCGACACGGCGCACGGACATTCGAAAAACGTGGCCGAAACGCTGAAACTCGTCAAAAAGGCGTATCCGCAGCTGGATGTGATCGTGGGCAACATCGCGACAGCCGATGCCGCCAAATATCTGATAAAAGCGGGTGCCGACGGCCTCAAGGTGGGTATCGGGCCTGGCTCTATCTGCACCACGCGCGTGATCGCAGGCATCGGAGTGCCGCAACTGACCGCCATCTACGAGGTCGCCCAGGCCGCCAAAGGGAGCGGGGCGACGGTCATCGCCGACGGCGGGCTGCGCTACTCGGGCGACGTGGTCAAGGCCATCGCCGCCGGAGCCGACTGCGTCATGGCCGGTTCGATGTTCGCGGGGACCGAGGAATCGCCCGGCGAAACCATCATCTACAACGGCCGCAAATTCAAATCTTACCGCGGAATGGGTTCGCTGGAGGCCATGCAGAAAGGCTCGAAAGACCGTTATTTTCAAGATGCCGAAGAGGATATCAAAAAGCTCGTTCCGGAAGGCATCGCCGCCCGCGTGCCGTTCAAGGGCACTCTCGCGGAGGTTATCTACCAGCTTATAGGCGGCCTGCGCGCCGGGATGGGATACGTCGGGGCAAAAGACATCGCGGCCTTGCACGAGGCTAAATTCATCCGCATCACGGGTTCGGGCGTCGTGGAAAACCATCCCCACGACGTAGCGATCACCCAGGAAGCCCCGAACTATTCGCGCGGCGACTAAATACAGGCTATGGCTATAATAACCAGAGACGTTCCGATAAGGGTACGCTATAATGAGACCGACCAGATGGGCATCGTCCATCACTCGAACTACATCTTCTATTACGAGGTCGCCCGCACCGAATTCATGCGGAGCTACGGCACCAGTTACAGGGAGATGGAGGAGAGGGGGGCCCTGCTCGTGGTGCGGGACGTCAATTCGCGGTTTATCGCGCCGGCCTACTATGACGAAATACTCAACGTGAGGGTTTCGGTGCGCGAGGAGCCGACGGTGAAGCTGACTTTCTGGTTCGACATATTTAACGAAAAGGGCGAGCTCATCCACACGGGAAGCGTGATGCTGGCGTGCGTGGACAAGGCGACGCGCCGTCCCAAACGGTGCCCGAAGTGGTTCGTCGACCTGATGATGAACGGCCGGCCGGTGAGAGAAATCGCGCCGCAATAGATGCGGACGCGTCAGTCGGAAAGCCGGTGAGCGGCATAGGCATGCAGCGACACAGGTCTGACCTGGATTGCCGCGTCGACTGCGGCTCCTCGCAATGACGATAACTATAGAACTTTTACTGAAGGGTGTCTTTGTGGCGCCCTTTTGTCATTCTATGGTGCCAGATTGACAGTCGGGTTGAGTTGGTACGGTGTTTGTTCATTTTCCCGTCAAACGAAAAACCATAAAAAAACATACACGATATGAAAAGCGGAAAAATCGGAGTCACATCGGAGAACATATTCCCGATAATCAAAAAATTCCTCTACTCGGACTATGAGATATTCCTGCGCGAACTGGTTTCGAATGCCGTCGACGCCACGCAGAAGCTGAAAACCCTCGCCTCGGCGGGCGAATTCAAGGGCGAAACCGGCGACACGACCATCCGTATCTCGGTCGACCCGGCGGCGAAAACGCTCACGGTTTCGGATTCCGGGATAGGCATGACGGCCGAAGAGGTAGACAAATACCTGAACCAGATCGCCTTTTCGAGCGCGGGCGAGTTCCTCGAAAAATACCAGAACCAGGCCATTATAGGCCATTTCGGGCTGGGATTCTACTCGGCGTTCATCGTCGCCGGAAAGGTCGAGGTGCGTTCTCAGTCGTGGCGCGAGGAGGCCCCCACGGTGCTGTGGACGTGCGACGGCTCGCCCGAATACACGCTCACCGAAAAGGCCGAGAAACGCGCCCGTGGAACGGACATCATCCTGCATCTGTCGGACGACCATATCGAGTTCACGGAAGAGGGGAGGGTGAACGACCTGCTGAAAAAATACTGCCGTTTCCTGCCGGTGCCGATCGCTTTCGGCAAGGTCAAGGAGTGGAAGGACGGAAAATACGCCGACACCGACAAGGACAACGTCATCAACGACACCGAGCCGCTGTGGACGCGCAAGCCCGCCGACCTTACCGCCGAACAGTACAGGGATTTCTACCGCGTGCTCTATCCGCTGGCCGAGGAGCCGCTCTTCTACATCCACCTGAACATCGACTACCCGTTCAACCTGACCGGCATACTCTATTTCCCGAAGATCCGCAACAACTTCGAGATACAGAAGAACAAAGTGCAGCTCTACAGCAACCAGGTCTATGTGACGGACTCCGTGGAGGGGATCGTGCCTGAATTCCTGACGCTGCTGCACGGGGTGATCGACTCGCCGGACATTCCGCTCAACGTGTCGCGCAGCTATCTGCAGGGCGATCCCAACGTGCGGAAGATCTCGAGCTACATCACCCGCAAGGTCGCCGACCGCCTGCAGGAGCTCTTCAACACCATGCGCGAGGATTACGAAAGCAAGTGGGACGACCTGAAAGTGTTTATCCAGTACGGCGTCATAACCGACGAGAAGTTCGCCGAAAAGGCCGACGGATTCATGCTGCTGAAGGACACCGAGGGCAAATACTACACGATGGAGGAGTACAACGCCGTCGTTAAGGAGCATCAGACCGACAAGAACGGCACGCTGGTCTACCTCTACACCGACGATGCCGACCGCACGCACAGTTTCGTCCGGACGGCGCGGAGCAAGGGCTACAACGTGCTGACGATGAACGGGCAGCTCGATAATCACTACGTCAACTGGTTCGAGAGCAGGAACCGCGACTGCCGCTTCGTCCGCGTCGACTCGGACATCGTCGAGAAGCTGATCCAGAAGGAGGACTCGTCGGAGATGAAACTCACGGCCGACGACCGGGCACTGCTCGCGCCGGTGTTCGAAAGCCAGCTGCCGCAGGACCCGAAGATACACTACGACATCGAATTCGAGGCGATGGAGGAGTCGGAACCTCCCGTGATAATCGTGCAGAACGAATACACGCGCCGCATGAAGGAGATGGCCGCGATGGGCGGGGGAGGCATGAGCCAGTTCTACGGCCAGATGCCCGACGCCTTCACTATCGCCGTCAACGGGAACCATCCGCTCGTCGCGGGAATCCTTGGCGAAGTGCGCGCCGAGTACGGTTCCAAATTGACCACCACAAATAAAAAGATCGACGCGGCGGCGGCCGAACTGAAGAACTTCGACGAGGTCATAAAAGGCAAAAAAGACGAAGAACTCACCGCTGAAGAGATGAAAATGCGTGAGGAACTGCCCGAAAAGCTGGAGAAACTGACCGCCGAACGCGCCGGGCGCCTCAGGGAGATCGGCTCGAAAAACAGCCTCGTGAGCCAGCTCATCGACCTTGCGCTGCTGTCGAACGGGATGCTCAAGGGCGAAAACCTGACGCGTTTCATACAGCGCAGCGTCGACCTGATCGGCAAATAATAGATCAGTCCGAAAAGCAAATTGCAGCAAAAATTCCCCTGCTTCGGGAAGGAGGGGTGGCAAACCAAAGGTTCGACGGGATGGCAGGTCTTTTCGCCGCAAAACAAACCACCCCGCCCTTCAGACACCCCTCCACAGGAGGAGAAGACCTACCACCTCCCCCTCGCTATAGCGAGGGTACTCCTCCTTCCGGCAGGAGGAGAATTTTAAGAGTTTGTCTAAATTTTGTGCGAACAAAATTTAGACAAACTCTAATTTCATCAAAGGCAAGCCTTTCGCGGACGGGCGGAAACCGGGCGGAATCTCCCCGGTTTCCGCCCGTCCGTTGTATTTTCCCGGCGTTCTGCGGAAATTGTGATGTTTGTTTGATAAATTATGTACTTTTGTGGGCTGACTTATTTGAACTGCCATATTTTATGAAAATCAGAATTCCGCTCCTCCTTGTGTGCCTCATCGCGGCCGCTACGGCGTCCGCCCAGTTGAGCCCCGAAACAATGGCCAAACGCGAACGGCGGAAGAACCTCGTCGTGAAGGAGTGGAACACCGATCCAGCCACCAAAACCCGCAGGCTCGACCGGATGACCGTGTACGACGACCAGGGACGCAAGATCGAGGAGACCGAATATGCGACCTACGGACAGAAATCGCGCAGCACTTTCGAGTACTATCCCGGAGGCAAGATCAGGCAGGAGGTCGAATACGACGACAGGAACAAGCCTGTACGCGTCCGCAAGTACGAGTATAACGAAGACGGCACAAAAAAACTGCAATACAACTATCTGCCGAACGGGAAACTGCATGTCATAAAGAATTTCGAATACATCTTCGAAGATGCGCCGGGCACGGCCGAAGATGAAAAAAAATAACCGGCCGGAACATCCGCTTCAGACTCCCGCATGATGGAAATGACGAGGAAAAATATCCTTGCCCTGCTCGACGCCATGCAGCCGATCGACCTCTTCGAAATGAAGGGCATTAAACTGATGAACCGCATCGATACCAAATATCTCGCTGCGGAGCCGGATATCGCGCGCATCCTGGAGATGGCCGCGGGCGATTACCGCGTGCAGGAGATCGACGGACGGCGGACAGGCGCATACGATACGATCTATTACGACACCGGCGAGCTGGATATGTACGTCATGCACCACAACAGGAAGCTCCGGCGGCAGAAGATACGCACCCGCACTTACGTCGATTCGGGCATCGCGTTCCTCGAAATAAAGAACAAGAACAACCGGGGCCGCACGAAAAAGGTGAGGACGCCCATCGCGCTCGGCGATTTCCGCGGCTTCACGGCCAATCCTTCCGCGGTGGATTTTATCTACAACGAGAGCAGCTATCCGCTGACGAGGCTTTCGCCGCACCTCCGCACCTGTTTCAACCGCGTAACCCTGGTCAACAACCGCAAGACCGAGCGGATTACGATCGACATGGACCTCGCCTTCGAAAACCTGAGGACAGGGGAGAAAACCGCGCTGCCGGGCGTCGCCATAATCGAACTGAAACAGGACGGGCTCATCCGTTCCGAGATGAAGGATATCCTTCTGTACCTGCGCATACAGCCACGGAAAGTGAGCAAATACTGCGTCGGGACTGTACTGACCGTTCCGGGAGTCAAGAGCAACCGCTTCAAGGAGAAAATACGGTATATAAACAAACTGATAAACCAATAACGAACATGGATCCATACCTTGACCCATCACTGGAGGTCGACCCCACGATCGAATCCACCATGCCCGACTTCGACCCTGCCATCGCCGAGCAGTTCGGAAATCCCGGCGGCCCGGTGTCACTCGATTTCCTGGGTGTCGAACTGTTCAACGCCGAAAGCCTGCTGCACCTCGTGATACGCTTCGGGCTCAATATGCTCATCGCGTGGATCATCGTGCAGTTCTTCTACTACCGTAAGAGCCAGCGCAGGGACTACTACGTTACATTCATGGTCTTCAGCGCAACGATGTTCCTGCTGATTTTCCTCATGGAGAACGTCAAGCTGCAGATCGGCTTCACGCTGGGGCTTTTCGCCATCTTCGGCATGATCCGCTACCGCACGGAGACGGTGCCGATCCGCGAAATGACCTACCTGTTCGTCATCATCGGGATGTCGGTCATCAACGGCCTTTCGCTCAACATAACCTACACCGACCTCGTCGTCACGAACCTGCTGTTGATACTGCTGCTGTGGATACTCGAAAGCCGCAAGATACTCAAGCACCGCTCGACCAAAATCGTCGTCTACGAAAAGATCGACCTTATTGTCCCCGAAAGGCGGACGGAGCTGATCGCCGACCTCGAGAAGCGCACCGGACTCGCGATAGACAAAGTCGAAGTCGGGGACATCAATTTCCTGCGCGACACCGCCAATATCAAAGTATACTACACGCTTGCCAAAGGCGAGGACAACACCATCGACTCGATCTCTAAATTTAAGTAGCCGCCATGCGTAAATTTTTATTGCCGGTATTTGCCTGTGCGCTTCTGGCCCCCCAGGTTATTCAGGCGCAGGACCATGTATACAAGGAGCCCGAATACGGAACCGTATCCGATACGGACCTCCAGGCCCGTATCGGTTTCGACATCTCGAAGAAGATAGCCAGGGGGCTGCACATAAACTGGGAGGAAGAACTCAGGCTGAGGAGCAATCTCGGGGCCGTCGACCGGATACATTCGGCTCTGGGCGTGTCGTACCGCGTAAATCCATGGTTCCGCGTGAGCACGGCCTACACATTTATCGCCATCGACCACCCCGGAAAGAAGAGCACCGGCTACGATAAATACTGGGACCTGCGCCACAGGGCCGCCGCCGACCTGCTGTTCACACTGAAAACAGCCGATGAAAAATGGAGTTTTTCGTTCCGCGAACGGCCGCAGTTCACTTTCCGGACGGATTCGGTGAATACGGCCGAGAAACCGAAATGCAACATGGTGCTCCGCCACCGCGTCAAAGCCGAGTACAGGATACACAATCTTCCCCTGCGCCCGTTTGTTTCCGTGGAAGTGTCGAATACGCTGAACGCGGTCAAACTTGCCGGCGGCAATTACATCGACAAGGTGCGATCGATGCTGGGAGTGGAGTGGAGGCTCAACAAACAGAGTGCGTTCGAATTCTACTACCGCTTCGACTATGTCTGCAACAGGGATGTAAGCGTCCGCGCGGAAGACGATCACGACGGGCCAAGATGGCATAATAAAGGCGACCTCAAGAGCCTGATCGTCGAAAAAGGCTATTTCCACATTCTCGGGGTGTTTTACTCCTACAGTTTTTAGCGCGGGACACGCTTAAACGAAAAACAGCCGGACACACGATCCGGCTGTTTCCGTTATATACGTGAGCGTTCTCACTCCCTGACGCACCTCAGCGGGAATCCGCCTGCGCGGGCACCTTCGGGCGACCACGCCTCTGCGTCGTCGGCCACATTGAGATTCGTGTATGTGTCGGCTCCCGGATTGACGTAATCATAGCGGAAGGCGAGCAGCGAACTTTCGCTGGCCGTCGCCGCCGTGCTCGACCAGTAAAAACCTACCGGCTGGGCCGTCGCGCCCGGCTCCTCGAACTCCCCGTTGACGATATTGGTGAAATTCTGCCTGTCGGATGCGAGATTGTTGCTGAAACTGCGCCTTCCGGCCGCCGGCCAGTAAACCGGAACCGTTTCGTCGCTCCTGAAAGTCCAGCCGTAGGAGTACGCGCCGTCGACATTGAAGTCGGCCGCGGTTTCGGAAGATTCTCCGTCCGTCGTGAAACCCTCCCAGATAGTCGCAGGAGCCACTTTCCAACCTGCGGGGCACGGGTCGGAAACCGTTTTGGCGTCGCCCCAGAGGGAGTTGTCCCGCGTTTTGAAAAGCCAGTCGTAATTGGTGTCCTTCTTTCCCGCGATGAAAGTGGCGGGGTGGGCGGTGGCGTAATCGACTGTGCCGACCTCGGAATCGGTAACCTTGTATGTTATCGTAACGAATTTCGATTTGTCATTGTAGATATTGAGCTGCGAGGTCGAAGCCCAGGCGTTGGGGCCGGGGAACGGGTCCTTGCGCCCCCACTGGTAATATAGTCCGTATGATTTCAGAACGTCGTCCGTCGAGGCGTTGGACGAGGCCATGGCGCCCAGGTTGCGCGACATGACCTTCTCGCCGCCCAATATGTCGTAACCTGCGGCGGGATCGTAGCCCGTAACCCATATATGCCAGCTCCACAGGACCTTGTCGTCTTTGTCGAGCGCGGCGACCACGGCGTTGGCCTCGGTCAGCGCCGTGCCGTCCGCGGTGGCGAAACAGAGGTAGCCCTCCTCGAGGGAGACATGGCCGACGGCGCCGTCTACGCTGCTCCACACGAGAACGGCGTCGTCCGGAGTCATCGAACCTGCCGACTCGTTGCCTTTCACGCGGGCGTCGAATTTATACCTTTGTCCCGGCTGGGCGACGATGTAGCTGTTGGCATGCCCGTCAAGGGCTTCCGCCGGTTTCACTGACACGGTCAGCGTTTGGGTGATCTCAGTCGAAGTGGTCGAAGTCGCCGTTATTTTGATGCTTCCCGAATCGTCCCCGCCCGATCCGGCTGCCGGTGCGGTTACAGTGATGATGCCTTTCGAGAGGGTGCAGGTCCAGCCTTCGGGAACGGTGGTCTCATATTTAACGATATCGCTCGATTTGTATGCGGTCGTTTTCTCCTGGCCGTACTCGAAATACATGGAGGTGGGGCCCGTAACGGTGAAACTGGCGGAATCCTTGTCTTTCTTACATCCGGCCATCGCCAGCAAAACCATGGAGAAGACGAGTATCCCGCGTTTAATGAATGAGTTGGTCATAGGTACGTGTTGTTATCAAAGATACAAAATTATTAAAAAGTTCGGGATTACCACTCGCAACAGGCACATTTATTGCATTAGTAACGCACAATCAAACCAATTATTACGTGACGATCATGGCAAAAATCCAGAAAGGCTCGAAACAGGCCGGCAAAAAATTCCACATCGTTATAGAGAATGAAGGGCCGTACCTGGTGTACGGCAAACCGGCGCTGAGGCAGCAGTTCATAGTTCCGAACGACAGGGGGGAAATGTGGTGGGTGCAGGAAGGGAAGAGTTTCGTCATGGCCGAAGAGCCCGTAGCGCTGTGCCGCTGCGGGGAGTCGAAGAACCATCCATACTGCGACGGCAGCCATCTCCACGCCGACTGGGACCCGCGCCTGACGGCATCCGAAGAGGGGCTTCTGGAGGGAGCCGAAGTTTACGAAGGGCCAGGGGTGTCGCTGACCGACAACGAGAAATTCTGCGCCTTCGCCCGTTTTTGCGACGCCGGAGGGCGCGTGTGGAACGAGGTGGAGGAGTCGGGCGATCCCGAACACCGGGAGATGACCATACGCGAGGCGAACCACTGCATCGCAGGCAGGCTGTCGGCATGGGACAATGAAACGGGCGAACCGCATGAACCGGAACTCTCTCCGGCGATCGGACTCGTCGAGGACCCCTCCATCCACGCCTCCGCCGGGCTTTGGGTTACGGGCGGCATTCCTTTCGCGCGCCAGGACGGATTCACATATGAAATACGCAACAGGGTTGCCCTGTGCCGCTGCGGGCAATCTTCGAACAAACCCTACTGCGACGGGACCCACGCCTCGTTCCGCTGGAACGACGGACTCGGGGGAGAGCCGACGGGAAAGAAATTCTGACCTCCGCCCGCACTGAACAAAGCCCCGGTGTCATCCGACTTCGGGGCTTGCAATTAAGTACTTTCGGATATTTATTCAACCATATTATTTTTTCTCCGCCGGCATCTTTTTCACCTCGCTCCCTCGATTTAGCCCGCTAAACCTTCGGGAACGACGCAAAAAACCTACCGGAGATAAAAAACAAAATTAGGATAA
>JAVBVG010000088.1:0-8308 GCA_031554415.1 Rikenellaceae bacterium | reverse complement strand
AGCCAACTTCGAAGAGGCCCACAAGGTGGTCGACGAGGTGGTCGCCGATTTCGGAAAGATCGACATACTGGTCAACAACGCGGGCATCACCAAGGACGGCCTGATGATGCGCATGAGCGAGGCCCAGTGGGACGCCGTGCTCAACGTCAACCTAAAGTCGGCGTTCAACTACATCCACGCGGTCACGCCGGTCATGGTGCGCCAGAAATCGGGCAGCATCATCAACATGGCATCTGTGGTGGGCGTTTCGGGCAATGCGGGACAGTGCAACTACTCGGCTTCGAAAGCTGGTATGATCGGCCTTGCCAAGAGCATCGCCAAGGAACTGGGCCCGCGCGGCATCCGCGCCAACGCCATCGCCCCAGGCTTCATCATCACCGAGATGACCGACCAGCTCTCAGACGAGGTTAAGGAAGGATGGGCGAAGCAGATACCCCTGCGCCGCGGCGGAACTCCCGAAGACGTCGCCAAGGCTGCGGTTTTCCTCGCTTCCGACATGTCTTCCTACGTCAGCGGACAGGTCCTCCATGTATGCGGCGCCATGAACACTTAATGAAACCATCTAAAAAGGCGCCTTTGGCGTTGGACTTCGTCGCTCGGATGCTCATGTACGTATCGGTACACTCCGCTCCTCGCTCCTTGTCCGCCTAAAATCCGCTCTTTTTATATGATTTCATTTGTCTGGGAGGTGACATATCGTCATTGCGAGTAGGCTGTAAGCCGACGAAGCAATCCAGATAATAAAAAGAAAAACCGGAAATAATTTTCCGGTTTTTTGTTGTATAACTAATCGCTAATCGTTCTAAAAGACGGCTTTCACGCCGAGCATCACGTTCGTTCCCAGCCCCCGGTAATAATCATACGGATATAGCTTCTGGTTGGCGAGGTTGCGCCCCTCGATGAACACCCCGAAACGGTCCGTGACGTTGTATTCTGCTCCGAGCGAAACATCGACTGCAGCAGGACGGCTGCTTATCTCGGTATCGGCGGCCCAGTCGGTCAACAAGAGATGCTCCGGTTTAAGGTTGCAGAACTTGCGCGGCCCCATGAGTTTTGCCCCGGCCGAAACCTTGAATTTTTTATGGGAATAGGCGAGTTCCAGTTTTGCTTCATATTTCGGCAGCCCGATGGCGACAGGGAAGTTCTGAAAATCGTAGCCGTTCCAGTTTGCGTCCAGTTTCATCTCGAATCCGCCGAGGTTCTGCAGGCCGAGTTCCGCACCTATGGTGTACATCGTACCGTTGTCTGTTTCCGGTAAGAACATCAGCGGAAAGTATTTCTGATATGTTTGCGTAGTGGTGCCGACGAATAACACGAGTTGACTTCCGACGAATGCGGTATAGTTTTCGAGCCACGATATGCCGCCTTGCAGCCGATAGGAGAATATGTTGTTGACATTGCCCGAGAATCCGAGGCGCAGGTCATAGGTCCAGCCTGTGAGCGCCGCACCTGCTACATATGGATTACGGCGGGAAAGGGCTTCGCTGCTGCCGTCCATAAACTCCGATCCGAGCGTCAGATATGGCGTGACATATCCGTCGACGAGGTTCAGAGTGGCCTTTATCTCCGGCGAGGCCACGAAACGGTCTTTCACGTCGAGATTGTTGTGGATATACGACAGGTCGACGCCCGCTTTCAGCTTGAACTTATTGAGCGAAAGAATATAGGCGGGACAGAGCGATGCCGCTACGGCGTTTACGTCATAGTCCTTGTTAATGCTGACGGCTCCACGTTCATAGATTCCCACCTCTATTCCGTGCTTCGCGTTGAACATTTTTCCGATCACGGCCCACGCGTCGATGTCCAGTTGGTAGAATTGTGAATCGGCATGCGCCGCACCCGCGTCCAGCCCTATTCGGAAATTCGGGCGGCTGAGGTCGGTAAACGTGTCCCCGTAACTTATATTACCTCTGATCCTGCCCAGGTTGAATGATTCGTTGCTGAAAAGAGTTGTCACATTGGTTGCCGGAGTTACCCAGTCTGGCTGCCATGTGCTTGGAATTACTCCGTAAGGAGTATACAGGCGGTTATCGTAACCCGCTCCGCCTTCGAGTTTCTTATTCAGTCGGTAGTATTTCGATCCGTAGAGCCCGGCGGCGTTGAGCATTTCGGTCGATTTGGGTTTTATGCCCAGGTCGTTCCCGATCTTAGAGTATGATCCCCGGTGATTGAAAAACAAGCCGAACGTACTCTTATTTCCGACGTAAGGGTTGAAATAGAGGTCTGCGGTGCTTTGCAGGGGATAGCCGAACCCGGCGCGCAGATACAGCTGGCGGTGCTTTTCGAAAGGCACGACGCTCATCACGGCCGGCTCGTATTTATCCGACGTGAAGGCGGTGCGCCATGCCGTCGGGGTGATCGAGTAGTCGATCTCGGGCCTGAGCTGCACGGTATCCACCATGCGCGGCTCGACCGGAAGTTTCGCCGCCTGCCCCACTTTCGGGGTGTAGGCCTTCGTTACCTCCAACTGTTTGGTGATATCGTCCTGCGCCGCCGCCGAAACGACCGCAAATACCGCCGATATGATAAATATGTATCTTTTCATTTTCATGTTCTATAAGGTAGATCCCTCACACTCATTTTATTCGGTTCGGGATGACGTTTTATAAATCGCTGCCGGCGTTCCGGCTCATTTGAGCGCAGCTATGCGTTCGCGCGCGGCGGCCACTATCCCGTCGTCGGCGGGCGAATAACCGTCCACGATGCTCTGGTAGGTGGCCCTGGCCTGGAACATGTCGCCCTCCCTGACGTAGATATCGCCCAGCGTCAGGAACGCCTCGCCCAACCAGTACGAGTATGGCGAGTTCGATTCCGATAGCGCGAAGACGGCCTCCTCGGCCTTGCGGTAGTACCCCTCTTCGTAGAGGTTTTCGATAACGCGGTAAGCCGATTCGGCCCCTTCCGGGGTTTTCACGTCGCCGGCCAGAGTGCGGTATATGTCGACTGCCTCGACATCCTTTCCTTCGGCGCGCAGGATGTTGGCTTTGGCGAACCGGGCCTGCCTCAGGCTCTTTTCGGGAACTCCAGGCAGCGCTGCGACCTCGTCGGTCATGGCCGTTATCGCAGCGTTGTCTTTGGTCGCTATCACCGACGCGACGTAACCTTCCAGCGCCTTGCCCACGACGGCCGGATCGGTCGTCGCTTTCGACAGGCAGCGGTAGGCGTCGGCGGCCTCTGCGTAGTGTTCGGCCTTGAAGTTTAGGTCGGAGAGCCTTTGCAGCCCGCGCACGGTGTAGTCGTTGTATTTGAGCATCGTGAGCTGGTCGAGGCTGGCGATCGCGGCCGTCCTGTCGCCGTTCTGCACCTGCGCGTCGGCAAGGTGGTAGAGCGCCTGCGGGACGTAGCGTCCGTCGGTATTGTTGCGGATATAGGCGTCGAGTGCGGGAACGGCCTGGCGGCTGTCGCCCGAGAGGTATATCCTGTCGGCGGCGACGAACGAGAGCGAGTCGCGGTGCACTTCGCCGACGTCGGTTGCGACGCCCGCCTTTTTGGCGTAATCGAAATATGCGTCCACGTTATTCGAATCGACGTACAGCCCGCGGATGCCGGCCATCGCGTCCTGCGCCTCACGCGAGCGGGGCGCGTGGTCGACCACCATTTTATAATACTTCATCGACTGTTCCCTGTCGCCCATGTTAAGGTAGGCCAGCCCCAGGTTAGACAGGGCGGGCAGGTAGTAATTCGACTGCGGGTATTTCGCGATGAACCCGGTCAGCGTGGCTGCTCCGTCGGCATAGCGGTCCTGCGTGATGTAGGTGCGCCCCAGTTCGTAGGTCGCATCCTCGACGAAGGGGCCTTCGTTCTTGCGGATGATGGCCTGCAGGCTCTCGATCTTGCGGTCGGCGCGGTCGACGAGCCCCAGCATCAGCGCCCTCTGGTAGGCCGAGTAGTAGCGGTCGTCGGTACCCACTGCGGCGGCCTGGTCGTAGCTTTCGATCGCCTTCCAGTAGGCCCTCTGCGCGTGGTGGATGTCGCCCTGGCGGTTGAAGGCGTCGGCGCGGTACGGGTCCTTTGCGCCGTAGCGCCCCAGGAAATCGTCGAACCATTCCAATGCTTCTCCCCACTGGCGCAGGTTGAAGTGGGCGTAGCCCAGGTCGTAGCGCGCCATCAGGTTTTCGGGCTCCGAGGTGGGCGAGAGTTTCAGGTACTCCTCGTATCTGGGTATCGCGTCGATGTAGTCGCGTTCCGAGTAGTATATTTCGCCCTGCCAGAACGAGGCGAGGGCGGTGTATTTCGTGTTGTAGCGGTATTTCGACGACATCGCCAGCAGCCGCATGGCTTCGTCGGCGTTGCCCTCGTTCCACAGCTGCAGCGCGCGGAAATAGGTGATCTTCTGCAGCGCGGCCTTGATGTTGTTGTCGGGGTCGGGATACTGCATGATGGCGTTGTAGGCGGCCTCGTAGTTCTGCGAATTGTAGTATGCCGCGATGAGGTACTCCCTCACCTGGTGCACGCGCGGGGAGTTGGGATAGAGGTTCAGGTAGCGGTTCAGCACGTTGATCGCCTCGTTGAAAACCCCTCCGCCGAGCTCGTACTGCAGTTTGCCGTAGTTGAACAGGGCGTCCTCGGCTATCGCCTCGTCGTAGCCCGGAGCCGAAGCGATCGAGAACGACTGCATCGCCTTCTGTTTGTCGCCCAGGCGCAGGTATGCGTCGGCCAGGTGGTACGAGGCGTTCTGCGAGAGGCGGTCGTCGGCGCCGGCGGCTTTCGCCAGGTATTCGGCGGCGTCGCGGTACAACGTTTCGCGGTAGTAGGAATATCCGACGAGGTAATTCTCCTCGCGCCCCATCGCGCCTCCTAAGTCCTGATACATATTCATATAGACCAGCGCCTTTTTGAATCCGTCGAGGTAGAACCACGACTGCGCGATCATCCTGGCGAGTTCGGCCTTGCGCGGCATGGCGGTGTGGGGGATCAGCCCCTCGCCGTGCTCGATCACGTAATTGTAATTCCCTTCGAGGAACTCTATCTGGAGCAGGTAATAGGGGATGAGCTTTTCATACGACGGGTGGGCCGAGAGGTTGAAGAAACCCTCTTTGGCTTTGGCGTAATCGCCCCGGCCGTAATCCATATAGGCGAGGTAGTATTCGGCATGGGGGCCGAAAACGGTGTTGGACGCAACTTTCGAGAGTTCCTGCGCGGCGTTTTCGTAGTCGCCGGTTTCGAAGTACGAGTGGCCGGTCTTGAAACGGTATTCGTCGATGCCGCTTTTCGGAATTTGACGCGGATTCACCGCCGCCAGCAGCACCAGAGCCTCTGCGTACCGGCCGGTGTCGTATTCATGGACGCCGGCGCGGAACCTCACCTCGTTGGTGTAGGGCGAACCGGGATAGGTTTCGAGAAGGGCCCAGAGCCTGTCGCCGGCGTCGGGCTGTCCGAGTTTGGCCGCGCAGAAAGCCGCCAGCGTTTCCAGTTCCACCCCGCGCGACAGTTCGTCGGGTCCGAGCATTTCGGCGGCGGATTCGAATTCCGCCTGCGCCGCGCTCCATCGGCCCGAGTCGTAGAGCTGTTTTCCGGTCGCGTAATGGTCTTTTGTGGCTATGGTCTGGGATGCGGCCGTCCATGAGATCATCACGGCCGCCGCCAGCAGATATATCGTCCTGGGCATATTCAAAACATTTTGACAAATGTAATGAAAAATGGAAGATGAAAGATGAAAAATTGCGGTGCAAACTGCGTTTGCAGTTTTTTAATAGAAAAAAATCAGTGCGCAGCACTACAATAATCTTTCATCTTTCATTTTTCATCTTTCATTTTATCTGGCTGCTGAGCGGGTGCGTCACTTTCCACCCCTCGGCCAGCGTAACGCGGACGCTTCCGACGCGGATCGGGCTGTCGATCACCAGCGGGATCTTGTTCCCGTCGTCCGAGATCCACACCGTGAACTCCATTCCCTCCTCGTATGTCGAACCGTCGGAGGTGGCCATCGTGCAGGTGAATTTCAACGCTTTGAAGGTGCCGATCTTGCGGACTTTCACCTCTTCGCGCCCCACGAATTTGTAGAATATCGGTTTTGAAGTTTCGTTCAGCACGAGGTCGAGCCTGTAGGCCTGCCCTTTGGTTAGTTGAGCCGGGTAGATCTGGCGCAGGCGGTAGAATAGCGACAGAGCGTCGCCGCTGTCGGGCGTCAGGGCGAACGAGGCGTAGCGGTCGGCATCCCATTTGTCCCTCCGGCGCACGGTGTTGACGGTCATTGTGTTCCAGTCGTAGGAGTATGTCGCTTTCGCGCGGTAGTTGTCTTCCACGATGTCGCTGGTCATCCGCGTGGGGAGGAACGTCGCTGCGTCGAGCCACGAGTGGTAGGTGTCGTTTACGCTGAATATCCCGTTGGCAACACTGGTGGTTTTCCCGTTTCCGACGATGTGATAGTGGGGTTTTCCGCCTACATCTTCGCCAAGAGTGCGAAGCGTTACGCGCATGATGTTGATGTTCGGGATCAGCTTGGCGCGGTACGAAACGGCATACGAGAGCGATTCTCCGTCGCCGAAAGCCGCCGCGGGGGTTGTCTGGGCCCCTGCAGCCAGCGGAAGCACCGCCATTATCAACACAAAAAGTCGTTTCATATCCACTTAACGATAAAAACAGATTTTAATTATGAATTATGGATTATGAATTATGAATTAAGGTGATGCTGCGCATCGTTTTTTATATATTGTCAAAGGGCAATTCATAATTCATAATTCATAATCCATAATTGATTTCAGTATGATCTCCTCAGGAGATCATACTGAAATCCTTGGGGCTCTTGGTGCCGTAGCGCTCTTTCAGCGCACGGAGCAGTGCGTTTTCCGGCCTGGCGAGCATCGGGTCGGCGTCGAGGATGGCTCCCGCGACGCGCCTCGTCAGCTCGATTATCTGCTGGTCGCGCCCCAGGTTCGCTATCCGCAAATCGAATGCCAGCCCGCTCTGCTGCGTCCCGGCGATGTCGCCCGAACCGCGCAGTTTCATATCGAGTTCCGCAAGTTCGAAACCGTCGTTGGTGCGCACCATGGCCTCCAGGCGGTGGCGCGCCTCTTTCGAAAGTTTCTCGCCGCTCCTCAGCACGCAGTAGGACTGTTCTCCGCCGCGGCCGACGCGCCCGCGCAACTGGTGCAGTTGGGAAAGCCCGAAACGCTCGGCGCTCTCGATGACCATTACCGTGGCATTGGGTACATCCACGCCCACCTCTATGACCGACGTGGCGACCATTATCTGCGCCGTGCCCTCCTTGAACTCCTTCATAGCCGACTGCTTGTCCTCGGCCTTCATCTTGCCGTGGACTGCAATGACCTGGTACTGCGGCCGCGGGAAGTCGCGGCTGATGCTCTCGAAGCCGTCGTACAGGTCCTTGTAGTCCATCTTTTCCGACTCTTTGATAAGAGGGTAGACCACATACGCCTGCCGCCCCTTTGCGATCTCGCGCTTCATAAAACCCCACAGCGCGAGGCGTTCGGCGTCGGTGCGGTGCATCGTCTTTATGGGCTGGCGTCCCGGCGGAAGTTCGTCGATGACGGAGACTTCCAGATCGCCGTAGAGCGTCATGGCGAGGGTGCGGGGGATGGGCGTGGCGGTCATCACGAGGATATGCGGCGGCTGTTGGTTCTTGGTCCAGAGCCTCGCCCTCTGCTCGACCCCGAAACGGTGCTGTTCGTCGATGATGACAAGGCCCAGGTTCGCGAACTGCACGCGGTCTTCGATCAGCGCGTGCGTACCTAAAAGAATCTGAATCTCTCCGCTGACAATCCCTTCTAAGGCTTCCCGCCGTTCTGCGGCTTTAGACGCTCCGGTCAGAATGGCGACGCGGATACCCAAGCCTTCGGTCATGCGCGTTATAGAGGCAAAATGCTGGCGGGCAAGTATTTCCGTGGGTGCCATCATGCACGACTGGAAACCGTTGTCGGCTGCCAGCAGCATCGATACCAGCGCCACGAGCGTCTTTCCGCTCCCCACGTCGCCCTGCAGCAGGCGGTTCATCTGGTGCCCGCCGACGGTGTCGGCGCGTATTTCCTTAATGACTCTTTTCTGCGCCCCCGTCAGGGGGAAAGGCAGCTTGTGTTCCCAGAAACTATTAAAATAATCGCCTACGCGCGAGAAGATGAAACCGTCGGCGCGCATCATCCTGACGCTGCGTTTAGACAGGATTTCCAATTGGATGCCGAACAGCTCCTCGAACTTGAGGCGGTACTCGGCGGCCTTGAGCAGCGCGGGGCTTTGCGGAAAATGTATGTTGAAAAGGGCGTCGCGCAGGGGCATCAGCTCCTGCTGTTTTAAAATGGCCTCAGGCAGCGTTTCGACGATGCTTTTTTCGGCCAGCGGCCACAGGCTGCAC
>JAVBVG010000109.1:0-5228 GCA_031554415.1 Rikenellaceae bacterium | reverse complement strand
AAGATGTAGGGAGCCATTTTGGGGTTCCATTTGCGTTTCAGGTGACCGAAGTGTACTCCGGCTTCGAGCAGCTGCTCAAAATTCGTTCTTGCCATTTTTTATTTTTATAAGTAATTTACACCAACGGACGGGTAGCGCTTTCCCGGCAGTCCCTCCCGTTTTATAACTTTTGTCGGAACGCCGACGGCGAATTAATTTTGACACTATTAAATCCGCCGTGGCCGTTGCCACGTTTTCGTCAGAGTGGTGGTTATCCGACGCCGTTCCAACAGTTTTTCGTGGAAATGGGTCGTATGCGACGCTCTCGAGAAAAATGCGAGGAAATGTACTGAAGTACATGACCGAGCATTTTTGGAGTAGAAGGAAGCAGACGGCCCGTTTCCGCGGAAAACTAACGTTTGGAGAACTGGAACCTCTTGCGCGCTCCAGGCTGACCGGGTTTCTTACGTTCGACTTCGCGCGAGTCGCGTGTGAGGAATCCGTTCTTTTTGAGAGCGGGGCGGAGTTCGGGATCGATCTCGCACAGAGCGCGGGCGATACCCATGCGTGCCGCTTCGGCCTGTCCCTTGATGCCGCCTCCGGTGAGGTTGATGGTGATGTCGTAGCTCTCGGTGGCGTTGAGCACCAGCAGGGGCTGTTTGACGACATACTGGAATATCTCGAGCGGGAAATACACTTCGATGGGCTTTTTGTTGATGGTGATCGCGCCTTTACCGGGCTTGACGAACACGCGTGCGACCGCGGCTTTGCGGCGTCCTACTGTATTTGTGATTTCCATGACTACTTGATTTCGCTGAGTTTGATTACTTTGGGAGCCTGAGCCTCGTGGGGGTGCTGTCCGCCTGCGTAAACCTTGAGGTTTTTGAGCTGTACGGCGCCGAGCCTGGTGCGCGGGAGCATTCCTTTGACAGCCTTTTCGATAACGACGGCGGGGCGTTTTGCGAGGTACTCTTCGGGAGTTGCGAAACGCTGGCCGCCGGGATAACCCGTGTGGCGCAGATATACCTTTTCGGTCATTTTCTTGCCCGTGAGGCGCACTTTTTCGGCGTTGATGACGATTACGTTGTCGCCGCTGTCGACGTGCGGCGTGAAGTCGGGCTTGTTCTTCCCGCGCAGAATCTTGGCGATCTGCGAGGCGAGGCGTCCGAGCACTTCTCCGTTCGCGTCAATTACGTACCACTCTTTTTTAGCAGTGGCCGCGTTGACGGAGATTGTTTTGTAGCTTAATGAATCCACCTTGTTTTGAGTTTTTAGTTAATATATAATTGTATCTTTATCTGTTCTTTTTTTGTTACCTCCGTCGGCTTTCTCCGCCCCGGCCTACGGCCGACTTGCGGGCCTCCGTCGGTGAGCTCAACCCCCTTCGGTGGTTTCGGTTGTAGCTTAATGAATCCACCTTGTTTTGAGTTTTTAGTTAATATATTTGTGTATTTTTGTGCTGATTTTTAATGTGCCTTCATGTTTTTATTTTTGCGGGCCTGCAAAGGTAAAAAACTTTTATCGTAAAATAAAATCACATAAGTAAATTTTATAACGCTCGGCGCCCATATAAGAAAACCCCTCTCTCCGCATCGGGAAAGAGGGGTTTCTTTTCACACCTATAACATATATTCAATACAAGCGTCAGCTTGTGCGCAAATCCCACACTTTTCAAAAATCGTGGATGCAGACGCCGACTAAAATGGAATTCAATCATGTGTGCAACTCAAGATCGTACCATTTCAGGCAGAACGAAATAGCTTTTTGGAAAATGGGCCGGTTTTGCTCCACTTTTGGCTGGCAAAGTGGAAAAATCATTCTTTATAAGATAATGCTTTTATCTTCTTTTCCTTCTTTTCTTCCAGCTCCTTTTCGACGATGCCGGTCAGCACGTCCGGCGCGTCGTGCCAGCGGTTGGCCCGGAACAGGCGGCGGTAGGTCGTCACGTGATGATGGAATTGAGGCCATAATTTGTTCCAATCATGGGGCATCCGAAGCTTGTGAAGCACGGTGGCCGAGTTGGACAGGATGCGAGCCTCCTTGTTGCCCGACTGATGAAACCACTCGATCTTTACTCCGGGAACCAGGCGCTGTACCGAACGCGCAAACCCTTTCCCGCCGTTGTTGCTCTCGATATTGGCTGTACGGGTTCCGTTGCGAGCCAGCATATCCCCGACGAGCTCTTCAGTAATCTCCATGCCCTCAGCCGAATATACCACATCGGTAACATAAATCAACTCATCCAACCCCACCGAATAGCAGACCGAGCAGAGGTAATCGTCGCCCATGTCGGCGGTATCGGTATAGTTGGCGTGCTTTACCAGATCGCGAGGAAGCACCCCGTAGGTTTTGAACCCGACGCCGTAAAGCAACCCCTGAGGAGCAGAAGGACGACCCTGGTACATACACTCGAACTGAACCGGATCGAGAGCCCGCTTTGTCAGCAAAAGTTCGACACTGTGCCGCTCGGGCCAAAGGGCCTCCCCAAAAACGCGCGGGTCTATCTCGGAAGGCGGCGAATCCTTCAGGGCCTCGAGATTGAGATGAAGCCAGCTGCCGGCCGGACGGCCGTCGAGATCGGCCCACGATGTGAGCGGAACAACCTCCTCGCGAGCATATATCATCCCGATGAGATCCTCCTCGTGCCAGCGCGTGAAAACGATCAGCTCCGACGAGTCGTTGTGCATGCGCGTGCGAACGACCGAGGTGTACCAATCCCAGCAACCTTCACGAATCCTGGGAGAGTTGCCCTCCTTGGCGTTCTTATAAAGGTCGTCCATTATCAAAGTATCCACCCGATTGCCGGTGAGAGGACCGCCGCGCCCCGTCGAAAATAATTCGCCCTCATGGCCGACGATCTCGACATGGTCGCCTGCGCGGACATAACTCCGATGGGTGGACCCTCCTTTTTTAATTGTCGTATCGGGAAATACCTTAGGGTAACGAAACGATTCGATCATACGTTGGACATGGCGGTTGAAACGCGACGCCAATGATTTATTGTAAGACGCTATTGCAATGCGGCGGTCGGGATCGAGGCCGAGGATGTAGGCGGGCAGCAGCACGGAGGCCCCGAGCGATTTACCGTGCTGGGGCGGCACGGTTATCATCAGACGGCGGATGCGTCCGTCGGCAAACGCCTGGAGCAGGCGGTAATAATTTTCGTGGAAGGGGCGCAGTTCGAGGAACGGGAACATTTCCCGCGCGAAATCCCCGAACGCGGGCGCGGTATGGTTGTTGGACATAAAAGTTTGAAATTACGAATTAAAAATTACGAATTGTTAAGCGCGTTGTAAATCGTCATTCGTAATTTGAAATTCGTAATTGATTTGATGTCTGCCGGGGTCCGGGATCCCTGAATCGGAGCGTCCTCCGGCGGGACGGGATCCTGCGGAATCCCCGGCTTTGATCGGCGTCCGGCAGGCGGGACGGGAGCGTCCTCCCCGTAAGACGGGCGGTTTTGTCCGCACCATGCCTGAACGCCGCGACATCGCGGGTAATTATTCGTGTTCTATAAGATATTGTTTCAGCTCCGAAAAGGAGAAATCGTTGAGCGTTTCGCCGAACTCCTGCACGGTGGCGAACTCCCACCACACGGGGACGATATCGGCGATCGGGCGCCCGACCCCTTCGGGAAAAATCTCGCTGCGGCGGTAAACGATGGCCGTAAGGGTGAGTTTCGAGTAGAACTCTTCGGTTTCGAACTCGACGGTGCCGTTGAAATACCCGGCGGTGCCGATCTCCTCTTTCAGCCGGCCTGCGACGGCGCGGTAAATTTCGCTCGTGATCTCGATCATTTTCGGTCTGAAGTTAGTTTGTTCGTAAATCAGGTCGTAAAGTTAAATGCCGCGCCGCCCGGGGATGTTATACGATTTTTGAACGATATATCGGCCTGCGATACGGCATCAAAAAATAAATTATTTAACTTTACACAGCAAACATAAGTTAAATTATTTAACTTTGTTTAACTTCTGACCAAACTTTATATTAATAAACCGTTTTAGAACATTATGGAATCACGTTTAAAGCAGGCGCGCAAGTACTTAGGTATCACGCAGGAAGAATTGGCAAACATTTTCGACTGCCGCAAAGAGAACATCTCGATGATCGAGCGCGGCAAATCCTCTCTGTCTGAACGGAATAAAAAATGTCTGGTTAAAAAATTTAACTTTAATCCGCTGTGGCTCGAGGGGGAAAACGCCCCTATGCTGATGCCCGAGACCGAGCACGCCGTCAGGATGCAGGAAACCCCGGCGCTCTTTCCCGAGAGCGTTCCGGTCTACGATATGGACAATGTTGAGGGATTGGCGCAGCTGTTCAGGCGCACGCGGCGGCCTACGGCGGAGGGATATATCAGCATCCCCCGTATGCCGAAATGCGACGGGGCGGTGCGCGTCGTCGGCGACTCGATGAGCCCCGTGCTGCGGAGCGGCGATCTGGTGCTGTACCGCCAGCTGAAAGATGTTTCGGAGATATTCTGGGGTGAGATGTACCTGGTTTCGGTCGAAACCTCGGCGGGCGAGTACATCGCGGTGCGCTATATCCGCAAGTCGGAAAAGAAGGGGATGGCCGTTCTGGCGGGCGAGAATCCCCTGTTCGCCGACACCGAGGTGGAGCTGTCGAAGATAGGCGCGCTGGCCTTCGTCAAGGCGACGGTCCGGCTTAATTCCTTAAAATGATGATTAACGGTCAATGGTTAATCAAAATAACAAAAAGATTCATTACCAGACATCAACCATCAATCATTTATCATTATCGGCGTCTTCAGCTTCGAGGTTGTCGTTCCAAAGGTATTTGCGCGACTCGCGGACGAGGACGCCCGAAAGCAGCAGCAGCGCTATGAGGTTTGGAATGGCCATCAGGGCGTTCATTATGTCGGCCAGGTTCCACACCAGCGCCAGGTTCATCACCGAACCCAGATAGATCGCCGCGACGTAGGCCGCGCGGTAGGGCTTGATCCACCGCTTGCCGCCCAGGTACTCGATGCACTTCTCGGCGTAATAGCTCCAGCCGAGGATGGTCGAGAAGGCGAATGTTACGATGCCGACCGACAATATCACCGGTCCCACGACGGGTATCTTTCCGAAAGCGGCTTTGGTGAGTGCGGCTCCCTGCGTGTAGTCGATGTCGGGATGGGCGATTATGCTGCTGACGATGACGAGGCCCGTGAGGGCGCAGATCACGACCGTGTCCCAGAAAGTCCCCGTCGACGACACCAACGCCTGGCGCACCGGATTTCGCGCCTTTGC